>QFOV01000001.1 GCA_003248565.1 Stenotrophomonas sp.
AACGGAGACGTCCTGGTCATCGACCAGGGCGGCAATAGCTCGTGCCAAAGCGGCTGATCTAGACCGACAGGCCCGGGAGGTAGAGCGCTCAGCTGCCGATGGAAACTGGCGCATGAGAGCGCGGGGTAGAGAGGCTGCGGAACGTCTACGGCGAATGGCAGGCCGCTACTTGGTGAAGGCCCTGAAACTCGAAGAAGGGCTAGATACCCGGCTTACCCAAGATCTCTTCGAGTAGTGCCTTCCGGCGTGCTGCTGGAAGGCTAGCAAAAGCGGCCAAGGCCTGAGCGAGACGAGCCTGCTGTACTTCGCTTTCATCTCCTATCAAAAGGATCGCGTCTGCCATAGCGGCGGATGACGCCAGCAAGTATGCGGCTGGCACCTGAAGAGCGTCAGCCAACGAAAACAGTGATTCCAAGCTTATGGCCATGGACTCGCTCTCGTAGCGGCTTATGCGTGCCGAAGCAGTGTCCTTATCAAGTCCCATTCGAACTCCGACTTCGCGTTGGCTAAGCCCTCGAAGCAGTCGGGCTTGGCGCAGGCGCGCAGCCACCACGCCTCGGGGTTCGAGGGTAGGGCCGGCCATTAGCAGGAGGTGACCGATGTAGTCCTTCCAACAGGATGACGGATGATCTACGCCCCGGGTAGACTCTACGTATCACGTAAGTTCATTGCAAGTCTTGAGCTCGGCTCTGTGTTCGCTACTGGCGTTGTAGGGGAATCGAGCGGTCATGTTGAGGAAGGAAGAAGTGGGAGAGCTATGGCCATGGAGATAGCCGGCACAACCAATGGAGGCACATCGATGGCTCGTCCTGAGGGGAGGGCCTGATGGCGGATGAAAATCACTACGAAGTCCTCGGGGTACGCCCCGAGGCACCACTTTGGGAAATAGAACTGGCCTACAAGGGCCGCCGGAGCCAATACCACCCTGACCGTTACAGCGCAGGAGATGAGTCCGCCGTCGCATGGGCGACGGCGAGAATGCAGGCCGTCAATAAGGCCTACGTCGTCCTCAAGGATCCAGAGAAACGAGAAAGGTTTGACCGCGCCCAGGCATCCGCCTCAACCAAGGCGGGGCCTGCACCGAAACCAACTCCCGAGCCCCGTCCTCAGCAGGCTAGGCCCGCTCAGCCTCCGCCGCTGCGGTCGCTGCGCCAGGCCCTGGAGGGATTGGAGTTCACTAACGAGCCCTTCGAACGGGTGTTCGTGGCGCCTCACATCCCGCGGAAGAAGCTCCTAGGCGCCCTGGATAGCTACGGCGGCGGTATCCGCGCGCAGGACGTGGTCGCGCTCATCGACGACACCGTATTCGGTGGCGCCAGGGAAGGGGCACTGATCACCGAGGCCCAGATCCGGAGCAAGGCCAAGTTTGAAGGGGTGGAGATTCGGTTATTGAGCTGTCTGACCCAGATCACCGCACACGGTGCGCACATCCGGATCCATGGCGAGCACTACGCCTCGCTGAGCATCCCCAACCCTGATGACCTGCGAACCCTGTTCGTGGCTGTCAGCCGGTACCTGCAAGAAACCAACTGACTCCAACCAACAAAGGAATGACATGAGGTACCTGATAGGCCTGTATGGCGTGAGCGTGCTAATCGCGGCCATCTGTTTCGATATCTGGGGCCGCTACGCGTACAAGGGCTTCTTCTACAACCTAGGACAGGGTCTTATCTGGCCTGCGGTGGTTTTCCCTTCGCTAGGGAAGATGATCGGCGGGCTGATCTGGATAGTAGTGATCTTCTGCCTGCTCGTGTTTGTGAGGAGGCGATAAGCATGGAGTCAATAGCCAAAAAAATGCTCATCGTTGCACTCATAGCGCTCGGCCTGTGCGCGTGTAGTAGTGAGCTGGACAAGGTTCGAGGGCAGTTCATCGATAGCTGCATGAGCTCCGGTGGATCCAAGTCCAACTGCAAATGCGCCATCGACAAATTGCAGGACCACTACGGTGAACACGGCCTATTGCTGATCGACGAGCAGGGCTATCCCCCGGCGGACTTCGTGGACCAGCTCGGAATAGCAGCCAACCAGTGTCGGAGTCGCTGACAGGCCATCCCTGGCAAACCGACTGCTGTGCCGGCCATAACAAAGCGTGACCGCTCTCGCTCTGCTGTGCCGCCTGCGCAGACAACACATTCACAAGGAATCTCATGAAAGGCATCAAATACGTAGCCGCAGTGACGGCGGCGCTTCTTCTAGCTGGGTGCAGCAAGCCAGTGCTGGACTGGCGTAACGCGGACCTGAGTAACGGCAAGATCTACGAAGCCGGTGCCAACGAGCCGTTCGATGGTCAGGTGACGGGTGTACCTCACAGCCAGATCGAACCACTGCTGGGGCCGCTGCGGAAGATCTTCCAGAACCTCAATACCAATCAGCCCACGAGCATGACGGCGTTGCTAGGGAACATGGACTACGTCTGCGACGTGGACGTGGAGGAAGGCCTGGTAGGACGCCACTACATTTGCCGCTACCCGCAATCACAGGTGGTGGCATATGAAGGTCGACGCACAGATGGCGGCCTTGATGGCGAGACGGTGTTCCACACCAAGGCTGGAAATCCTGGTGTTGTTCTTGGGATGAAGGATGGACAGGTGAACGGACGTATCCAGATCTATTTCGCTGATAACCCGAAGCAGCTCTCCTATGAAGCTGCTGCGATCAACAGCGCGCTGGAGGGCGAGGCTGTTGTTTATTACCCGGACGGGAAGCCAAAGGCAAGGGGGAGTTTCAAAGGAAGCGTCCCGACGGGCGTGTGGGAGGGCTACTGGGAGCAGAACGGGGCAGTCTCAGAACGTGTGGTGTATGAGAGCGGCAAACTGGTCTCGCGAACCAACTATTTGCAGGACGGAAGTGAGTATCTGACGAAGCCCGAAATGTGGGCGCTTCATCGTTCGATCTCCGAGAGCGATGACTTCACGCTGACGCCAAAACAAGACGCGCTGCTGGCAGAGGCTGAGAAGCGCTTTGGAACGCCTCGCCTGAAGACACCCTCGCAGCGCGAGGCGGCTTCCAAGGCGCAGGAAGAGGCTATTCGGGCTGACAAGATCGCTCGCGGTCTGGATCCGGACTGCTGGGTCTGTGACGGATCCGATAAGCGCTAGCGCCGTTTGAGTCGTTCGGCAAGGGCGGACGTGCGCAAGCACGTCCGCCTCTACCCCGTGATTTTGTTTTTCCTCATAGACGCAGGCATAGAGAAGGAATGCTCATGAAAAAGATAGGAGTAGTGCTGTTGTTGGTGTCAGCAGTGACGACACTGGCAAGCTGCAAGAAGGAAGAGTCATTGACGCAGGCTGGTGACATCAATCTGGCTGGCTGTGAGGTGCCTGCAGGCCTGACGGCAACTCAGGCAGAGGGGGTGGACTGCATGCCTGAGAAAGAGGCAGGTAAGCCAGTTACGCAAGGAGCCGCAACTACAGATGACCAGGTGATAAAGGAAGCCATAGCTCGACAGGCCTTCGTGTACGGCCAATCGGAAGAGGATGTTGAAGTCAGGCGCTCATTCTCCGCTGATCTGAATGGAGATGGCATAGAAGACCTGATAGTGGTCTACATGCTCAATGCCACCGACGGCGGGAACTCGTATGCAACGCACATGGTGGCCTTCACGCGAGAGGGTGGTGTACTGAAGCCCACCAACTCGATGATCGTCGCGGGGTATCAAGAAGCGGTGGACGAGCTGATGGTTCTAGATGGCGTGGTGAATATGGTCAAGCTCGAACAGGGGCCGGACGACGCTGCATGCTGTCCATCTGTGAAGGTGACGGTCCGCTATCTCGTGCACAGCGGAAAGCTGATGGCCCTTAGCCCGACGGCATGGGGCCAGTAAACGGTAGTGATGCGTAAAACGTTACGTGCAGTTGCATAAGGTATGAGAGAAGGCAAGTTGCACAGGGTGTTCAGAGTGATCCCTGCTGGTAGTGACTAAGTAGCTAGTAGTAGGGGGGAATGCAGAGCGCGCACTTACCGTTTCTCATAAACAGCTGTCTAAGCGGCTATCAAGCCAAGCCATAGAGGCCAGTGACCGACGTCACTGGCCTTTTTTATTACTGAGACTGAGGTCAACCATGGCAATCTTCCATCTACAGCTCAAATCTGGTTCCAAAGGCAAAGCGACTGGGCATGGCGCTTACATTCGCCGAGATGGCAAGTACGGGTCCCGGGAAGACCTCGTCGATACGGGGTACGGAAACTTGCCTGACTGGGCAGAGGACGACATAGGAAGATTCTGGTCAGCGGCAGATGCAAATGAGCGGATAAATGGAGCCGCGTACAGGGAGTTCATCGTTGCGCTCCCCAATGAGCTTATCGACCCCAGATCGAGAGACCTGGTGAAGGATCTCATTCGCTTCTTAGCAGGTGCTAAGCCCTATGAGTTCGCAGTCCATGCGCCTGTCGCATCGCTCGAAGGAGGAGTGAACTTGCACCTGCACTTGATGGTGTCAGATCGCTTGCCCGATGGAATCAACCGATCAGCATCGCAGATGTTCCGCAGGTACAACCCTGCGAGGCCTGAAGCGGGTGGGTGCAGAAAGGATGCATGCGGAAGAACGAGCGTGCAGGTACGTGAAAGTTTGATCGAGACGCGGCACATGGTTGCGCACATCATTAACGAGCACCTGCAGCGCAATGGCATCGCAGAACGTGTTGATCATCGGAGACTGGAGGAGCAGGGCATTAGACGCAGGCCGGAGCGGCACTTGGGGGCATTTCGTATCCGGGAGATGGCGCCAAGCGAAAGAAGTGCCTACGTCGATGCAAGGCGATCGATGCGGTCTGAAGAGTGGCTATGACCGACTGGGTGGTCGAAGATCAGAGATCAGCGTGGAAGTCAGGGAAGCTGCTTCACGCGCGAGATCAATTGAAGGCAGGGACCGCAAACGGTTCACGAAAGATCACTGTCGGAGCAAGAATGGCGGGGGGCCGTCGAGCGCAGGGCTGGGTAGCGTGCTTCTTGGATATTGCCCAGAGGGGACGATTGCATTTTCCCCTAGGGCGGTAGGATCGGGGGGCGATGCTCCGCTGCCCCCGCCCCCCTAGTCCGTGCTAATGGTGCAAACCCTTTGCACCATTAGCACGTTTACGCCCCCCCCCTTTTCCTGTCGATCCTACTGGGGCGGAGGGGTGAGGAGGCGGATCTTCTCGGCTGTCTGACCACGGCCAACCGGATAAACGTGGATCGAAATCAGACCCTTGCGGACCATTATTGAAAGCAGGTCATGAATTTTTCTTCCACGCATACGTCTGCACGGAGCGTACTGGGAGAGCGTGCTTACGTGCTGGAGGGTGTGCTCCCTTGCGACGCGCTCACCGGCGCCGACGGGTTCGCTGCGTAGCTTCTTGTACAGCCAATCGTACAAATAGTCAGCATCAGCCTCGTCCTGGCAGGCTTTCGCGAATTTCTTTACGTACTGGTCCGATGAGTAATCCCAGATAAGGATCGCGGTCATCAAGCATTCCATACCTATCTCATCACCATCGAGGCGTTCAGTTACGTGGAAAGCTGCAGCCATTCGAGCGACGTTGTCAGGTAGCTTCGAAGCGAAGTCGCCTGCACGGTGATAGCGACCATCAGCGCGTCTCTGCTCTTCCACGTAGTTGTAGTACAGCGTCCACGCCGTGCTAGCTTCCGCGTCAAAGCGCAGCATCCTGCGCTTGTACGTGGTGGCGCGCATGGCGGCAACGCCGTCCAGCAGTAGCGCTTTGATATTGCGAGTGAACTCGTCGCGGTGGGTGCTCCCGATAGGCTTGGTGTTGTTCTCAAAGTCCAAGAAGCGGCCTCCTTTTGAGACGGCCTCGCAGTAAAGCGTTCGGCCGAAGTAGCCTGAGGCGATGGCACCTTGGCCGCTTTTGGAATTCAGAATCGGCGTGAACTTGTCTGGCTGAATCATAAGCAGGATAGTGAGGCGTGGCTGCTCACAGTAGTAGCTAGCGACAGTGATGCGAGGGTCGTCAATCTTCTCGCCGCTCCACGTGTCACAGAGCATGGTGTCGTTAGGAAGAACAACGTCGCGCAGGTAGACGGCGCAGTCACCAGATACGATCGATAGGCAAGGGAAGTTGGTCAAAGCACGCTTGAGTGATGCTATTCCTGGCTCCTTAAGTGAAGCGCGAATCTCAATCGGAGGGGCAGGTTTGCGCATGTCATGGTCATCCATCTGCTTAAGTATCTCGTCGTTGTCGAGACCTTTTGCCGACTTCGAGTCGTGCGCAAGTGATTTCTCCTTACGCACCCATTGGCGAAGGTTGGCTTCGTAGTTTGCGTTTTCCTGGGTGAAGTCTGCCTTGAGCTCGACATCGACTTGGTCGAAGGCGCCAAAGAAGTCTCGCCGTACATCCGTCTTACGTTCGCCAGGTGGGGCGCTGATGAGGGCGTACACGTTGGTTCCGACGATACCGCCGGCAGGCTTGGTGACGTCAACCAACGCCTGCGCTGCTGCACAGCAGGCAGTTGCTGCAGTGAAATAAGCCAGCTCGGGCGGAACCTGACGATCAAGGGTGCATTCTTCCGCTGCCGCATCAAAGCGGCGCAAAGGAAGCTCACGGAGCTTAGGAAGCAGGTGGAACGGGAAATGGTGTTCGAAGGTAGTCATTGGATTTCATCCGGAAATGTCTGCCCTCGGCCCGGAGGCCGAGGGCGAGTAAGGGAGTTGGGCTCTTAAGCTTGTTGTGTGCTTAAGGCGCTTGCTTCTTCTGTGCGGCCAGAAGTTCCTTGAAGCGCGCAGGGTGCAGCTTCAGCTCATGCTCCTGAAGGACTTCCAGGATGGCCTTCTGGCTTACCTTCTTGTCGAGCAGTTCCAAGATGGTCGGATACAGCAGGGCGAACAGCTGGGCATTCTTGTGCTGCGGATTGGGCTGCAACGCTTTCAGCGCGTCGGTGCAACGCTGCGCCTGCGCAAGCAAGGGTGCGTCCTGAGGAACGGCAGGGGTGACTTTCGTGTTCATTGGCTGACCCTCAGCGTGCCGGCTGCGCGGCAGCGCAGGCCAAGACGTAGGCCATCACTTCCGAGCGCCACCACGCGGTAGGCGAACGGTCGGAGGTGCCGAGCTTGAAGGGCTTCGGAGCGCGGGCGTCATACGCCGGCAGGCGCGCATTGAGGCGGGCATACCAGGTGCTCTTGGACAGGCCGACGATCGAGAGGACCTCGGGCAGACGGATTGCCTGGTCCAGGGCAGGTGCGCCCTGGAGCGACTGAAGAATCTCCTGCAGGCGCTGCAGGGCGGACTGGTCTACGACCAGTGCGTCACCATTGGGCGCGCTGTTGAGCGCTTCCTTCGAACTGGAAGCTTTGATACGGCCGTGGTTAGCGGTGGAACGGTACGACATGGATATCTCCTTAGGTGGCCGCGGTGTGCTCCGCGGTCCAAAGAGGATCCGTGCTATTAAATCGGCAAAAAACTCACCAACCGGTAGGCGTCTTTACTTTTTTCGTCCGATTTGATAGGCCAAACTTGCTTGCCACTTTGAAGAGTTGATTGAGCCGCTCCTTGAATTCGGCGTAGGTGCCTGAACGTCTCCCCTTGGCACATTGGAAGAGCGTTTCCTGCATGCGTTCACTAACTTGTTCTTGAGTCGACGGTTCCTTGTTGTTCCACTTAGCGAAGTCGATTACCGCTTTCGAATACTTTGGGTCATTTGCGATCAGCAGTGAGATCTCTCCGCATAGCGTTTCTTGGTGACGGATGATCCTGGTAACCTTAAAGGTCTCGATCACCTCAATAGCTGCTTGCAAGATGGCCAATCTTGGCTTGTCTCTCGTTGTTGCAAGTCGCCGTCCGCGCTGAGCTTCGGACTCGGTAACGGGAGAGTGAGTGGTTCCCAGATAGAAGCTGCATTGGAGAAGCGAGTGCAATGCCCGCTCCTCATCTTTGACGTTGTAGGCATTTCGCGCTTCAATCCAGAAGGCGATGGATATCTCTAGTGCGCCGTCGATTTCTACTTCAGCCTTAGGCTTGAAAGACTGGCGTTTGAGGCGGAGTTCTTTGAGCCTTCCAGCTGCGACCTTTCTATGCGCACCATGCTTCTTTTTGTTGCGCGTCCTTTGTACGTAAGCCCACACATCAGCGATCTCGTCGTCGATCTTCCTGAGTTCATCGGCATTATTTAAAATGCTTGTAAGCTTCCACTTCTCATATGTGGTGGCGTTTTTATGTTTCTCTAGGCGCGTACACGTTCTCTCCCAAAGTGCTGGAAACGGGCTTGGCTGGTACTGTCTGTTCTCATGCGCGCTTCTGATCATGCTAAGTAGATGATCAAATAACATGCCCATGTTTGGGAGCATACCGCTGCTGTTGTACTTCCCAGTTGGCCGCTGATTGGATGGGTGCAGTGTGGTCGCGACCAACGGTTGAACAGATGAGTCCATTTTCCAGCTAGTAGGCTTCTCAAGGATGAGAGCGTTGTTGTCACTGTGAAGCATGTATTTACCTTGGCTTCCATTTCATAGGTGAACCGCTAATGATAGCTGGCCGGCCTATCTCATGAAGTAAGAATCTTTAAAAGTGTCGGTGCTGATTGCCTGTAGTTGCCGGTGTCGCAGCATTGTTCGAGGGAAGGCTGCTCGGTGGGATGGACGCGAGCGCCGAAGACCGACGATTTCGGGTTTAGCCACAACCCGAGCGTCTCGATGTAAAGTTCATAGTCGCGATTTGTCACGGCGCCATTTTGGCCTGCTGTATGGGGCAGTCGTTTCTCTTTTCCGCTGCGTCTGCTTTTGGCCGGAAGCGGACGTGAGCGGGGCCGGGGATTAGGGCGGGTTACCACGGGTATCACAACTGCCCGACGCTTGGCAGCACCATCAGCGCCTTGGCTTCGCTTCAGTTGATGTCGCCGGTTGCAGTGCCTCCAGCACCCGACAGTCGGCGACGCGACCTCCAGGGCAGTTCCCGAGCATGCGTTGCAGCTCGGTCTGCAATGCAAGCAAGTCGACTACCTTCCGTTTGATCTCGGCGATGTGTGCCTTCACCACATCGTCCACGGAACTGCACTCGTGTTCGCGTTGCTCGCCAAAGGTGATCAACTCTCGAATCTGCTCGATCGAGAAGCCAAGCTCACGCGCACGACGGACGAACGACAATCTGCGCCGTGCCTGCTCTCCATAGTGCCGGTAGTTGCCTTCCGATCGCTGCGGCTCCTCCAGTAGCCCGATTTTCTCGTAGTACCGGATCGTCTCCGCCTTGGTTCCCGTATGCCGGGCCAATTGGCCAATGGTGAAAAATTCATTCATGACTTGACCTTGTAGTAGCTACAGGGTTGATAAAGGCGCCTGATTCGTTTTTCAAGTCCGGGCGGGCCCCGGCGGAGGCCCCCGTGGACCATTGTTGTGGAAACAAGCGCCAAGAGTTGGAAAGTCTCGCCCTGCATAGCGCTCAACGGCGGGTGCTGATAGCGGTGCTGATCATCAATCTGGCGATGTTCTTCATTGAGTTCGGGGCTGGCCTCATTGCCCGGTCCAGCGCACTGCAGGCGGATGCGGTCGATATGCTCGGCGATGCCATTGTCTATGGGCTGAGCCTATGGGCAGTCAACCGGGGCGCTCGCTGGGAAGCAGGTGCTGCGCTCGCCAAGGGCTTGCTGATCCTTGGCTTCTTCGTATTCATCGTGATCGAGGTCATCAACAAACTGATCAACGGCGTGCCGCCGTCGAGCTCACTGATGCTTATCTTCGGTGCAGTCGCCCTTGTCGCAAACCTCAGTTGCCTTGCGCTGCTGTGGCGGTTCCGCAAGCTGAACATCAACATGAAAAGCACCTTCGAATGCTCGCGCAACGATGTCGCGGCAAATCTGGGGGTCCTGGTCGCTGCGGGGGGCGTTGCGCTGACGGGCCAGGGTTGGCCGGATGTTCTTGCCGGCGTGGTCATCGGCCTGCTGTTCCTGCGATCGGCCATCAGCGTGATCGCTGAAGCATGGCCTGCCTGGAAGGCCTCGCGCACTCCCTGATCTCCCACTTTCTCATTGGATCTACCGGCATGAAGCCTCGTCTAACCTCGTTTTTCCTTTGCCTGGGACTCGTCTGTGCGCCAGCGTGGGCGGAAAACAACCAGCAACTAACGCTCGACGCAGCCATCGAACGCGTCGCTCAAGGGCATCCAGAACTCCGCCTTATTGAAGGCCAGCGGCGTGTGCTGGATGCTCGCGCCGAGATCGCCGCTCAACGCCCGCAGATGACCGCGGGATTGGAACTGGAAAACGTCCTTGGCAGCGGAAGTTACAAGGGGGCCGATCAAGCCGAATTGAGCGTCAGCCTGGCGGGTACGCTGGAGCGTGGCGGGAAGCTGGATGCTCGCCGAGTTTTGGCGAGTGCGAATATCGACCAACTTGCTCCCCAGCGCGAGATGGCGCGATTGGATCTACTGGCAGAGACGGCACGCCGCTATCTCGTCATCGCTGGGGCCGTGCAGCAGCAACGCATCGCCAAGCTGGATATCACCCACCGCCAACGTGCGGTGGATGCAGCGCGGCGTAGACACCAGGCGGGTGGTGCACCGGAGTCGGTCGTGCTGACTGCGCAATCTTCGTTGGCCGAAGCAGAGCTTGACCGTGATAGTGCAGCTCAGGCCGAACGGGCCGCGCGTCAAAGCCTCTCAGCCTTGTGGAACAGCACCACACCTGCTGCGGGAGACGTGACCGGTGATCCGCTGGTATTACCGGCAGCAGGCGAGTTCGCAGCTTTCTCCGAGCAACTCACCCGATCGCCTGAACTGGCGCTCCTGCAGGGAGAGGCAAGGGTGCGAGAGTCCGAATTGCGGCTGGCCCGCACTGCGTCCCGCGCGGACATCGGTTGGCAGCTCGGTGCACGCCGGTTTCAGGACAGTGACGACACCGCCTTGTTTGCCGGCATTTCACTGGGGCTTGGAAGCAGTGCTCGCGCGGCTCCGGGCATTCGCGCCGCGGAAGCAGAACTGGCTCTGATTCCGTTGCAGCGTGAGGCGTTGCAAGTCCGCTTGCACGCTGCCGCAGCACAGGCGTTTGGCGAGTACCAGACATCGCGGTTGGAAGCTGCGCGTCTGGGCAGTGATGTGCTGCCGCGCTTGGCGCGCGCAGAAAAGTCTGCAGCGGCAGCTTGGGCAGCGGGTGCAACCAGTTACCTGGAGTGGGCGCAACTGCAGGACCAGCAGGCACAAGCCATGCGCCGGCAGCTACAAGCTGCGCTGGCGGCACAGAGTGCACTGATCGAACTGCAGCGCCTGACCGGCCAACCAATTATTGATTCCACGAAATCTCCTTCATCCGCACAGGACCCGACCTCCCCATGACCCTCCTTATGACGCATGCTCCCCGCTGGCTGCTGGTTGCGACGCTGGCCTCCGCGCTGGCTGCCTGTGGTGGCAAACAGGCAGGCGAGGACAGCCAGCAGCCAACCGACCCCCATGGTCATGCGGAAGGAGAAGACTCCGGCAGCCACGAGGAGGGACACACGGAAGCTCATGCTGACGATCACGAAGATGGTGCACTTGAGAACACCACCATCTCCGCGCAGGACGCCAAGGACAACGGGGTTGAGGTCGCGGCTGTTGCGCCCGGCGCAATTCGCACCCAACTCGAAGTGCAGGGGATGATCATCGCTGGCGACAGCGCCCAGTCGCAGGTCACGGCAAGGTTTCCCGGCACGGTGCGAGCGCTGATGGCCAACGTGGGCGACAACGTAAAGGCGGGTCAGGTGCTGGCGACGGTCGACAGCAACCTGAGCTTGAGTGCCTACAGCATCAACGCACCGCGTAGTGGGGTGGTGGTGACACGCGCGGCTCAGGTGGGTGGGGGCGCTGCGGAAGGGCAGGTGCTGTTCGAGATAGCCGATCTTTCACAGGTGTGGGTCGATGTGCACGTATTCGGTGCAGAAGCCGCATCACTGCGGCCTGGAGATGAGATCGAAGTGGTCGACCTCTATGGCGGTGAGCCTTCGGTTGGCCGCTTGCAGCGCATTCTTCCCGGGACAGCGATTGCCAGCCAGAGTGTGGTGGGGAGGGCGGTCCTGGAGAACCCGGCCAGCAACTGGCGGCCCGGTGCGGGAGTAAACGTCAGGATCACCACTGCAAGTGAGAACGCCGACCTGGTCGTTCCGCAATCTGCAGTGCAAAGCATGGATGGACGCGACGCTGTCTTTGTTCGCACTGGAGATACCTACACCTCTCATCCGGTGACGCTGGGAAAGCGCGACGCGACGCATGTACAGGTACTCGAAGGTGTTGCTGCCAGTGACGAGGTCGTGGTGGAACAGAGCTACCTGATCAAGGCAGATATCGAGAAGTCGGCGGCTGGCCATGACCACTGAGGATTCCCGAATGCTGGAACGTTTGATCCGGGCCTCCATCAGCCACCGCTGGCTGGTCATGGCATTGACACTTGTACTCGTTGCCGTTGGGGTCTGGAGTTTCCGCCACCTGCCCATCGACGTGACGCCCGATATCACCAATGTCCAGGTGCAGATAAACACCGCTGCTCCTGGCTATTCCCCGCTGGAGGTTGAGCAACGCATAACCTTCCCGGTCGAAACGGCGATGGCCGGCCTGCCGAAGATGGAGTCGTTCCGCTCGTTCTCACGCTACGGTCTTTCCCAGATCACGGTGGTGTTCAAGGACGGCACCGACATCTACTTCGCCCGCCAGCAGGTCGCTGAGCGCTTGCAGCAAGCCAAGTCGCAGATTCCCCAGGGAATGGAGCCCATGCTCGGGCCTATCGCCACGGGAATGGGGGAGATTTTTTCATACACGATCGACGCTGACCCCAAAGCGCGTAAGCCCGATGGTAGTCCTTACAACGCCACGGACCTGCGGACCCTGCAGGACTGGGTGATCCGTCCCCAGCTGCGAAATGTTCCCGGTGTTGCCGAGGTGAACACCCTAGGTGGCTTCAAGCGTGAGTTCCACGTCACGCCTGATCCCGCTCGTCTGCGTGCGTTGAATCTGACGCTGGAAGACGTGGTTCGTTCTCTGCAGGCAGCCAACCAGAACATAGGTGCCGGCTACATTGAACGCAGCGGTCAGCAGTATCTGGTGCGGGTCCCGGCTCAGGCAGACCCCGGGCAGATCGGCGACATCCTGGTTACGCGTCGCGAGGGGGTTTCGATCCGGGTCCGCGATGTAGCCACAGTCGGTGAAGGGCAGGAGCTGCGCAGTGGTGCGGCTTCACAGAATGGCCATGAAGTGGTTCTGGGCACCGCCATCATGCTGATGGGCTCGAACAGCCGTGAGGTCTCGCAAGCGGTCGCCAAACGGTTGGAGGAGGCCTCCCGTAGCCTGCCTGCAGGCGTCACGGTGACACCTGTCTATGACCGGACCTTGCTGGTGGACCGGACCATCACGACGGTTGCCAAGAACCTGACGGAAGGCGCACTGCTTGTCATCGTCATCCTCTTCCTGTTGCTTGGGAACTTCCGTGCAGCGCTCATCACGGCGCTGGTCATCCCGCTTGCCATGCTGTTCACGCTGACCGGCATGGCGCGTGGCGGCGTCTCAGCCAATCTGATGAGCTTGGGAGCATTGGACTTCGGTTTGATCGTGGACGGTGCGGTAATCATCATCGAGAACTGCCTGCGCCGTTTCGCCGAACGTCAGCACGAGCTCGGCAGGACGCTTTCGCTTGAAGAGCGCTTCGAGTTGACTGCCGCTGCTACCGCGGAAGTTATCCGTCCAAGCCTGTTCGGGCTCGGCATCATCACTGCTGTCTACCTTCCAATCTTTGCCCTCACCGGCGTCGAAGGGAAGATGTTCCACCCGATGGCAATTACCGTTGTTCTGGCGCTGACCGGTGCGATGGTGCTGGCGCTCACCTTCGTGCCCGCAGCCATCGCACTCATGCTCGGAGGACGCGTCCAGGAAAAAGAGAATCGCCTGATGTCCTGGATGCGCAGGCGCTATGAACCGCTTCTTGATACCAGCTTCCGACATGCGCGGATTGTAGGTGGCTTGGCTATCCTGCTGGTTGCAGGTAGCGGTGTGATCGCATCGCGGATGGGCAGCGAGTTCGTCCCCAGTCTGGATGAAGGCGACATCACGATCGGAACCATGCGCATTCCCGGCACCAGTCTTACGCAATCCGTGCAGATGCAGAAAATTCTGGAGACGCGACTTCTCGAAGTTCCGGAGGTCGAGCGGGTCTTCTCAAAGGTGGGCACTGCGGAGGTAGCATCAGACCCGATGCCGCCGTCTGTGGCTGACACGCTTGTGATGATCAAGCCGCGTTCGCAATGGCCTGATCCACGTAAGACCAAGACAGTGCTTGTAGAGGATATTGAAGCAGTCGTTGCACGCGTGCCTGGCAACAACTATGAGTTCACCCAGCCGATCCAGATGCGGATGAACGAGCTCATCTCCGGTGTTCGTGCAGATGTGGCAATCAATCTGTACGGCGATGACCTGGAGGTGCTGGCGCGTACCGGCAAATCCATCGAGGCCGTGGTCAAGACAGTGCAGGGTGCCTCTGATGTGCGGATGGAGCAGGCGAGCGGGTTGCCGTTCCTGTCCGTCATCCCTGACCGTGCCGCCCTGAATCGCCTGGGTCTTACCCCAGAGGATGTCCAACGGGTTGTCGCAACGGCAGTTGGGGGTGAAGTTGCGGGGCAGATATTCGAGGGTGATCGACGGTTCGACATCGTGGTTCGTCTGCCCGAACCTCTACGGCAGGATCCAGATGCATTGGCGCGGTTGCCAATTGCACTCCCTATCGACGCGGAGGCAGGTGCAGGTAAGTCTCCCAGCGCGGCCCGAAGCGTACCGTTGTCGGCAGTCGCACGCATCGAGATGAGCGAGGGCGCCAATCAGATCAATCGCGAGAACGGAAAGCGTCGTATGGTCGTGACCGCCAACGTTCGTGATCGCGATCTGGGGAGCTTCGTGGACGAGCTTCGCACCTCGCTCGATGCACAGGTAAAGGTGCCGACGGGCTACTGGATCGAGTTTGGCGGAAGCTTCGAGCAACTCGCGTCGGCCAGCCAGCGCCTCGCGATCGTAGTGCCGGTCACCTTGGTGTTGATCGTTGCACTGCTGTATTGGGCCATTGGGTCCTTCAAGGACGCCATGGTTGTGTTCAGTGGAGTGCCGCTGGCACTGACCGGTGGCGTGCTGCTGCTTGTGCTGCGCGATATCCCGCTTTCGATCTCCGCAGGCATCGGCTTTATTGCCCTGTCAGGCGTAGCTGTCTTGAATGGACTGGTAATGATCAGCTTCATCCGTGATCTTCGCCACCGCGGGGTGGGCCTCGATCAGGCCGTGCGGCAAGGTGCGCTCAGCAGACTGCGTCCGGTGCTGATGACGGCATTGGTGGCGTCATTGGGCTTTGTTCCAATGGCACTCAATGTCGGACCAGGGTCGGAGGTGCAAAGGCCGTTGGCGACCGTGGTGATCGGCGGCATTGTGTCGTCCACGTTGCTGACCCTGATGGTTCTGCCAGTGCTCTATCGCTGGGTTCATCGAGGACGCGATTGATCGACGAACTGTATAGAAGTGTGGAAGCCTGCCTAGAAGCAGGCTTCCACAGCTGGTTACGGTAGATCATCGTCCTATCGCAGGTCCTGGGAGACTGCTGCGGCATTCCGTCCCACTATCCCGAGGCGGTGCTTGATCCATTTGGTCTACACGAACCTCGCGTATCCACTTCACACGCGGCAACACTATGCGGACTCTGCAACGGCCGTGCGTCTCTGCCTCAATCCAAGCCAGCTGAGCGCAGCGACGACCATGAGCAACCAGGGAAGCAGAACAAGATTCATTCTCTGCCAGCCCATTGCGTCGAGCAGCCCACCGGCACTGAACGAGCACGCCAGCCCTACGAAGAAGATCGTCATGTCATTGACGGCCTGCGCTCGCGCTTTTTCGGCGACTGTGTAGGTGCTGGTCAGCAGGGTGGTGCCTCCGACGTACATGAAGTTCCAACCCACGCCGAGGAGGACCAATGCGGTCGCAAAGGAACCGAAACTTGTTCCTGTCAACGTCGTGAGGACATGGCCAATGAAAATTACCGCGCCGGCGAGCATGATCGGAACTGTACCGAATCGGGCGATCAACGAGCCTGTAAAGAAAGAGGGCAGGAACATACCCAACGTATGCAATTGGATAACGGTAGCTGCGTTCGCCAGCTCATGATGGTGGTGGATCATCGCAATGGGCGTAGCGGTCATTGCGAGGATCATGATGCCGTAGCCAGTCGCCGCACCAAACAAAGCCACCAGATAGGTGGGCTGCAGCACGATCTTACGCAAGGGTCGCCTGTTCTCTGGCTCTATGAGGTGGCCCACAGCAGGGGGAATCCTCAAGCCGAGCAGGACGCCGCTCGCTACCACGGATACAACCGCCAGAATCAGGAACGAACCCAGGTACTCGGGCGCCAATAGTGGTCCGCCAGCACGAGCGAGCGTCGGTCCTACCAAAGCTGCGACGATGCCGCCGGCCAGTACCAAAGATATCGCGCGCGGTCGAAATGCATCATCAGCCACTTCGCCGGCGGCGAAACGATAGAACTGCGCAAAGGCTTGATAGGCACCAATGAAGAAGGTACCGAACACCAGAATCGGCAACGATTGCTTCCAGATGCCGAAAGCCGCGATAAGGCCTCCAACGAGGCCCATCGCAGTTCCGCACAGAAAGCCGGTTCTGCGTCCGACGCGAGCCATCCACATCGAGGCCGGAAAGGTCACGATGGCCGTTCCGAGGAACATGGTGGCGATCGGAAGCGTTGCCCACTTGGGCGAATCAGCCAATTGTGCGCCGGCCAGCCCACCGATCGTCATCACCATCACGGAAACGATCTGGAACAAGGCCTGGGCACTAGCCAGGATCAGCACTTGGCGGTGTGCGTGGTTCTTCATGTGTGCGTACTTATGCTCGTGCAAAATAGACGGATTCGGATGTCAATGCGTGGCGATTTCTCGTTGCTTCAACGGAAGAGGCAGCTGATGTGGTGGCGTCGTAATCGAGATGCATCTGAGGCACGTCAGAACACCAAGACCTTGTCTGCGGCAAGGGTGGCGGTTGTCAGCTCCTCCATCGTGCTGCGTCGAGCGTCTTGCATGACTTCATTGTCAGTGATCCCCCTGGCATCCATGCATGTACCGCAAAGCAGAACCTCACCACGTGCCATCACAACCTGGCGGACCATGCGCTCGATGTTGTAGTACCCGTTAGGCGTCTTCTGCCCCGCTTTCGCTCCAAGTACTGCATCGGCCATCAGGAAAACATTCACTGTGGATTTCCCACTCTTCAGGATTGACCCGGCGAGTCGAAGGGCGTTGTACATGCGCTCTGTGCCGTAGGGTGGATCATTGATGATGAAAAGAACATTCATGGCTCACCCGTAGTTATGGATGTAACAGCTTCACGGCCAGCAGAGTTTTCGCGCATTGCGAAAGCCACCACCAGGCCAGACAGGAAGGTCAACACTGCAATTGAGTAGATCGCTGTCGCGAAACCAAAACGATCAGCAATGAGTCCTGCCGACAGCGCGCCGATCGCGTAGCCCATGTCACGCCAGAAGCGATAGACACTAAGCGATCGCGCCCTCCAGGAGGGGGCAGAGGCATCGGATACTGCTGCAATCAGGCTCGGGTAGACCATGGCCGTGCCAAGGCCCAGTAGCACGCTGGCGACGAACCACCACCGAAATTGCCCGGTAGCGGCCGTCAGCACCAGACCTACTGCCTGCACCCACATGCCGGCTACGATCAGGCCCTTGCGTCCCCAGCGATCACTCAGTGGCCCAGTCACAACCTGGCCTGCGCCCCAGACGATTGGATAAATAGCCTTCAGAAGCCCGATACGCTCCACACCCAAACCCAGTGTGGTGAAGAAAAGCGGGAATATGCCCCAGCTCATGCCATCGTTGAGGTTGTTCACCAGTCCGGCTTGCGATGCGGCGAACAGGTTCCGATCCTTGAACGACGTAAGCGCGAATACTTGCCGAAAGCTCAATGTTGGCGAGTTGGTCTCAGTGGCGGCCGCTTCCGCATGTACGTGACCGCGAGTGTCTCGAACAACGAGAATCGACAGCAGCGTGCCTGTGATCGCATAGATGACACCGAGGTAGATTGGTGCCGGACGCAGGCCATAGCGGCTGGCGAGATAGCCAGTGAGGAAGGCGGTAATGCCAACGGCCAGATAGCCTGCGAACTCGTTCAAGCCAACCGCCAATCCGCGTCCCTTCGGCCCAACAAGGTCGATCTTCATGATCACCGTCATCGACCATGCAAATCCTTGGCTCAAGCCAAGAAACACGTTCGCGGCAATAATCCATTCCCAGGTGGGTGCAGCGATGATCATGAAGGGCACAGGCAAGCCCAATAGCCAACCAAGAATCAGAACGCGCTTGCGACCCCAAGTGTCCGCAAGGTGACCGGAGATCAGGTTGGCGAACGCCTTGACCAGGCCAAAGCTGACGATGAAGGAGGTGACCAGCGTGGTCGACGCGACGCGGAATTCTTCTGTGCCAATCAACGGCACGACGGTGCGCTCGATACCAACCATGCCACCAACAAACGCATTGATCAGTACAAGCAAAGAAAACTGCCGCCAGTTCTCCTTGAGGCCAAGCCGAACGGGAACCGCCACCGACGTCGTACTCATATCGCTTCAGCTTCCGGATGACCGGCGTTAACGGCACTGGTAGCCATGCTGTGATGCCTTTCGAAACCGGGCGCGGCCACGCGCTTGCCGCGCAAGCGACACGCCAGGTTTGCTCGCAGGTGCTGTCCAAGGACCATGGCTTGCCACCCTCTTTGTACAATGGCATCATTCAATCAATGAATTGAATGATTGTTTGGAGGGGTAGGGAATGTCAAGCACTCCGAAGCACGAGATCTACGAGCATTTGGCCGAAGTGGCTCAGGCACTCGGGCACGCCAACCGTCTCGAACTGCTCGAGCACCTTGCCCAAGGCCGCCGTAGTGTCGACCTTCTAGCGGAATTGACGGGTATGAGTGTTGCCAACACGTCCCGCCATTTGCAGCTTCTACGTCGTGCCCGTTTGGTGGACGCCGAGCGTCGAGGTAAGCAGGTCTTCTATCGTTTGGCCGGCGATGCTGAAGTAGTGTCCGTCCTTCAAACGCTGCGCCATCTCGCTGAACGCAATGTCGCGGAAGTTGATCGAATCGTTCGAGACTATTTCGACGCCCGCGACGCACTGGAGCCGGTGTCTCGGGAGGAGCTGATCACGAGGATGCATAGCGGGATGGTCACCGTGCTTGACGTGCGTCCAGAAGCTGAGTTCGCGCTCGGCCATCTACCTGGAGCCGTCAGCATGCCTATCGAGGCACTGGAGGACCGTCTGGCGGAGCTGCCCAAGGATCAGGAGATCATCGCCTACTGCCGAGGCCCGTACTGCGTGATGTCGTTCGAGGTCGTGTCCGCATTGCGGATGAAGGGTTACCGCATTCGTCGTTTGGAGGAGGGGTTTCCCGAGTGGAAGGCAGCGGGACTCGAGGTCGTCACAGACTAGATCTGGCGTATCGGCCCCCCAGGCCTGATAGACGCGAGATAGTCTGTCGCACGACGTTACTGAAATATGCTGTAGAGAGGTGTTTTGATGATCACGGTCAACAGCTTACCGGCTCCTTACCAATCAGAAGTCAGCAACGAGACCCAGGTTATTGTCTGCGATGCACCCGCCGCGAAAGGTGGAAGCGGAGCTGGATTCGGCGCCCATCAGTTGCTGGAGGCAGCCTTCGCCACCTGCATCAACATGGCGATCCGGATGTACGCCGATCAGCATTCGATAGCGCTTGATCACGTTTCCACAACGGTGTGGATCAGCAAGCCTGATCAGACGAGAACATGCTTCAACTACGAAATCGAAATTGTCGGTGACATCAGTGACGCAGAGCGCATTAAGTTGGAGGCTGTTGCTGATAGCTGCCCAGTGCGCGAGACCCTCTCTCGAGATCTAGAGTTCGCACGACAGCGGTAGCAAATCCCTCTGGGCATATGCCGGCCGCTAGCTTATTCCAACTGCCTGAAGTCGCTAGCCATCCAAGACGTAAGCGCTATGTGGCACCGGCGTGCGTTCATCATGATGGCCATCGACGGTGCAGTTCATCGATGACGAATCGATGTGAATGCGTCTTTTCGTTCCCGTCCAGATTCGTCAAATGTGGGTGTTCGCCTGGTAGATCATCGTGACGATGTTCTATCTCATCAGGATCAAGTTGCGGCCACGAATACCAGGCAGCGATCAGCCCGGAAACAGCCAGGCCGGTCAGCGCGCTGATCGCCACGGGGATTCCCCAGCGAGCTCCAACCATGCCAGCAAGTGGATATGCGATTAGCCAGCAAACATGAGACAGCGAAAACTGCGCAGCGAACAAAAATGGTAGATCAGCAGAATCAGCGGAACGGCGAAGCAAGCGACCTCCGGGGGTGACAAGTCCTGCATAAGCCATCCCGAGAAGTACCCAGCCTGGAATGACTACGGCCCAGGTGACGACTCCGTTCAATCCAATCCAGGTGCCGAGCAGGCCCGCTAGTACTGTGCACATCAGGCCAGCTGCTGCGAGCATGACCAGTCGGTCCGAGATTTTTCCCAGGATTTTCGGTAGAAGCATGGCGATCGTCATCGACCCGATACCGAACGCAGCCAGGGCCCAGGCCACTTCACGCTCACCGCCATGAAGGACGCTGCGCACCACAACCACGGTATTGACGAATACCAGCGATCCGCCCGCAGCAGCGACCAAGTTTAGCGCCAGCAAACCACGCAGACGCGGTGTGTGCAGGTAGATGCGCATTCCTCGAATGGCTCGCGTGTACGGTCCCTCATTTCCTCGCTTGTCCGCGATCAAGGGAAAGACGGTTGAGAAAACTAGTATCGCGGAGAGTACGAAGCCAACAGAAGTCCCGGCAAATAACCCATGGAAACTGATCAGAGTAAGCAACGCCGCAGCCAACGCAGGGCTCAACAGACTTTCAAGGTCATACGCCAAGCGGGAGAGCGATAGTGCCTTGGTGTAGTCCTTCTCATCCTTGAGAATCTCTGGAATGAGTGACTGGAAAAGGGGAGTGAAACATGCGGAGGCGGATTGCAACAGTGCAATCAGGATGTAGACCTGCCAGATTTCGGTGACGAACGGCAGGGTAAGAGCAGCCGCGGCTCGGGCCAGGTCAAGTGCGATCAAGACGGTCTTTCGCAATGCTGGAGGTACTACGGCCGCTGAGACTGGGGCGAGTGTCACATAGACGATCATCTTGATCGCCAGTGCTGTCCCCAGCACGGCGCCAGCTTCGGCACCGGCCAGGTCGTAGGCCAACAAGGCCAATGCAACCGTAGCCAGGCCTGTGCCCACCAGAGCTACGACCTGGGCGGCAAACAGGTTCCGGAAGCTTGAGTTCTTCAGAACGTCGATCATGGAAGGAATCTCGAGAAGTGCATGCAAGGAGATAGAGCGGGACCAGTTGGGTCCCGCTCGCTCTTTCAAACAGATTACTTCTTTGCCGCACCCGCCTTCTGAGCATCACAGGAGGTCTTCAGCGCCTTGGTGGCCGAGTCATTGTGATTGACGTCATACTTGGATGCATCAGCCAACTGCTCGCAGGTGGTGGGCTTGGGCTTCTTCACTACCGCTGCGGGAGCCGGGGTGGACTCATGCAGGGCAGGGTCATGCGCGACTGCAGCTCCGGAGGTGGAGGCTGCTGCGAGGAAGCAAGCTACGAGAACATTGCGGATCTTCATGGGTAACACTCCGGAAAATGCGGTGTACACACCGCGGGTTGAAATCAAGTGTAGGGAGATCAAGGGCGATACAGGTCAGCTTGGAAACCGACGACTTCGACCGAAACGTCCACCGGTGTGGTGCCACGGTTCTGCCAGTACCAGCCGTGCGTCCCATCGAAGGGGGCAATGAAAGTGCCTTCGGCTTGGGTCTGCGCGGCCTCGACTGAATAACTGGTCCAAGCGCCCTTCACCTCCGGGCGCTCACCGTGCATATCCACCGCCACGTCGCCGGTAGCTTTCCAGCGGTAGATAGCGCCGGCACCCTGCTTAAGATGTGCTTTTACTTCAGCGCCCTTGCCCGGCTCCAATGTCACGGTAAGTGCGTCTGTACGCATTGGACCTGCGGTAAGTGAGTTTGCAGCGGCATCCAACGTCTGCCCCTTGTTCTCACCAAAAGCGGCTTTGGCTTTTTCGGCCAAGGTCTGGTTGGCCTGGTTGTTGGAACCCGTGACCGGAGCCGCGGCATCTGGCGCATTGTCCTCAGTAGTCTCGGCCAGCTTGGTCAGGCCCAACGCCCGACCGACACCGGTCGGGTCAATGCCGTACTCGGCAGGCATGACGGTAGTGACCAGCAGCACAGATGCTACGGCTGCGGCGATGAAGGTGGCGCGGACCAGGCGGCCGGTGCTGGGAAGAGGCTGATTTGCAGTAATGGACATTGAATTATCTCGATCAGGAAACGAAGTAGCCGGTGAGCTGGTAGCCGATGAGCAGGAAACCAGCGGTCATCAACACGGCGTTGGCACCAAAGGCTTGGCGGGCAAACATCGGCGAGCGGCGCCAGAAGCCCATGACGATCAGGATGAGCGCCAGAGCAAGGATCTGGCCGATCTCCACGCCAACGTTGAACGCCAACATGTTGGCGACGAGACCTTCCGGGGACAGTGAAAAGTCCTGCAGCTTGGTGGCAAGGCCGAGGCCGTGGAACAGACCAAAAATCATCACTGCAGCCTTCGTGTTGGGCTGAAAGCCGAACCAACGCCGGAAAGCACCCATGTTGTCTAACGCCTTGTAGACAACAGAAAAGCCGATGAGGGCGTCCACAATGTATGGATTGACGTGGAAGCCGCCCAACACGCCGAGCAGCAGCGTGATGCTGTGCCCTATGGCAAAGAGCGTGACGTAGATGCCCACATCCTTCATGCGGTACAGGAAGAACACCACCCCCAGCAGGAACAGGATGTGGTCGTATCCGGTGAACATGTGCTTGGCACCCAGATAGGTGAATGCCAGCAGATTGCGGCCGGAACTTTCTTCGAGGAAGGCGGCGTCCCCCTCGCTGACGCCATGGGCCACCGCAGCTGCTGTTGTGGTCAGCAGCGCAAGGCCTGCGAGTGCGGCCGCAGGTAGCTTGATGTTGCGCAAGAAACTCTCCTTTACTTTCGGAATTGAAGGAGCGCTCATGCGCGCTCCGTGTTGTTGAGGTCCCCATCGCGATGGATGAGGCGATAGAGCGCCGGTAGCACCAGCAGGGTCAGCAAAGTGGATGACACGATTCCGCCAATAACGACTGTGGCCAGCGGGCGCTGCACTTCTGCGCCAGCGCCGACGTTCAGGGCCATGGGCAGGAATCCAAGGCTGGCCACCAGCGCCGTCATCAGCACCGGCCGCAAGCGGGTAATCGCCCCCTCATGTACGGCGTGTTCCAGAGAGGCGCCGTCCTCGCGCAACTTTTTGATGAAGCTGATCATCACCAAGCCGTTGAGCACCGCGACGCCGGATAGAGCGATGAAGCCAACGCCCGCTGAGATGGATAGCGGGATTCCCCGCATTGCCAGTGCCAGTCCGCCGCCTGTGAGTGCCAATGGCACACCGCTGAAGACGATCGCGGCATCCTTGCCCGAGCCGAAGGCCATGAACAGCAGGCCAAAGATGAGCACCAGCACGACCGGCACCACGACCGAAAGGCGCTTGCTGGCAGAGATCAGCTGCTCGAACGTGCCGCCATACTCCACCCAGTAGCCCTCTGGCATCGCCACCTCCGTACCCACGCGTTCGCGCAGCTCCTCCACGAACGAGCCAAGATCCCGACCGCGAACATTGCTGGTGATGACCACCCGTCGCTTGCCGTTCTCCCGGCTGACCTGATTCGGACCTGGGGCGACTTCCACCTTGGCCAGTTGGCCCAGCGGCACATAGCCACGTGCCGCTTCCTCACTAACTGGCAACGCGACGGGTAGTGACGCCAAGGTCCTCGGGTTTTCGCGCATGCTCTCGGGCAGGCGAACCACGATGTCGAAGCGGCGATCCCCCTCGAACACTTGGCCGGCTGTTTCGCCACCCAATGCCATGGAGATCGTTTTCTGCACGGCGTCGATCGATACGCCATAGCGGGCCAAGGCATCCAGATCGGGCGTGATGGTCATCAGGGGCAGGCCGGTGACTTGTTCCAGCTTCACGTCGGCATTGCCCTCGATGCTGCTGGCAACCTTCTCGATCTGCCCACCGATGGCTGCCAGCTGGTCCAGATCATCGCCATACAGCTTGATCGCCACCTCGGCGCGAACACCCGCAATGAGCTCGTTCATGCGCATCTGAACCGGCTGGGTGAACTCATAGTTGTTGCCGGGAATGGCGCGCACGGCCTTTTCCAGCTCGGCAATGAGTTCAGCCTTGGGTTTACGTGGGTTTGGCCATTCGCTGCGGTCCTTCAACATGATGAAGGTGTCAGCCACCGAAGGCGGCATCGGATCGGTGGCCACCTCGGCGGTACCGATCTTGGCTACAACTTCATCCACCTCCGGGAACTCCTTGATCCGAGCTTCCAGTTGCCGCTGCATGCCAATCGCTTGGGTCAGGCTCGTGCCTGGAATACGCAGGGCATGCAGAGCGATATCACCCTCATCCAGGTTCGGGATGAACTCAGTGCCCAGACGGGTCGCTAGTGCGCCTGAGAGAACAATGAGAACAACTGCAGCCGCCACCACCAACTTGCGTGCAGACATGACCTTGTCCAGCAAGGGACCGTAGAAACGGCTTGCCTCACGCATCGCTCGGGTTTCCTTCTCCGAGACCTTCCCGGTCACGAACTGGGCCACTGCCGCCGGCACGAACGTCAGCGATAGCGCCATCGCTCCGGTTAACGCGATGATCACCGTCAACGCCATCGGGTGGAACATCTTTCCTTCCACCCCGGACAGGGCGAAGATCGGGATGTAGACGGCGGCGATGATGAACAAGCCGAACAAGCTTGGCTTGATCACTTCAGCGCTCGCACTAGCAGCAAGCTCAAATCGCTCTTGGCGGGTGAGAAGGCGTCCCAATGCATGCTGTTGCTCGCCGAAACGACGCAGGCAGTTCTCCACGATGATTACTGCACCATCAACGATCAGGCCGAAGTCCAACGCACCCAGGCTCATCAGGTTCGCCGAGACGCGGTTCTGCACCATTCCATTGATCGTCAACAACATGGTCAACGGGATCACCGCGGCGGTGATCAACGCTGCGCGCAAGTTCCCTAGCAGCAGGAACAGCACAGCGATGACGAGCAGGGCACCTTCCAGCAGGTTCTTGCGAACGGTTTCGATGGTGCGGTCAACCAGTTCAGTGCGGTCGTATACAGCGTGTACACGAACCCCCTCAGGCAGTGTCTTGTCAATTTCTATGAGCTTCGCAGCGCTTCGCTGTGCGACTTCCCGGCTGTTTTCCCCGATCAGCATGAACACGGTGCCAAGCACCACTTCCTTGCCATCCTTGGTAGCGGCACCCGTACGGAGTTCGCTGCCCTCAAGCACTTCGGCAACATCGCCTACGCGCAACGGAAGTCCGTCGCGTGTGGCCACCACAATTTTCCGAAGTCCGGCGATGTCCGCCACCTGGCCGGGCACACGGATCAGGTACTGCTCGCCTGATCGTTCGATATAGCCGGCACCGACGTTGGCATTGCTGCGATCTACTGCATCAAGAACGTCCTGCATGGTCAGACCGTAGGCCTGAAGCTTCGAGGGGTCAGGGGTGACGTGGAATTGGCGAACATACCCGCCAACGGTGTTGACCTCGGTGACTCCCTTGAGGTGGCGCATCTGCGGGCGCACGACCCAGTCCTGCAGTGTGCGTAGTGCCATGGGTGTCCAGGTGTCTTCTGCACCGGGCTCCGCTTCGACCGTGTACATGAAGATTTCGCCCAGGCCGGTGGCAACCGGTCCCAGCGAAGGTTTCAAGCCAGAGGGCAGGGCAGAGGCCGCCTGTTGCAGGCGTTCTGCGACCTGCTGACGGGCGAAGTAGATATCGGTTCCATCCTCAAACACCACCGTGACCTGGGAAAGACCGTAGCGGGAAACCGAACGGGTGTACTCAAGCTTGGCCAGGCCGGCCAATGCTGTTTCGACAGGGAACGTGACGCGCTGTTCTGCCTCCAATGGCGAGTAGCCGGGTGCTTCGGTGTTGACCTGCACCTGGACGTTGGTGATGTCTGGCACAGCATCGATGGGGAGCCGGTTGTAGTTCCAGATGCCAAGGCCGCACAGCCCAAGCACAAGGAGTAGCACCAGCCACCTGTGAGCGATCGACGCTCGTATGATTCGTTCGAGCATGGCCGTTCCTTAGTGGTCGTGGCTGGCGCCGGACTTTTCGATGTCTGCGCGGATCAAGTAGCTTTGCTCTGCGACGTAGGGTGTCCCGGGCTTCAGCCCGCCCAGTACCTCGACGTACTCGCCGTCCCTGCGACCCAGCTCAAGCATGCGTACCTCGTAGGTGTCCTTCACCTGCGCAAACACGACGGTGAAATCGCGAAATCGCTGTAGGCCGGACTCCTTCACCGCAAGCGGCACTTCTTCGGAAGACAACGTCACTTCGGCTGCGACCGTCATTCCAGGCCGCCAACGGCCATCCGGGTTGGGCAGACTCAAGCGGGCGACCACGCTCTGCCCGCTGGATGCCACTGGCAACAGGGAGGCAATGGTGGATTCCACGGTGGTCTCGCCGGTCGCCGAGCGAACCAGTACAGCCTGGCCGACCGCCAAGCGCTCGGCGTCGGTGCCGATGGCCCGCAGATCCACCCATACCTCGCCCAGGTTGGCTATTTCGATCAAGGTATTGTCGGCAGCCACATCGCCCACGTTGGTTGTACGCGTCAGCACGACGCCATCAAACGGGGCGGTCACGGCGTAGGTACGCATGCTCTCGTTGCCCTCGATCGTCGCCAGGGTTTGCCCGTGTGCAACGTGGTCGCCCACTTGAACCTGCACCGCACGAACGATTCCCGGGAACCTTGCTTTGATTGCAGCAAGACGGTTCTCATTCAGCGCGACCGTTCCCATCAATTGACCGGTGTCACGAATCGTTGCTGGACCTGAGGTCTCAATGACAACGCCGGCATCCTTTGCCGCTTCAGCATCAATGGTGGTTCGACCTTCATAGGACGCGTAGGTCCAGTTATGGGCTTTTCCGCCGAGCGTGGCATTGACCTTCACGTCGAACGAATGCGGCTCCACAACCTCGGCACTCGCGGCTAGATAGTCTTTCACCACCTTGAAGGCGAAGGCGTTGACCTCGCCGTCGAGTCGCGCGACCTCCATACTGGCGGTTACCTCACCCGGGGCGATCGGTTTATCGTCCCGGTATGCATACAGGCGGAAGTGCGGCGGCGTGTTGGTTTCGTACACCGTCACCTCGATGGCGACGTTGCCATCGCGCAGCATTCGGCCACGATGAGGGCCGCGCTCATAGTCGGCGCCGGCAGCTACCGAGCCGTCCTCTGCAGCAGGTACAGCGTTCGGCTTGTCGCCACAGGCGGCGAGCATCAGCGGTAGCAGGATCAGGAATGCATAACGCTTCATTGGGAGGCATCCGGAAATTGAGCGGTCAGGCGTTCAACCTCGACCAGAAGGGTGTAATAGCGAGCGGCCGCTTCGACCTCGCGTTCGCGCAGGTCGAACAGGGTCTTCTCGGCTTGCGCAAGCGCCAGGAAAGAGAATCGACCGGCTTCAAAGCCACGGCGCGTCAGGCTGATCGCCTCCTGCGCTTTGGGTAGCATCCGGGCGCGAAGCGCTTCCACTTCCGAGCGGGCTTGCTGCATCAACTGATAGCGATCGAACAATTGCTGGCGTTGTTCCAAACCTGTGACTTGGGCGCGAGCATGCACAGCAGCCAGATCCGCATCGGCTTCAGCAACGGAGTAGGACGCGCGGCGTTGGCTTCCAAGTGGCAGGGAGAAGGACATCACCAGCCCCTGATCACCCGTAGCTTCCAAACGACGAACGCCAAGACTGACGTTCACATCAGGCTTTCCACTCGCAACTGCAATCCGACGACGAGCCGCAATAGACTCTGTTTCGAGCTGCGCAAGACGCTGTTGCGGTGTCTGCGGCAGGCGGCCGGCCAAGATTCCGAAATCCGCGAGTGGGGGCAGGGTGTCCAGATCCGCGATAACGGTATCGAAGTCCGGGGTGAGGGCTCCCCAGCTGGCAGCAAGGCGTGCCTTGGCTCCCTGAAGGGCTTGAAGCGCCAGCTCGTGCTTCAGTTCGGCATCGGCCAATGTAATCTCTGCGGCCCGAAGGTCGGAGTCCGGATTACGTGCTGCCTGCACCCACCTGGCAACTTCTCGACGCGTGCTGTTCGCGTGGCGAACCCGTTCTTCGGCGTTCTCCACGTGCTCCTGAGCGACAGCGGCCTGAATGAATCTCTGCGTAGTGCTATTGGTGATGTCGAGTTTGGCCACGCCTTCAGCGCCTCGCTGAAGGTTGATCTCTGCATCACCCAATGCGGCGCGGGCATCACGCTTCCCACCCAACTCGAGGACGCGTCCAATGCGCAAGGTGGTTTCAGCTGAGTCAACACCGCTCAGCCCGCCGGTACCGGCAACGTTTTCGAAATCGGCTCCCACTACATAGGTAGCGGGAAGGGCCTCTCGGTTTGCACGATTACGTACCGCCTCCAGGCGGGCGACTTCGGCTTGGATTGTGGGATTCGCCAGGAGAGCGCGGGCAACGGCTTCCTCCAGGCGCAAAGGTTCAGCAGCGAAGCCGCACGGGGCAACGCTGCAGGTACCGACCAAAGTCAGTACCCACATGCAACGCAAATTCACGGGATCTTCTCCGATTGTTCGACGAATAGCGCAGCCGGCCGCAAATTGCGACCAGCACTGTCAGGCCGCTATAAGGCGGCCGGATTCGTCAAACGATTGGAGGTCTGAAGGGTGTAGAGGGTTGTTGCGAAGGACGCCAATAGACGTCTAGAGGCGGGACCGTGGTATCTGGAACACCTGATGGAGTCCAGTGACTGTGGTTGCAGAGGTTGATTGCACCATTGGCGTCAACCGAGTGGAGCAGGGCATGCGGCCCCTTGGCATGCTCAGGATCGGAATCCGAATCAGGCTCGCCAGGGTGGTGATGGCCATGCTCAGCGGCTTCAACGATCGCGTGATCTGTGGAGTGTAGGTCACCCATCAGGTTCAACATCGGACGCACCAACGAAACTATGGCCAGCAGCGCAAAGAGGCTGACACGAAGCAGATCGGAAGTGGCCGACGTACGGTACATTCCATTAGGGTAAATGGCTTTCTAGGCTTTTGTCGATATAGGCGCGAGCAACAGGAGAATCCTCACGGAGGACGTCCAGTGCCTTTGTGAAAGACTCGGAATCCCTCGCGGGTATGGACGACTACCTGTTGGCTCTAGCCAACGTTTCCCCGCCACATGCGTTTTCTTGCGGGGGATCTAGGAGAAACAGCGTTGCTTCAGGCGCAGTGCCACGTTCACCAAGATGATCAGAACCGGCACTTCTATCAGCGGGCCTATGACGGCTGCGAATGCGACCGGCGAACTGATGCCGAACGCAGCCACTGCCACCGCGATAGCCAGTTCGAAGTTGTTGCCGGCAGCGGTGAAGGCGATGGCGGTTGTGCGCGGGTAGTCTTTAGCGATCAGCTTGCCCATGAAGAAGCTGATGATGAACTGGACCAAGAAGTAGATCGTCAGTGGAACGGCTATCCGCAAAACATCCCGGGGGAGTTTGACCACATCGCCCCCCTTCATTGCGAACATCACCACGATCGTAAACAACAGGGCCACTAGCGTTATCGGGCCGATCGCAGGTAGAAACCGGTGCTCGTACCAGTGAAGTCCTTTTGACTTGGTCAACGATCGACGTACCAGGTAACCGGCAGCGAATGGGATGCCGAGATAGATCAGGACAGCTTCCGCAACTGGCCAGAATCCAATGTTGAGCACCACGCCTTGCAGGCCCAATGCCGTCGGCAACACGGAGAGAAACAGCCAGGCATAGACGCTGAACAACGCGATCTGGAAGATTGAATTGAACGCCACCAAGCCGGCAACGTACTGGTTGTCGCCTTTCGCAAGCTGGTTCCATACCAGGACCATTGCGATGCAGCGGGCCAGCCCTATCAGGATCACCCCGGTCATATAACCCGGCTGATCGCGTAGAAATATCACTGCCAGGGCGAACATCAGAACTGGGCCAATCACCCAGTTCTGAACCAGCGATAGCGCCAATACCCGCTTATCCCTGAAAACCACGCCCAGCTGCGCGTAGTCAACCTTGGCGAGTGGGGGGAACATCATCAAGATCAGCCCGATAGCGATTGGCACGTTCGTAGTGCCGATGCTCAACGCGTCTACCTGGTGCTGCAGGCCAGGGAAAATGATGCCCAGCCCCACGCCAACCGCCATGGCCAGGAAAATCCAGACGGTCAGGAAGCGATCCAGAAATGACATGCGCTCAGGGCGCATCTCAGCCACGTCGTTCATCAGCAGCAGCCGGGCGTGCTGCTGGACTGATCGCCAGCACAACAGTTTTCTGTCAGGTACTCGACCAGACTTGTCATGGCATCAAAGTTTGCACGGTAGCAGATGGTTCGACCGAGTTGCTCGGAAGTGACAAGGCCCGCAGCAGCCAGCTCTTTCAGGTGAAAGGACAGCGTGGCACCGGGGAGGGCAAGTGCCTCGGCGATCTCACCGGCCAGCTTGCCGCCGCGACCTGCTTCGACAAGTAAACGGTAGATCGACAGCCTTGTGCCATGACCGAGGGCTGCTATAGCTCGCGTTGCAGTTTTATGTTCCATAGATCTAGAATAATGGAAATAAAGAGAAGGAACAAGTTATGCCCAATCTCCCGAACATCCATGCCGAGTCCCTGCAGTCGCCTTCGTGCTCAGACCTTGATGTGGCTGATCCGAGCAAGCATCGACCGCGCATCCTGATTCTCTATGGTTCGCTGCGTCCACAGTCCTTCAGCCGGAAGCTCGCTTTGGAGGCACAGCGCCTACTGGAACAGTTCGGCGCGGAGACTCGGCTGTTTGATCCACACACGCTGCCGATGCTGGATGCGGTACCGGCCGATCACCCCAAAGTGATCGAGCTGCGTGAAGCCTCCACGTGGTCAGAAGGCCAGGTCTGGATCAGTCCGGAGCGTCACGGGACGATGACCGCCGTGTTCAAGAATCAGATCGATTGGTTGCCGCTGGAGGAGGCTGGCATTCGCCCAACCCAGGGCCGCACACTCGCAGTGATGCAGGTCAGCGGGGGCTCACAATCTTTCAATGTGGTGAACGCGTTACGCGTGCTGGGCCGTTGGATGCGCATGGTCACCATCCCGAACCAATCGTCAGTACCCAAGGCTTGGCAGGAATTTGACGAGCGAGGTCGAATGAAGCCATCTCCGTACTACGATCGGGTTGTCGATGTAATGGAAGAGCTGGTGAAATTCACGTTGCTGGTCAGAGATCGCAGTGACTATCTGGTTGATCGCTACAGCGAGCGCAAAGGTGACGCAGCAGCAGCCGCTCTGGCGACAGCGTCCGGAGCCAAATCCTCTGCAACAGCGGGAGCCGCAGCATGAAGGCAACGATCTACCACAATCCCAACTGCGGAACCTCCAGGAACGCGCTTGCTCTGATCAGACATGCAGGCATCGAACCGGTGATCGTCGACTATTTGATCGAAACCCCTACCAAGACACGCTTGGCGGGCCTGATCGACCAGGCCGGATTGAGCGTACGCGAGGCGATCCGGCAGAAGGGCACACCTTACGAAGCGCTGGGTCTGGCTGATCCAGCTTTAAGCGACGATCAATTGCTTGATGTCATGCTGGCTCATCCGATCCTGATCAATCGACCGTTTGTGGAAACCGATCTAGGCGTGCGACTTGCTCGCCCCTCTGAAGTCGTTCTTGAGATATTGCCTGCAGTAGATGCTCCATTTATGAAAGAAGACGGTGAGGTTGTCATCGATGAACACGGTAGTCGTCCTAAATCCTGATCACCGCCAGATGGCCAAACCCCTGAAGGAAACGCCATGACTACGTTCGCGCCTGTTGCCTTGAACGCCGCGGTCGTGTCCATGCTGGTGGACGCCGGTTTGCCAGTGAGTGACCTGGAGGACGGCAGACGCAAGATCTTTGGTGGGCTCCACGACAAAGGCGAACTCATTGGTGTTGTCGGTGTCGAGCTGCACCTGCCTGTCGGCTTGCTGCGCTCCCTTGCGGTCGTCCAGAGTCACCGAGGACTGGGCTACAGTTCGGTGCTGGTGAGCCATGCAGAACAAATGGCAGCCAAGGAGGGAATCACAGAACTGTTCCTACTGACGGGTACTGCAGCACCTCTATTCGAACGTTGCGGATACAGTCATGCGTCCCGGATCGATGCGCCTGAATCGATCAGTCGGTCGGCGCAGTTCGCAAGCATATGTCCGGAGACCGCGGCATTCATGGTTAAGCACTTGTAGTCATCGTGGCCGGAGGAATTGCTCAGCAGGGCAGGGAACTGGGATTTTTTCGGAGCTTGCGTTGACTACCGCTGGTGACCGAAGCGGATACGTCTGGACTTCGATGCAGTAGAGCCTTTTCCGGGTTGAGCTAACCCTCGTTAATAACTGCAGGAGGCCATGCCTAGTGTCGTCGCTCGATCCCACAACAAGAGAAAGCGCTTGGCACGTATTCCTGGCGTTCCTGCGACTAGGCCTGACATCGTTCGGCGGTCCGATCGCACACTTGAGCTACTTCCGTCTTGAGTTCGTCGAGCGCCGCCGTTGGCTGACCGACCGCAGCTACTCCGATCTGGTGGCCCTTTGCCAATTACTGCCAGGTCCCGCCAGCAGCCAAGTAGGAATGGCGTTGGGCTTGTGCCGCGCAGGCTGGCCCGGTCTGCTAGCCGCTTGGGCGGGCTTTACCCTGCCATCGGCCGTGCTGATGATTCTGTTTGCCTTGGGAGTTGCCAGATACCAAGGCATCGTTGAATCCGGCTGGCTGCATGGCCTGAAGATCGTAGCAGTTGCCGTGGTAGCGCAAGCCGTATGGGGAATGGCCCGATCCCTGTGTACGGACCGTTTGCGAGTAGGGATGGCGTTTTTCTCCGCCGTGGCGACGTCGGTATTGCCCTCGGTCGTCGGCCAGATGGCAGTGATCATTTTCAGCGGGCTACTCGGTCGCTGGGCGCTAAAAATCGAACCAGCATCCGATCAGTCCCCGTGCAGCTATCCCGTCTCGCGAAGAACTGGCACGGTGGCACTGACATTGTTCGTGCTGCTACTTGCTCTGCTGCCGATGTGGGCGGCTGCGAGCAATTCCCCCCTGGCTGTTCTGCTGGAGGGCGTATACCGCGCTGGCGCTCTGGTCTTTGGCGGCGGCCACGTTGTTTTGCCCTTGTTGCAAACTGCGGTCGTGCAGAGCGGCACCGTAAGCACTGCGGATCTGCTTGCCGGGTACAGTGCGGCGCAGGCTGTGCCAGGCCCTCTATTCACTCTTGCAGCGTACTTAGGGGCAATGGCCGACGGACCGCTAGGTGGCTGGGTAGGTGGCTTTGCGATGTTGGCAGTCATTTTCCTACCCGCCGTACTCATCCTCGTGGGGGTCCTGCCGTTCTGGGAGTCTTTGCGCTACCGCAAGGATTTGCAGGCTTCGATTGCCGGCGTCAACGCCGGGGTGGTCGGAATCCTGCTGGCTGCGTTGTACGATCCGGTGTGGACAAGCGCAATCCATAATCGATGGGATGTTGCGGTGACGCTGGTGGCATTCGGGCTACTGGTCGTCGTGCGTACACCTCCGGTCCTGGTCGTGTTGCTAGTTGGCATGGCGGGTTGGGCGATGGCGCGATAAAACCACTAGATCGGACAGTCACGACAGCGGAAAGTTCTAGCGTTCGCCTCGCTTACGCTATGCGCTGGAAATTTCGGTGGGGACCAAAAACAGGTGCGCGGTAACGCACGCGATGGACGCCAGTAGTTCCGTTGCCTACTCCGCACGTCTCCATGGCTAGCAGTCTCGTTGCAATGGGAGCATTGGCACCCCGCACATACATCGCGACTTACCCCGACGTCGCCATGAATGCAAAGGAAAGATGCATCGCGAGCACACGTCGCTCTTAGCCAAAGATAGCCGTTGTCTAACCACACCCAGCCCAAAGCCTGCGCGCGCAAGCGGTGCGCGGAACATCGATCGGTGGTCAGATCGAAAGGCAGGACGAAGAAAGCCGAGCCGCCTCCGGTAGATAAGCTCGCCACGCACGCAAAGAGTGCCCACCTTGCAAGGTGGGATGGCGGATCCAGCGATCGCGAACGAGGACTAGGGGATTTCGGGATTCAGGGTGTCTATCGGGGGGATGTCTGCATTTGGCCGAAATCGGACACTATTGCATCAGTTCAGAAAGGGCCTTGGCTAGGTTTTGGCATTAAATTTCGTTCTTACTAAGCCAATCCCGGCAATAAATTTTTGCGAGACTGTTTTCTGCCCGGCACATGGAAGTCCTCTGGCATCGACCTATGCTTCGTTCGATGACGGGTGCGTCGAATCCTTAAGGAGAACAAAGACACTCATCCTCCGCGTCCGGGGTGTGACAGGGGGCAGCTCGACCTTGACCGGCAGTAGCTCGCGGTTGTCCAGCGAGAGGCGGTATCACTTGGGGCCCCCAATGAGGTCGTGGTGCAACAAGAGCAGCATCCTCATCGTCTCCGCTGCACTGGCCGCGTTCTCCTTCGTGACTTGCCGCCGCGCCGTGTTCTTACAGAAGGGTCACTGCGAGATCGAATAAGGTGCTTGCTGCACCACTCTTTAGCCCTCGATTCCCCTGTTATGAATCGAACGAGCGATCGCAACATGGGTGAGAAGGACAGAGAGGGATCACGTAATGCCGCAACCCAGTATGTCGATACGAAGACCGCGGAAATACCGCAAGCAAGAATGGATGCGGCGAACCAACCTTCGCTTAATGCCCCCGCTTCTGGAGGGTTAGATGCTGAAAGAAATGCGGAAAATGCAAAAGCAATCGAATGAATCACCATTACGGAAGTCGATGCGGTTATGCGCGCTTTGTATCGGACGGACGCAAAAACGAATGTTGTTGATGCGATCAGTACGAGAACAAATGCAGCACATAGCACCACAAGTTCAAACACCTCTCTCATTTGTGCCATCGAGGTCATGACGGCAAGCAATACCAGCGCAACTATCATGACGCTGCTCCCCAGGAACAACCATGTATGTGCGGCGGAGCTAATCTGAGAAGCCGCCGCACGGTCTACAATGACTGCAGCGACCCACGCCATGACCAAGCTCCCGCCTGCGACAGTGGCAGGAATCCACATCATCGATTCGTGCGGATTGGGTGCTAATGGCTGCATTGCCAGCATGCCCCACACAGATGCGGCGACGAATGCAGCCAATGGGACGCCCGCTCGGTAACTGCCCTTCATGACCGCCCTCGAGTGCGAACAGCTGGCGACTGGATCCCACCTTCAGGGGTGACGAGAATCCGCTTATTCACTTCGACTGAGCCCCTCCATCAGCACAGCTCGTGCCTCGATTGAGGACTGGATGGAGAGCCTGTAGCCAAAACGCGGCAACGTATGGATCAACTTCTCTTCGCATGGCCCGTCAACAATCTTACGCAGACTCGATATTTGCGAACGGAGCAGGTCACGGTCAGGCGGCTGGTGACCCCAGACTGCGTATTCGAGTTGCTCCCTAGACACTGCTCCTGGACTCTCCCGCATCAGAACTTGCAGAAGCTTCCAGGAGGCCGGGTAGAGATGAAGTCGCCTCCCTGCACGGAACACCTCTAGCGTCGTCAGGTCCATGGTCAAGTTGCCCACCGTGAGTTGACGCATCCCCACTCTTCCGCGAGAGCGGGCGACCAATGCCTCCAAGCGAACCTCAAGCTCAAGCAGTTCGAAGGGTTTGGTGAGGTAGTCATCCGTGCCTGACCGAAATGCATTGATCTTGCTAGCGAGATCGGACCTACTCGCCAGCATGAGTACCGGAACAGACGAGTTGTGCTCCCTCCGCAGACTTCTCACCACGTCCAGCCCGCTGACGCGAGGGAGTTCCCATCCCACGACGACAACGTCGTAGTTGTTGGACAAGGCTAAGTGCAGGCCTGTCACACCATCCAGCGCAACGTCCACGCTGTGATGCTTCGCTTCGATCTCGGCAAGTACGTTCCGGACGACTTGTCGGTCACTGTCAATCAACAGAATTTCCACGATTAGGATTCCCGGAATCCAAGCAACCTAAGTGCATTGACTACCACCAACAGCGTGGTCCCCTCATGCACCGCAACGGCGGGGCCTATGCCCAAACCCATGACCGTGGCAGGCACGAGCAAAGCCACCACGCCTAGGCTCACGTAAAGATTCTGGCGAATAACATTTTTGGTACGTCGACTGAGCGCCACGGAAAAAGCGACCTGCCGCAGGTCCTCTGACATGAGAGCAACATCCGCCGTTTCCAGGGCGACATCGGACGAAGCCGCGCCCATCGCGATACCCACATTGGCGCTGGCCATGGCGGGTGCGTCATTGACGCCATCGCCAACCATTGCAATCCTCTGACTTGCCTTTATCTTCCGTATGGCGGAGACCTTGTCGTCCGGCATGAGGTTGCCCCACGCTTCATCTACCCCGACGTCTCTGCCTACGGACTGCGCGACGAGTTGGTGATCACCGGAGATCATGATCATCTGGCTCACGCCCAGACCACGCAACTTGTCCAGCGCTTGGCGTGCCTCTGCCCGCGGAGTGTCCATTAAGCCGATGACGCCCAGATCCCTATCGCCGAGCCGCACCGCCATCGTCGTTCGCCCGCGACTGCGCAGCACATCGATGCCTTCTTCGGCGGACGGGCCCAAAGCCGGAACCCCGTCAGCCCCAAACATTTCCATCTTCCCGATCCAGGCAGTCTGCCCACCAACATCCGCACGCACTCCTCGTCCGGCGAGATTCTCGAATGCATTGGCCACCAACGTGACCGACTCGGAAAGACGTGTCTTCCCATCAGCTACGATGGCGGCCGCCAACGGATGGTCACTCAGCGCCTCCACAGCGACGCTGACCTCTAGTAACTCTCTCTCGGTTACGCCCTCTGTCACAACAATGTCGGTCACGCGGGGCTTGCCCTCGGTCAGGGTGCCGGTCTTGTCGAAGGCGATTGTCGTGACCATGCCAAGCTCCTCAAGCGGCGCACCGCCCTTGATCAGCACCCCGCTACGCGCCGCGCGTGCAATGCCGGCTAAAACAGCACTGGGGGTGGCAATGGCCAGTGCGCACGGGCTGGCAGCAACCAGCACCGCCATGGACCGGTAGAAGCTGTCACGGAACGGCTCATCTATCACCACCCAAGAGAACAGTAGAACGCTGGCAAGCACCAGAACGCAGGGAACGAAGATGCGCTCAAACTTGTCCGTAAGGCGTTGAGTGGGTGATTTTCGTGTCTCAGCCTCGCTGACCATCTTGACCACGCGTGCAAGCGCGGATTCCGTAGAGCGCCGGGTAACCTCTACCTCCAACGATCCGGAGCCGTTGATGGTTCCGGCAAACGCTCTCGACGCCATGTCGACTGCGTCGGGACGGCGCCTCGCTTCTTCGGCGTCAGATACGGGATGTTTGTCCACCGGGATGCTCTCACCTGTCACCGGTGCCTGGTTGACGTTGCTGGATCCCTTGACCACGAAGCCATCAGCAGGCAACCGATCATTCGCTCTTACCAGCACGATGTCACCGATCTGCAGCGCGGCGACCGGCACCTCCACAGGTCCGCCCTCCTTCACCACCAGGGCGGTCTCCGGTGCCAGTTTGGCGAGGGCCTCGATGGCGCGCTTGGCGCGCCCCATAGCGTAGTTCTCCAGCGAATGACCCAGGCTGAAGAGGAATAGCAGCAATGCGCCCTCTGCCCAGGCTCCGAGGGTGGCGGCACCTGCTGCTGCCACCAACATGAGCGTATCGATCTCGAAACGCTTCTGTCGAATGTTCTCTATTGCTTCGCGCAGGGTGAACCATCCACCGAACACGTAGGCAAGCATGTACAACGCCGTAGGGATCCATGCGATCCTGAACGCACCCGATTTCTCAATTATGAAGCCGGTCACGAGCAGTAGCCCGCAGATTATGGCGAACATCAGCTCTGCATTGGCTCCAAGCAGGCCATCGTGGGAATGGGCGTCTCCCTTATTCGGGGATGCGCCACTTTCTGTTGCTTGGCTCATCTCTATTCTCCGATTGTGATCTGAGCATTCAAGGCTCGGGCGCAGCAGATTCTGCGCCCGAGCACGGTGTCAGCTAATCAGTGATCTTTGTCCTTTCCTACGACAGCGGTGCTTGGCTTGGCTATGCGGCCAGCAAAGGTGGGAAGCACCAGCAACGTGAGAATGGTCGCGGTAAGCAAGCCACCAATAACGACGGTAGCGAGCGGCTTTTGGACCTCTGCACCCGAACCGCTGGCGATGGCCATGGGAATGAAGCCGACAATGGCCACCAGCGCAGTGGTGAGGACGGCGCGGATACGACTCGCTGCCCCGTTGAGAGACGCCACCAGTGGTGCATCACCTGCATCAAGCCGTTCCCGGATGGCCTGCATCAGCACCAGGCCGTTCAGCGTGGCAACGCCGGACACCGCAATGAACCCCACGGCGGCAGACACCGAGAACGGCATCCCCCTCAGCAACAAAGCCAGGATGCCGCCCACCAACGCCAGCGGTACGCAGCTGAACACTAGAATGGCTTCCTTGGCGCTACGGAGCGCCATGAACAGCAGTGCACCAATCAACAGGAAGACAACCGGAACCACCGCCGCCAGTCGCTTCTCTGCCCGCTGCAGGTTCTCGAACTGCCCGCCCCAAGTGAGATAGGAACCTGCAGGCAGCTTCACGTCCGCTACCGCCGTCTGCGCTTCGCCAACAAACCCGCCTAGGTCACGCCCACGGACGTTTGCTTGCACCACGACGCGACGGCTGCCGTTGTTGCGACTGATCTGATTGGGGCCTTCGCTTATGGTGATCCGGGCGACTGACGAAAGCGGTATTACCGCACCGGAGGGTGTGGCAATGGGCAACGAGCTGAGCTGATCCGGATTATTGCGGGCGGCGTCATCCAAGCGCACCACCACGTCAAAGCGGCGGTCACCCTCGAAGATCTTTCCGGCAGCAGTGCCGCCGATGCCAGTCGACAGAGCGTCGCTCACATCGGCCGCCGTCAACCCGTACTGCGCAGCTGCAAGATGGTCGATCTTGACGTTCAGGGTTGGCAGGCCGGAGATCTGCTCGACCCGTACATCCGCCGAGCCTTGGACGCTACGCAGCTTGAGCGCCACCTGGTCTGCAACCTTCTGCAGCTCACCGAAGTCATCACCGTAAATCATCACGGCAAGGTCGGTGCGCACACCAGAGATGAGCTCGTTGAAGCGCAGTTCAATGGGTTGGCTGAATTCGAAGCTGTTGCCGAGCTGCTTCGAGGCCACGGACTCGAACCGACCGACGAGCTCATCCTTCGAAAGTTTCGGATCCGGCCATGCGCTTCTGGGCTTTAGCACGATCACGCTGTCGGATATGTTGGTGGGCATCGGGTCGATGGCCGCCTCCGCGGTACCTGTCCGGGAGAACACCGTCTCCACTTCCGGCTCCTTGGCAATGGCTTTCTCCAGTGCCAACTGCATGGCCAGTGACTGCTCCAACGAGGTCGAAGGAACTCGCAGCGCCTGCATGGCCAGGTTGCCCTCATCCAGCGTAGGCATGAATTCACGGCCCAACATCATGAAGGAGGTCACACCCACAGCCAGGGTGAGCACGGCGCCACCCAACACGACGCGCGGCATGGCGACAGCCCGCTCAATCACAGGCTCGATCCGAGTGCGCAGCACCTTGATGAGTTTGGTCTCGTGCTCGCCGTGATGGAGCTCCTCGCCCGGCTTCATCTTCGGCTCGCGCACCCAGAGGGCGGTCAGTGCCGGCACCAGGGTAAAGGAGAAAATGAACGCGCCCAGCAGCGCCAGCATGAAGGTAGCTGCCATTGGCTGGAAGGTTTTTCCTTCGACACCTTCCAACGTCATGATCGGCAGGAAGACCAGCAGAATAATCAACTGGCCGAAAGCCGCAGGGCGCGCCATCTTTTTGGCCGATTCCGTTGCCACCTTCATCCGCTCCGTGGTAGTCAGTGGCCTGCCCAGTTCGGCGCGGCGCTGACCCAGCATCAACAGCGTGGATTCAATGACGATGACCGCACCGTCCACAAGGATGCCGAAGTCCAACGCACCCAGGCTCATCAGGTTTCCGCTGATCCCGAACCGGTTCATGCCGATCACGGCAAACAGGAACGACAGCGGAATCACCAATGCCGTAATGGTTGCGGCACGCAGGTTGCCCAGCAGCAGGAACAACACCACCACGACCAGCAGTGCGCCCTCGGTCAGGTTCTTGGCAACCGTCTTGATGGTTGAGTTGACGAGCTGGCTTCGGTCCAGCACGGGCACGGCAAAAATGTTTGGCGGAAGCGACTTGTTCACCTCGATCAGCCGGTCCGCAGCAGATTGAGCGACGGTGCGGCTGTTGCCGCCAGCGATCATCAGCGCCGTACCCAGCACGGCCTCGTGTCCGTTGCGGCTGGCGGCACCGAGACGCGGAGCGCGACTGAGCTCGACATCGGCAACGTCGGCGACACGGATCACCACGCCGTCCTTGGTAGCCACCGGGGCCTGCGCCAGGTCGCCCGTGGTCAGCGCCAGACCGTCGGCACGAACCACGAGGCCCTCGCCAGCGCGTTGGACAAAGCCTGCGCCAGCTTGCACATTCGACCGCTCAAGCGCTTGGACGAGGTCGGACAATCCCAGTCCGTATGCAGCCAAACGTGCGCTATCCGGATGGACGCCGTACTCCTTCACATAGCCGCCCACCGTATCCACGCCGGCAAGGCCTGGACTGGAGCGCATTTGGGGGGCGATTATCCAATCCTGCACGGTGCGCAAGTAGGTGGCACGCTCTTCTGCAGTTGTGAGTCGGTTGCCTTCTGGCGTTAGGTAAACCTCGCCCTCCTGCCAGCCGGCTTGCCCCTTCGGTGCCAGGTTCTTCGGGTCGTAGTCGGTGAAGTCGACCGTCCACATCAGCACCTCGCCCAGACCGGTAGTCACCGGTGAAAGGACCGGGGATACACCTTCCGGCAAGTCTTCCGCTGCTTCGCGCATGCGCTCGGCAACCTGTTGTCGCGCGAAATAGATGTCGGTCTGGTCGGTGAAGATCGCCGTGACCTGCGAGAAACCGTTGCGCGACAGCGAGCGGGTGGTGTTCAGGCCCGGAATGCCGGCCAATGCCGTCTCAAGTGGATACGTCACCTGACGCTCGATCTGCTCCGGTGTCAGTGCGGGCGCGATCGAATTGATTTGCACCTGTCTGTTGGTGATGTCCGGGACCGCGTCAATGGGCAGCTTGCTCAGCTGAAAGAGGCCCCAACTGGCCACCATTGCGGCGAGGAATACCACCAACCAGCGGAAGCGGACCGCTGATTCAATGATGATAGTGAACATGTATGGATTCCTTAGTGGCCGTGCTCGGCTTCACCCTTAGCCAGTTCGGCCTTGAGTAGAAAGGCATTGGTGCCTACGATGCGCTCGTCGCCTTTGAGGCCGTTGACGATCTCGACGCTGCCGCCGGCACGACGTCCCACCATCACTGGCGTGGCTTTGAAGCCTTCCGGGGTTTCGATAAACACCACGCTGGCACCGTTCACTGTCTGCACGGCATCGGCCGGTACGCTGAGCGAATCGGCGTCTCCGTCGGCCACCACCAGCGCCGAAATCGGTGAGCCTGCAGGCGGCAACGCTGCGGTCAGCGGCTTCGCACGAATCACCGTGGTGCCACCCTGCTGACGGATGTCGGCGGCCACACCGGTGACCTCTGCCTGGAACGCGCCCGTCGGAGCGGTCACCTCCAGCTTCATACCGGCGGCGACCTGTGAGGCCAGTGCAGGTGGTGCAGTGAAGACCAGCTCGTTCATGTCGGGATTCGAAACGTCGGCGACCACACTGCCCGCTGATACAACCCCGCCCGGCGTAACCTGCACGTTGCCGACGACGCCCGACACCGGGCTGGTAATGCTCACGCGGCCGGAACTGTCGGGCGAGCCATTGGCCGCCGCCTGGGCGCGTGCCGCCGCAGCCGCCGCTTCAGCGGCGATCGAGCGCGCACGCGAGGTTTCCATCTCCTGGCGGGCAACGACGCCTTGTTCCACCAGCGCCTTATCGCGCCCATACACCAATCGGGCGACTTCGGCCTCGGCTCCCGCCGAGACTGCCGCTGCACGGAATGTAGCCGCGTCACCGCTAACCACGACAGCAAGCGTCTGGTTGGCCTTCACTTGGGAGCCCGGTGCCACCAGGACACGTTCAACGCGACCGGTGACGGTTGCCGCGACCGATGCACGCGCGCCAATGGAGGGCTCTACGCGTCCTGCAATGCGCGTGGAAGCACCACCGCCCCGCCCTACGGCCATCACGCCCACGCCAGACGCCTTGATCTGGTCTGCGGTGAGCTTGACCACGCCCTCTGGGGCCTCTTCTTCTGCATGTGCGCCAGCTTCCTCACCGGCATGGGCGTCGGCGGGCTTGGTATTGCCCTCACCTTCGCCTTTATCCTCCTGGTGGCCATGGCCGTCATCTTTTCCCGATGCTTCCTTTTCGGTCGCGGGGGCTTCGCTGGAACCCTTGCAGGCGGTCAATCCACCAGTGAGAACCAGGGCCGACAGCAGCAGCGCGCCGACGAGAATGGGGTTACGGGGCTTGTTCATTTCTGCTCCAGAAAGGGGACGCGTCCTTCGAGACGGGCAAGTTCAATTTCGGCGGCGACGCGTGCCAGTCTTGCGTCTACGGCAGAGGCGCGCGCAGCGATCAGGGTCGAGCGGGTGCTGCGTAGCTCCAACTGGGAGATGCGGCCTGTTTCAAACCCGATGCGGGCGAGTCGGTAGGCCTCCTCGCCGGCCGTGACGCTATCGTCCGCAGCCCGCGTTCTGCTGTTGGAAGCCTTCAGTGATGCGATCGCGGAAAGGCGATTGGCTTCACTCTCGCGCTTCTGTTGCTCGAGCCGAGCATCGGCAGCACGCTGCTCGGCATATGCTGCGCGAATCCCGCCGCTGTTCCGGTCGAAGAGCGGGATCGAGAGACTCACTCCGATGTTGTAGGCACGCTCGTTTGCGAGGCGGAAGTTTGTCTGTGCCACGGTTGCGCTCAGGTCGGGAAGCGCGCGCTTGCGTTCCACGTCCACGAGCCTGCCCGCCGTCGCCGCTTCGGCCTCGGCGATCCGGACCGCCAATGCTGCACGGGTATCGCCCATGGGCAGCGGGGGTGCACGATCCAGCAGGCTTTCACCGATGGCGTTTACGGATGCATCCAGCTGCGCTGCTCCTGCCAGTCGCGCAAAGGCTGCATCCCTGGATGCCAGGGCTTCGTCGAGCGCGGCCTTTGCATTGGACACTTCACTCTGCGCTTGCAAGGCACGGAGCTGGGGCTCCCGCCCCTGTTGGACCATGGCACTGGTGGCGTCCGCGTCGTCCTGAATGAGCTGGAGTGCTTCATTAGCGAGCTCATAGCGTCTCAGTGCGCTCTCGGCCTGTGCATAGGTCGTTGCTAGGAGCGCGGCCACTTCGCTCCGGCTCAATTCGCTACGCAGCCCTGCGGCCTGGGCTTCGCTCTGCGCTGCACGCACACGCGCACCTCGCTGACCGAACAGCTCCAGCGGTTGGGACAAGGTGATGATCGAATCGGCGTTGCTGGTGCCGCGATATGCGCCGGTGCCCTGCGTGTTCTCGAGGTCGTAGGAGAGCGTCGGATTCTTGAGCGCACGAGCCTGTTGAACACGGGCATCGGCGGCTTCAGACAATGCAACGCCTTGAATGGTGCCCGACAGCTGATCAAGACGAACCAGCAGGTCGTCATAGGAGGGCGAAGCTTGCGCTGACGCAGGCCCCGCAGGCGCGAGCGCCAGCAGGACAGCCACGAACAGCCCGGCCGCCTGAAGCGGCCGACGTGTGGAGGTCGACATTTAGAGTTTTCCAGAGGTGAAAAGAAACGAGATCCCGCACTACGCGGGTCAAGCTCAGATCAGCCCTGGGGCGGACGCGTCAATCCATCAAGTACAACGGCATAGGCGTTGATGTCAGTAAACGCGTCCCATGCCGCCGACACCACCTGCGGCGGAGGGCTCACAGCTTCCAAAGGAAGACTGGCATTGGAATGATGGCAGTGGCCATGACTGCAACCGGCTGCTGGGACCTCGTGGCCTGCCTTCCCATCCGGATCACTCGCAACATCCTGTGCAGCACTCACCGTTGCGTGCGACTCAAGCGCGCAAGCCAGTGTGTCGGAAATGGGCACGACCACAAACGCCGCCATCAGCAGCATCATCAGGTAGAGCCCAATTTTCCGGGAAGTTTTACGCATTCGGGAAGGCTATCAATGGCTTGGGCATGGATACAATAACAATAGAGGCCGTTGCGACACGGGTTCAGATCTAAGCGCCCGTTGGACAGCTACAGAACCCACCAGCCCCCAGCTAGCGTAATGATTGGAACATGCACTTCACATGAGCCCGATAACACCCCATGCCAACACCGCATTGACGAGCATCATGAACACAGCGGCCGAGCCCATGTCCTTGGCCCGTCCGGCCAATTCGTGGCGTTCAGGCCCGTACCTCTCTATAACAGCCTCAACAGCGGAGTTGAGCAGTTCCGCCGCCAAGACCAGCAGCAACGAGCCCAGCAGCAGCACGAACTCGACCGGAGTTTCGGCTACCCAGAAGGCTGTGGGGGTAAGCAACAACAGAACAACCGCCTCGAGGCGGAATGAGGACTCGTGCAGCCAAGCCGCGCGAATCCCCAGCATGGACCATCGAAATGCCTTCAGCACGCCGAGCGGGCCGCGAGGTCGGTGTCCATAGGTGTCAGCCATGTCTATTCCTTGTTCTTCCGTCATGTGTGAAGGTTGCAGCCAGTGGGGATCTCTTCCCACTCATCTCTCGGCGCGGTCAAGCGACTTCTCGCATCGGCCAAACAGATTCAATGCTTCGTCCCTGGATCTGGTCTGCACTTGCATGAGCCCGAGCACCGAATGAAACAGGTTGTCATGACTTAGGGGTTTAGTTGCCTGCTCCCGAAGACATGCAGCATCGATTCCACGGCTCTTCTGGAGGCCATCCGACAGCCACACAACCATTGGCACCTTGACCTGTGTGGATGGGGCGATCGCATAGGGAAGTCCGTGGAGGTAGAGGTTTGCTTCCCCTAGCGACTCGCCGTGATCCGACAGGTAGATCATGGCGGTGTCGTGCGACGAATCCGCCGCTAGCATGTCAACGGTTTTTGCAAGAAAGTCGTCAGTTGCGACAATTGCGTTGTCGTAGGCGTTGACGATCTCCTCTCTAACGCACTTTCCAAGATCAGCGCTGCGACAGTCCGGCACGAACGTCCTAAATTCCTCACCGTAACGTTTGAAGTAGGCCGGACCGTGGTTTCCAAGCTGATGCAGAACCACCACGACGTCCCCAGGATTGTCGTCAATGGCATCGTGTAGTCCGCTGAGCATCACTTCGTCTCGGCAGGCCTGGTCCGTACACAGCGGATGCGTGGGGGGGACCCTGTAGGATTCAAACGCAAGGTCTGCGCAGACGCCTTTGCATCCAGACTGGTTATCGCGCCATAGCGTCTTGACGCCCGCACGCTCCAGCACATGCAGTAGCGACTCAGAGCGCCTGATCCTATCCCGGTCATAATTTCGCCTTCCATACACGGAGAACATGCAGGGCACGGAGACCTCTGTGTTAGATCCACAGGCGGTCACGTCTTCGTAGTTGACCACATTGCGCCTAGCCAGCTGCGGCGTTGTCTGCCGTGCGTAGCCGTTCAGCCCCCAGTTCTGCGCGCGGACAGTCTCACCTACCACGATCACTAAAAGATGGGGCTTCGAACCTACCGGATGCATCTCGATCTGTGCATCCTCGGCCACCTTGGCCAGGGGGCCGGGCTGAGCGCGGCGATCCTGTTGGAGCACGCGGATGCTGGACACGATGTAGTTCTCGGGTGTGATCAGGTAACGCGCGGATTTGTTGTTGCGCATGAGCGAGGACAGATCATCGAACTGTGAGAGGACCGCACCGCCGCTGATGCCAACGGTTACGATCAGCAGCAGCAGACGCGCGGCCAATAATCGCTTCAGACTGCGGGCAGGACGAATGCGAACCCATAGCAACGCAAGCAACGGAGGCGCACTCTTCAGGAGCATCGCGCCCGCAAAGCCTAGCGTCATCAGCTCACTGGCTTCCGCCGTGTCTGTCCTGAACACGTTGCGCAGCATGCTGGCGTCAAAAACGATGCCGTAGTTGTCTGCGTAGTAGGCCGTCGCGGCGGACGCAGGCACCAATACGAAAAGGATAGGCTTCAGTGACCAGCGCCAGCCGATAACGGCGAACAGCACCACATGAATGCCGGTGATGAAGATCAGTGCCGCGCCCAGAACCAGTGCCTGCGCAACTCCCTCTTGGTTTGCCGCACCGATGACGAATCGAGCGAATGCGTTGTTGAACACCGCCGTGAAGTAGAGCGACGAAATGAGAATCAGCGCTATCTGACCGACTTCCGGACGATTGCGCCAACGCGGTAAGCCGGTCATGCCAAGACTCGCCGTGGTGGGACTGAATAAATCAGAAAAACAGATAGTGCGGCCCGGAGCGCGTAATGCGTCCAAAGCAGGAAGATGGCCATGGATATACCCAGGAGGAAAGCGTGCGATGGGGGCGACAAGCACACGCGGTTCCGCATCCACAATTCCCCATCACAACGACGTGAATCGCTGCGCTGTGTCATTCGCACAGCTTGGGGAACTACCGAGGGTGCAGCGGTGATGCCGCCGTTCAGTCGCTCAGCAGGCGAGCGACACGGGTTCTGTCAGCCCCTGGGAGGCCGGATCAAGCCGTCGCGCCTGTCCGATGGGAGGTTGCCTGCGGAGACCAAGGCAAGGGATTCAGATGCAGCCGCAACATCTTCCATAGTCAACGCAACGGGCACTTGGCACACGCCACCGTGATGACAGTGTCCGTGCGTGGAAACGCTATCTTTTCTTGGGTCAGATAGCTTCGACGATTCCTGCAATGCATGCACCTCCCCTTGATCACCACACACCATGGTTTCGATCGATGGCACGGCAAGAAACACCGCCATAAGTAGTGCGAGCAGAAGACGGATGGCTGGGGAGGTGCCTCGATGCATTGAGCGAAATGACCAGATGCTGGCGGAAAATGAACGCTGCTCCATAGGGCGTCCGTGGCTGCATTGTCTACGATAAGAATGGAAAAAACACCTGAATTCAAGGCGAATTTAGATGATACAACCGCCCTCATCGCCGCATTCCGACATTCCTCAGACGTTTGCTTTTCCGCGATGCCTTTGGCTGCGGGGTGATGCAGGATCAACTACAACGTTTTTCCGACAATCTAGAATCGGCACGCGGAATTGGTCACGCAGCTCGATACCGCTGCGCGCAGCGCGGTGGGTGATAGTGCCATCAGCGACTTCCCGTTGATGTAGAACGTTGCTGTACCCCAGATGGCAGCCACCTTGGCGTCTGCATAGTCCTGGGCGATGAGCATCTCGACAGGCTTGTCCTGTAGGAACTTCAGTGCCATTCCAACGTCCAGCTCGGCACAGCACGCAACCAACGAGATCAGATCAGACGATCTGACGATGTCAGAGGAAGTGCGTTTGACACCAATTTTGCGCGTGGATACCCTTACATTTAATCATTACATGAATAGTTGAAATGAATGAGGCGGAAGCGCTGCGAGGATTTGGCGCAATTGCACATCAAGACCGTCTGCGCATCATACGAATGCTCGTGGTGGCCGGGCCGGCTGGAATGTCCGCCGGATCTATTTCGCACGAGTTGGGAAATGCAAGCCCGTCTAGGGTGTCCTTTCATCTCAAAGAACTGGAGCATGGCGGCCTTGTTGCGGGCCGCCGTGCGGGCAGGTCAATCATCTACAGTGCTAGCTTCGCAGCCCTGTCCGACCTAGTTGCGTTCCTGATGCGTGACTGCTGCAACGGCCACTGCATCCACTGCGATAGAGCGATCAAACTCTTTGCCCAGTGCACTGGCCGGCCTGCTCGATCAGTCGTTGATCCGTGAGAAAACGCAGTGAATACGCGGCCCGCAAGAGTAAAGCGTGCAAGAACCCACGCTTCTGCCCAAGCTGGGAAACGGATAAAGCGATGACGGCGAGATGCTCAGGTGTGGCCGAATGACTGAACGATCTGGGGTTTATAAGTGAAGCTGCATCACCTGCGCGAGCAAATGGAAAGGCACCAGACGGCGATCTACTTCGCCGCCATGGCCATGGGTTTTCTTCTGGCTCTCAAGGTCCCTGGGACGGGACGGCTGGAGGTGCTCATCACGCCGGCCTTGGGGGCGATGCTCTTCGTGACGTTCCTGCAGGTGCCGCTGTCATCTATAGCAGCGTCCTTGAGGAATTTGCGATTCGTCGCTGCCTTGCTAGTCACCAATTTCATAGCAATCCCGTTGCTAGTTGCATTGATGGTACCGATGTTCCCGGAGCAGCCGCTGATCGCCATCGCCATGCTCTTTGTACTTCTATGTCCGTGCATCGACTATGTGGTTACTTTCTCGCATCTTGGCAAGTCGGACGCTCCACTGTTGCTGGCAACAACTCCAATCCTCTTGATTGTCCAGATGATTCTGCTGCCACTCTACCTTAAGATCTTTCTTGGTCAGGCTGCCGCAGATCTGGTTCGGCCAGGTCCATTCCTGCATGCCTTTGGCTTTCTTATCGTCATCCCAATATTGCTGGCTGCTACTCTGCAGGGATTGGGCCGAAGATCCGTCTGTATGGAAGAGGTCGAGCGAATTGCTGGCGCCCTTCCGGTACCAGCCACAGCTGCAGTCCTGTTGATCGTCATAGCCGCGGTAACTCCTCAGCTGGAGGCTGCACTGCAAGCCGTGGCTGCGGCGCTTCCGGTCTATCTCATTTACGCAGCTATCGCCCCCCTAGTCGGCCTGGCCGTAGCAAGAAGTTTCAACATACCAGCCGCTGCCCAGAGGGCCATCGCGTTCTCGGCAGCTACCCGCAACTCGCTGGTGGTGTTGCCTCTGGCTCTAGTTGTGCCCGGAGCTTTGCCAATCATTCCCGCCGTGATTGTTACTCAGACCTTGGTAGAGCTTGTCGCCACGTTGGTTTACATCCCTTTGATCCCGCGACTGGCGAAAGCGCCATGATGTAGGTCAACGCTTCAACAACCCAATCTTGCAGTTGCACCTAGGTAGAACAAGACTCCGCCAAGCGTACCTTCTGCGAAGTCCGCGCTCATCCTCTATCCGCGCGAGGGTCTCGGTTTGAGCGGAGATAAAGCGGATTGGCAGTAGATCATGGATGTTTATTGAGGGCTGCCGGATGTCCGCTTCTGGCCGGCAGCGGAAGTCACCCGTGACTCCGGGCGACAGTTCCATGTAGCAGGAAATCTACAACTAAGGTGAGCGTCGACAAACGGCACTGCTGTCCAGGTAAGTCCGACCGCATCCAACCAATCAAGGGGTACAAATGGGGGTATTTTGAATGTGATATCTATTTTTATTGTATTTAAAACATATGGTTGTATCGACTATTTGGGTCAGATAAGCGCACCAATAACCCACTGAATTGGAACTACTTTTTTTGGCAACGTGATGTCGCCAGAAAGCGGAGTTTTCGGGAAAATTACGGGAAAATTCATTTCAGAGTTCATGTTTCACGGAGCGCTGAATGCTAGTGGCACCAAGGCTTTTGGCAGTTCTGGTGACTAGAAGACCAACTGTTTTTCCTTGCAACTATCGGGCATCGAGGCATCGAGGCATCGGGGGATCTGCGCAGGCTATTTTCCTGCGACTGCTATCGGCCAGAAGCAGTCGTTCGTAGCAGGCACTTAGGTCGAGTGACAAAGCAGCTTCGACCTAAATGAGCTGCTACGCCTAGCCCGCATCGGGGTCTGCGACAAGCTGCTGAAGCTGATCCTTGCTATGAATCCCAACTTTTTTGAAAAGAAAATGCATGTCCTCGATCGCCGAAGGGCTCAGAACAAAGTCAGGCTCATCTCTAGTTGATGGGTCGATAACACCAGTTTCTACTTGATTCCAAAGGCGTCGAGCAGCTCTTCTCGTACTGCAGTAACCGAAGTAGTTGCACGCCATCTCCCTAATATATGCTCTAAGCATTTCCTGGTAGTTGAACATTGCTGAGCATTCTTGAAAGTGGCGTGCAAGCCGTATTGCAGTGCCCTTGTGCCCCATCTCAATCGCAATCTTGAGCAGTTCTTCCGGCGTTGGTGTGTCTGGCGTATGTCGATACTCGAGTGTCAGCTTGGATATCTCATCCAGTCTGTGGTGGAGAACTGCCGATTTGAGAGGATGCATGTTATGAGACATAGCTCCGGAGTTGAGCAGCGCCGCGAAGCGACATTGGTTTGAATGAATGGTTAGGCCCTGGCGAGGCCTTTTGGGAGGCCGGATGCGCCACCTAGTTTGGAGATCTGCCAGCGAGTTTGGTCTTTCCACCCATAGTCGATATTGAGATTGAATTCGGAGTCGACACTCAAAAGTAGAACACAGAACATCTCTCCGTCTTCGGCCCATGCATCTCTCAACTCGAGGCCAAGTGATCTGACTTGAGTAAAGAGTCCGTTGAACTCAAGCACATCGAAATTTGAGATGCAGGAAGCGGTGACGACGTCAGTCGCGATTCCTCAGGGAAGCTGCGGGTTCTTAATCCAGGGGCCGGTGATTACTTTCTGTGCTTTTCAAACCGGACGTCGCCTTCTGGCAGATCCGCCACGGGTTGCCAGCCGAGTGCTCTGTAGAAGCCGCTGGCCCGACTGGCTTCAGCTGTCTCCAGCCAGATCGTCTGGTGGTGCTGGAACAGGAGTTCCTCCGCCTTGTCCATCAGGCTACGGCCCAGGCCCAGCCCCTCGAACTCCGGCAGGACGAAGGCGGCAAACACGCATGCGTCCCCGACATCCACCATCGAGAAGCCAACCGGTACGCCATCTACCTCGGCGACCCAGGCGCATGGAGCCCCCAGGATCGCCTGTTGAATCGCCTCATGGGTAATTCCCATCTCGGCAAGTTGGTCAAGGGACAGATGATTCTCTTGAACGCTGGTACGGATGTGGAAAATGGCGTCGATGTCGGCCGGGGTGGTCAGCCTTATTGCTCTTCCCTTCACGGAATGCTCCTTCAACTTCGGTGGACATGATGCAACGCTCTTCGCATGTCTGGCCAATGACTTGTCCAAGCTGCGTCGCGGACGCTGATCGGTCCAGCGCACACCGAATTGTGGCTGGTCGGCAGGCGGTCGCGTCATACCTTTGCCTGGCTTGGGGCGGCACGTGGCAAACTTGGCACTGGTGGTCACAAGCGCACTGTTGCGCGCCTACTTCGGGAGGAGTGGCGTTGAAAGACTTGTCCGTCGAGGAACAGATCGCCAGGTTTCGGCCTGGGCTGGCGTTGGGAATCGTTGCTCGTTTCCACTACTGGTTGTTGGCCATCGCCGTACTGTGTGCGATTGCTGCGCTGTTGCTCTGGCATCCGCTACCGCTACTGTTTGCGGCCTTTTTCTGTATCGTCGCGCTGTCTGATCGCGGCGCGGGTCGCAACATTGCCGCTGCAGTCACTGCCTACGATGTGGGCAGGCCGACGCCATGCGAAGTTGTCATTGAACTGCGCGAGTGGAGCGACGTGGTGACCTGCCACGCCAAGATCGTGCAGGGTGAAGCGGTGGTCTGGACCTTCGCGTTCGTTCCACAGGGCTGGCATCCGCTTGCCGGCCGGTATGTCGGCAGCGTCTGGAGCAAGGGAAGCAACGGTGCGCCTGTGCTTGCGACCATTGACGGTGGGGCGCTGATTCCACGGCGCGATCCGGTACGTCTGTGAGCGCTCTACGGACGACGAGCTGACGGCGACCTGCTGGAGCATAGCGTCGCCACCAGTAGATCACTGCCGAAACGACGCTGTTTCAGTGTCCGCCCGCTGCGTCTTGCCGCACCGACTGCGGCACCCGCCGCAGCTTGCTGACGTCGTAGCCCATTGCCTTGATGCGCTCCACCGCGCGTTGATAGTCCGCTTCCGAAACCTGCGGTGTGCGCGCCATGTACCAGACGTAATCGCGCTTGCTGCGGGCGACGATGGTCTGGCTGTAGCCCTCGTCCACCCAGGCGATGATGTATTCGGCCTGGATCGGCCAGATGAACTGCATGCCCCAGACTGCGCCATTGCCTTTGGCCTCGACCTTGCCGATGGGGTGCATGGTTTTCAGTGGCGCCTGGAAACTGCCCTTGCGGTAGGTGAAGGTTGTCTGGATACGTCCGTCGGGCCGCGGTGCATAGCTTTCAACCGCATCGAAGGCTTCGCGTTCCGGTCGCGACGGAATATGCGCGATCACATACCAGTCGCCCATGAAGCGCGGAACATCCACCGATGCCGGGCGCGGGATCGGGCGCGTGTCCAGGTTGCTGCAGCCAGCGCCGAACAAGGCGATGGACAGCATCGACAGCAGCGGCAAGGTTCGCATGCGCGTGTCCTTCTTCAGCGGGGACGGAACAGGTAGTGCGCCACCAGCCATTGCTGGCCGTCGTCGTAACCGAACAGCTCCGCGCAGGCCATCCAGAACATGCGCCAGCGCTGCCACCAGATACGTGCCGCGGCATCACTGCCGTAGGTCTGCGCCAGCAGCGGCATGAGCTGCTCGCGGGCGGCATCCTGGCGCTGCAGCCAATGGTTGGCGGTGCGTTGATAGTGACGGCCATCCAGCAGCCAGCGCTGCTGCAGCCGCATGTCACGCTGGAAATGCAGCAGGGTATCGGCAGCCGGCATCAGCCCGCCGGTGAAGAAATGACGCCCCATCCAGTTGTCCTCGCCCATCGTGTCGAACGGATACATATGCGTGCGATGGGCAAATATATGCACGAACAAGGCGCCGTCCGGCTTCAGCCAGCGCGAGATGCGGCCAAGCAGGCGTTCGTAGTTGCGGATGTGCTCGAACATCTCCACCGATACACAGCGGTCGAACGTGGCGGCAGGCAGCTGCAGTTGGTTGACATCGATGGTCAGCACTTCGACGTTGTCCAGGCCGCGTGCCTTGCACTTGGCGAGGATGTGCTTGCGCTGGCTGTGTGAGTTGGAGACTGCGGTGATGCGCGCGCCAGGATAGCGTTCGGCCATCCACAGGGTCAGCGAGCCCCAGCCGCAGCCCAGTTCGAGGATGTGCTGGCCATTGGCGAGCCCGGCGCGTTGCCCGTACAGCTCCAGCATGGCGTCCTCGGCCTGATCCAGGGTCTCGGTGCCGGTGTGGTAGTAGCAGCTGCTGTACTTCAAGCGGTGGCCAAGGCAGGCCTGGAAGAACGCAGCAGGCACTTCGTAGTGCTGGCGGTTGGCAGCATCCACATGCAGGGCGAGTGGACTGCTGGACAACTCGGCGATGCGCCGGCTGAACCGCTCCGATTGCGCTTGCAGGCCTTCCTCCGATTCCTCCTCCAGTCGCTGTGCGCACAGGCGGCGGATGCCCCAGCGCAGTGCGGCATCCGGCAGCCAACCGCGCTCGGCCCAGCCGGTCAGGCCGGGCTCGGCATGGATGGCGGAATCCAGTTGCGTGGCTGCATTCATGGTGATTGCTCCTTGGCGGTGCGGGGAAACCAGGGGAAGAACATCGGGGTGCTGCGCTGGTAAGCGCGGTAGTCTTCACCGCGGCTGCGTAACGCCTGCTTCTCGGTGAACGGCACGCCGCTCAGGTAGCGCAGGAACAGGTACATCAGCACCGGCCCGGTCCACGCCAGCCACCACAACGGCGAGCCGACGGCCAGCAGCACGTAGGTGAACCAGTGCAGCCATTCGAAGAAATAGTTCGGATGCCGCGAGCAGCGCCACAGCCCCTGCCGACAGGTGCGGCCTTTGTTGGCTGGCGCTGCACGGAAGCGCGCAAGCTGACGATCGGCGCTGGACTCGCCGAGCACGCTCAGCAGCCAGACCAAACCTGCTGCCATCACCCAGATGTAGCCATCGGTGTGCGGATTGCTGGCCACCGCGACGAACGGCAGCGCGAACAGAACTATCAGCAACGCCTGGGCAATGAAGAAGCCGAAGATCTTGCCCTGATGGCTGTGCCAATGTTCGCGCAGATACGTGTAGCGACCATCTTCGGACTCATGTCGCACGCGCTGCCATAGATGCAGGGCAAGCCGGCTTCCCCACAATCCGCCGAGCACGGCCAAGCTGATGCGCGGCAACGCTGCGCCGTCGCCCAGCCACGCGAGCAGCAGCGCGGCGGCAGCCAGGCCCTTGGCCCAGAGCACATCGACGATGCCGATGTTGCGATGGCGGCGCTGCCAGGCCCAGCCCCAGAGCATGATCGCCACGGCGTACAGCAGTACCCAGCCCAGATTGTTCATGTGCAAGCACCTGTTGGTTGCCCTTGGGTTGAACTGCGGGTCCACCTGCGCGCGTTCGTGACCAGCAGCGTCAGCGCCACGCTCCAGCCGATGCCAAGCAGCAGCAAACCCTGCCAAGTGGGGGCGGACAAATGCACGGCGTCAAAGCCGCGTGCAGCGGATAGATAGGCCAGCGGTGCCAACAGCAGGCCGAAGGTTGCCGGCAGCAAGCTGTGCCGCTGCAGGAAGGCCATCGACGAGGTCAGTGTCATCGAGAACGCGGCCCACAGCGCCATGATCCAGGGCGGCGGTGCCCAGCCGAACGGCGCAGCGGCGTAGGCGACACGACCGCTTGCCGCTGCAAGCCCATCGACCAGCCAGGCGCACACCAGTGCGAGCAGCAGCAGGCGCAGCTCGGTCCGCGGCTGCGTGGCGCTGTAGAGCTGGCTGGCGATGTAGAGGGCGGAGGCCAGCAGCGCAGGCCATTGCCAACCGCGCCCGGCACCTGCCACGGCGCACAGCCAGACCAGTTGGTTGCCGAGCAGGTTGAGCAGGGTCCGGCGCATGTCAGCCGATCAGCCCGGCGTTGGCGGCGGGTTGATGGCCGGGCCGCGCCAGCAACAGGTGTGAGACGCCGATCGAGCGTTCAAGGAAGCCGCCCTCGCAGTACGCAAGATAGAACTCCCAGAGCCGGCAGAAGCGCGCGTCGAAGCCTTGTGCGTGCACCGCAGGCAGCTGTGCCATGAAGCGTTGGCGCCAGGCGCGCAGGGTCAAGGCATAGGAGTAGCCGAAGTCGTGCTGGGCCACCAGCTGCAGGTCGCTGGCTCGCGTCTTCGCCGCCAGGATCGCTGCAATCGAGGGGATGAAGCTGCCGGGGAACACGAAGCGCTTGATGTAGTCCACGCTGCGTCGGGCCTGTTTGTAGCGATGGTCCTCGATGGTGATCGCCTGCAGCAGCGCAACGCCATCGGGCTTGAGCAGGCGCTGCAGGGTGGCCATGTAGGTGTCCAGGTATTCGGCACCAATGGCCTCGATCATCTCGATCGAGACCAACTTGTCGAACTGGCCTCCAAGATCACGGTAGTCCTGCATCAGCAGGGTGATCCGGTCCTGCAGTCCGGCCTCGCGCACTCGTTGCGCGGCCAGTGCGTGCTGCTCCGCCGAGATCGTGGTGGTGGTGACGTGGCAGCCGTAGTGCCGTGCCGCGTGCAGGGCGAAACCACCCCAGCCGGTACCGATCTCGATCACGCGGTCGCCGGCCTGCAACTGCAGCTGCTGACAGATGCGGTCGAGCTTGCGCTGTGAGGCCTGCTCAAGCGATGTGTGTTCGTCGGCAAACAACGCGGAGGAATACATCAGGTCCGGCGACAGGAACAGCGCGAAGAAATCGTTGCCGAGGTCATAGTGCGCGGCGATGTTGCGGCGGCTGCCTTCGCGGCTGTTGCGCGCGGCTGTTGCGCCGCAGCCGGCTCCATCCACGCAGCAGCCAGCCACCAATACGCGCGGGGCCGCGTTCCATGCCATCGAGCAGGTCGCGGTTGCGCACCAGGATGCGCACCAGCGTGACCAGGTCATCGCAACGCCAGTCGCCGTTGATATAGCTCTCGCCAGCACCGACGCTGCCTTGTGCGGCGACCTTGCGATAGAACGCGGGATCATCAATGGTCACAGTGGCCTGCAGCTGCGCTGAAGCATCGCCGAGCACCACCTCGCCGAGCACGTCGTGCACACGCAGGCAGCCCTCACGCAATGGTGCGAGTTCGGCCAGCAGCCGGCGCCGCAGCAGTGCATCCAGCGCACCGGGCTGTGGCAGGGCCACCGAGGAAGTCATCTGGTTCATCGCGTTTTCTCGGCGAGGGAAGGATGGTCATGGACCGGGTTGCGCTTGAGCCACAGCCGCAGTGCCTGCCAGTGGATGGCGGCGACCACCTGCAGCGTCATCAGCGGGTAGCGGGCCAGCACCCGCGCCAAGCCGGCGCCATTGAGCGGGTGGCGCTGCATGGACTGGGTTGCGTCGAACTGGCGCAGGCCTTCGCGCCATACCTGCATATGCACCTGCAGGTCGTCGGCTGGCGCGGTGAGGCGCCAGTCGTAGCGGCAATCCATCGCCATGAACGGCGAAACATGGAAGCACTTGTCGAACTGCCAGCGCAGCGCCCGGCCGTTGCTGAGCGCGGTTGCCGCAGGCAGTACATAGGCGTGGCGTTCTTTCCATGGCGTGTTGGTGATGTCCGCCACGATGCAGTCCAGGCTGA
>QFOV01000185.1 GCA_003248565.1 Stenotrophomonas sp.
TCGCGTAATCGAGGTAGCTCTTGCGCATCTCGTCTTCCAGGTTGACCTGGATGATTTCCTTGGCGTTTTCTGCCATTCGGGTTCCGTTGTCTGGTAGCGATCCCGTCCGTTGGCGGCACCCTGAAGGGCCACCCTGCCGGAAACTCGGATCAACCTGCGGAGTCTACCACAAGGGCAGGTTTTTCGCCGCCATTTAGGGGGCTTTTACCGGAAGAAATCAGGAACTTAGGGGCTGCCACAGGGTAATGCCGAGCCATGCTCGGCAGGGGCCTTGGCGCCGCCCCTTGCAGGAGCCCTCCCCTGTAGAGCCGAGCCATGCTCGGCTGGGGCCTTACCGCGCAAGCCGCTTGCCGAGCATGGCTCGGCACTACACTCGTGTGCCCTTGCCGAGCATGGCTCGGCACTACGGGTTAATTGGAGAACGCGGCGGACATGGTGGCCAGATCCGGCTTCAGGATCACGCCGCGTTCGGTGACGATGGCGTCGATCAACTCGCCCGGGGTCACGTCGAATACCGGGTTCCAGGCGGCGATGCCTTCGGCTACGGTGCGTACACCGCCCACGCCGAACAGTTCGCCCGGGTCACGCTGCTCGATCTCGATCTCGTCGCCATGGGCGGTGCCCATGTCCACGGTCGAGGACGGTGCGACCACCATGAACTTGACCCCATGATGGCGGGCCGCGATGGCCAGCTGATAGGTGCCGATCTTGTTCGCGGTGTCGCCGTTGGCGCAGATCCGGTCGGCGCCAACGATCACCCACTGCACTGCGCCGGTCTTCATCAGGTGCGAAGCGGCCGAGTCGGCGATCAGGGTCGCGTCGATGCCATCCTGCTGCAGCTCCCACACGGTCAGGCGTGCGCCCTGCAACCACGGCCGGGTCTCCCCGGCAAACACCTTCGCGATACGCTCCTGCGCCACGCCAGCGCGGATCACCCCCAAGGCGGTGCCAAAGCCTGCAGTGGCCAGCGAGCCGGTGTTGCAATGGGTCAGCACGCCGCTGCCCGGCGCAATCAGCGCTGCGCCCAACGCGCCCATGTGGCGATTGGCGGCGAGATCCTCATCTGCGATTGCCTGCGCTTCAAGCGCGGCGACCAGCTTCCAGTCCGAACCGGCAGCGACGATAGCGCGGCGCATGCGTGCCAGCGCCCAGGCCAGGTTGACGGCGGTAGGGCGCGAGGCATTGAGCCGATCCAACGCTGGCGCCAAGGCCCGCAATGCAGCAGCGCCGTCGTCGGCCTGAACTTCGCGCGCCGCCAGTACTACACCCCAGGCTGCAGCAATACCGATGGCGGGCGCTCCGCGCACGGTCAAGGCATGAATGGCCTCGGCTACCGCGTCACTGTCATGGCACAGCACGTGCTCGACGATGAACGGCAGTTTGCGCTGATCCAGCAGCGCGGAGGTATCGTTCATCCGCATAGTGTAATCGGCACCAGCCGGCGCGGACCAACACGCTTGAACCCGCCAGCCTCACTCAATCGGCGGAAAACTCGCCGCGGCAGCCCTTGTCCACCCAGATCCCATTGCGATCCCAGCCCCAGCTGTCCCCCTCCCGGCAGGCCGCTTTGGAAAGCTGCTCCACCAAGGTAACCCGGCGCGTGACGCTGACGCCGCATTCGCGTCGCAGCTCGCTCTTCGATTCGCAGGTAACCCGGCGCGGGACATCGACAAAGCCGGAGCCATCCTCGGCGCCAACCTCGAACAGGCCCTGACAACCGCGACTGACCCAGATCTCCTTGCCGCTATATCCCCAGCTGCGCCCTTCGCGGCATGGCAACACTGACTGCTGCCGCAGCAAGCGCACAGGTGCCCCGCGCAACACCACGGGGCAAACCTCCGTCCGCCCCTTGGATTCACAACGTACTACCCGCCGTGTTGTGCGGGTGGAAGCCTGCGGCCGCGCGAATTCAGCACTACAACCCCGGCTTACCCAAACCGCGTTGCCTTCGACGCCCCAACTGGTCTCTCGGATGCAGTCACGCCTGGACAGCTGCCGCACCAGTTGCACGCCAGCGCTGGTATCCATCGGGCAGAACGCCCGCAGCTGATCACCTGATTCGCAGCGCACAACCTGCCGGTCCGCCGCTGTTGGCGCAGATTCCCGGGCTGCCAGTACGGTCGGCGCCAGCACTAGCAGCAAGCCGCAGACCCGCTTCATCAGACGCTCCCCTGTTCGGTCATGATGGGTTCCGATGATCACACACTGCCTGAGTCTTTGTGAGCAAAGCATCATCATCGTCGCTGGCAACATGCAGATCCTTGATCAAGCGCAAACCTGCATCAGGCGTTGGCGAAATCAAACGCCAGTACATCACCGATACGCGGCGTACCAGCCAAGGCCATCAACAAGCGATCCACCCCGACCGCAACACCGGCGCAGGCAGGCAACGACGGCAATGCCGCAAGAAAGGCTTCATCCAAGGGCGGCTGTTCAGCTCCACGCGTCGCACGGATCGCCAGATCGCGCTCGAATCGCTGGCGTTGCTCAACTGCGTCGTTCAGCTCGTGGTAGCCGTTGGCCAGTTCGACCGGCCCCAGGTAAAGCTCAAAGCGTTCGGCCAATGGCGGCGTGCCCGGTCGGATCCTGGCCAACGCGGCCTGGCTGGCCGGCCAGTCATGAATCACGGTGATGGCATCGACTGCGAACTGCGATTGGATGCGATGGCTCATCAGCAGATCCAACCAGTCATCGCGGGTCAGGCCATCGGGCTGGATACCGACCTCACCCAGACCTGCACGTAGCTGCGCTTCGTCGGCAAGGAACGGATCCAGCGCCACCGCCTGCATGAACAGGTCGCGGTAGCTGACGATGCGCACCGATGCAGGCGGACGTTGCACCAGCGCCAACGCTTCCTGCACCAGCGCAATGGTTTCTTCGATCAGCCGGTGGTGATCCCAGCCAACCCGGTACCACTCCAGCATGGTGAACTCGGGATTGTGCCGCCCGCCGGCCTCGCCGTTGCGGAATACCCGGCCAAGTTCGTAGCAATCGCCCACACCGGCGGCCAGCAATCGCTTGAGCGGATACTCCGGCGAGGTACGCAACCAGCGCTGCGGCGAACCAGCATCGACATGCCCGCTGAAGCGGGTATGGAAGCCCTCGATATTCGGCTCGGTGTTGCCGGCAGCCGACATGATTGGCGTCTCCACTTCCAGGACATCGCGCGCGGCAAAGAAACCACGGATCAATGCATTCAAGCATGCGCGCTGACGCAGGGCCTCGATCACGAGTGCAAACGCCCGGAGTGCCCATCCAGTGACAAGGTCAGGATGTCGCGCTCATCGTCGCGGTAGCCAGCCGACAGATACAACGACTTGGCCTTGGCATTGTGGTGATTCACTTCCAGCCGGATCACCGCCGCGCCCTGCCCTGCAGCCCAGTCACGGGCCAGCGCCAAGGCCTGCCGCCCCCAACCGCGACCACGCGCGGCCGGACCGAGATACAACTCATCCAGCAGCACGAAACGACCGCCCTGCTCAACACTGAAGCACCAACCCAGGGTGATGTAGCCGACCACGCTGTCACCATCAAGCATCAGCAACGCCGCGCCACAGCTGGGCTGCTCCAGCAGCGTCCGCAGACCGGGCTCGACCCGTTCGGCGATATAGGGAATCTGGTCTTCCACATAGAACTCGCGCACCATCGCGATCAGCTGCGGGAAGTCTTCCAGCAGCGCCAAGCGCGCCTTGATCTCACTCATGCCTGTTCTCCGTGCTCGGCGAGGAAGGCAAGCAGACGCGCCTCGTCCCATACGTCCACACCGAGCTCATTTGCCTTGTCCAACTTGGAGCCGGCTTCGGCGCCGGCCACCACGAAACTGGTTTTCTTCGAGACGCTGCCGGCGACCTTCGCGCCCAAGGCCTCAAGCCGGGCCTTGGCCTCGTCGCGGCCCATCTGCGTCAAGGTGCCGGTGAGCACTGCGGTCTTGCCGTCGAGAACACCAGCGACCTGTTCCTGCGCCTCCGGCGTGATCGCCAGCAAACGTTCCAATGCTGCGCCAGCCGCGCTGAACAGTTGTGCATTGGCATCAACATTCAGCCAGGCAACCAGCGCATTGGCGGTCTCCGCCGGCAGACCAGCGGTCATGAAATTGTGTGCTTCTTCATCCAGGATCGCCGCCGTGGAACGGAACGCCTCGGCCAGCTGGCGCGCGCGCACCGGCGTGACCTTGGGAATCTCCAGATCCGCCAACAAGGTGGCCAGATTCAGATCGGCGCGCAGCTTTGCATTGGGCGCGTGCGTATCGCTGATCTGCACGCCACGCTCCAACAACGCGTCAATGGCTTGCTGGTTGCCCGTCTGCGCCATGAAATGACCAATCGAGCGGGCAACTTCACCACCGATATCCGGCACGCGCTTGAACATCGGCCACGGCAGGTGACGGATCAACTCGAGATCACCAAACCACGCCGACAAGGCCTTGGCGGTGCTTTCGCCCACGTGTTCGATGCCCAGCGCAAACAGCAAGCGCTCCAGCGTGGTGTTGCGGCTGGCTGCAATCGCGGCGATCAGGTTATCTGCCCACTTGGTGGCGATCTTCCTGGTGTTCCACTCAAAGCTTGCCGGCACCGACAAGGCCTGTGCGCGCCAGGAGGCATCGCCCGCATCCAGTTTGAGGATGCGATTGAGGGTCTCGCCACTGCCTTCCGGCTGCAGGTGCTGGCCGAGCTGCGAGGCGAGTGCTTCCGGGGAATCGGAATCCAGCGCCAGCTTCAGCACCAGCAGCTGATCGCGGTTGAGTGCATACAGATCGGCGACGCCGCGCACGATGCCGGCATCCACCAACACCTCGATGTACTTGTCACCCAGGCCATCGATATCCATCGCCTTGCGCGAGGCGAAGTGGGCAATGGCCTCCTTGCGCTGCGCCGGGCAGCTCAGCTCGCCCGAGCAGCGCCATGCCGCTTCGCCTTCTTCGCGCACGATCTCCGAACCACACACCGGGCAGGCGCGCGGCATCTGCCACGGCGTCGCGCCCTCGGGGCGGCGATCGACAATGACGCTGACCACTTCCGGGATCACATCGCCGGCACGGCGCACGATGACCGAGTCGCCGACGCGTACATCCAGGCGCGCGATCTGGTCGGCGTTGTGCAGGGTGGCATTGGTTACGACGACACCGGCCACATGCACGGGCTTCAACCGTGCAACCGGCGTCGCCGCACCGGTGCGGCCGATCTGGATCTCGATGGCCTCGACCGTGGTGGTCTGTTCCTGGGCCGGGAATTTATGCGCTATCGCCCAGCGTGGCGCGCGCGCGACGAAGCCCATTTCCTGCTGACCATCGCGGTCATCAAGCTTGTAGACCACGCCATCGATGTCATAGGCCAGACTGTCGCGGCGCTCACCGATATCGCGGTAGTACGCCAGCAGGCCTTCGGCGCCCTGCACCACCTTGCACAGGTCGCTGACCGGGAAACCCCACTGCGCCAGTTGCGCCAGGGTTGCCGAATGCGTCCCGGGCAGCTCGCCACCGGAGACTTCACCGAGGCCATAGGCGTAAAAACTCAGCGGCCGCTGCGCGCTGATCTTCGGATCAAGCTGGCGCAGCGAACCCGCCGCGCCATTGCGCGGATTGGCCAACACTTTGCCGCCATGCAGGCGCGCCTGCTCGTTGTAGCGTTCGAAATCGGCACGCGGCATGTAGACCTCGCCACGCACTTCCAGCACTTCAGGCCAGCCTTGGCCGTCCAGTTGCTGCGGGATGACCTTGATCTGGCGCAGGTTGGCGCTGACGTCTTCGCCGGTGGCACCATCGCCGCGGGTCGCGCCTTGCACGAACACGCCATTCTCGTAACGCAGATTGATGGCCAGGCCATCGAGCTTGGGCTCTGCGGAGAAGAACAACTCGCGGCGATGCAGGCGCTCATCGATGCGGCGCACGAAGTCATGCACCTCGGCATCGGTGAAGGCATTGCCCAGCGACAGCATCGGTACGGCATGCACGACTTCCGGGAAGCGCGATGACGGCTTGCCACCGACCTGATGGCTGGGCGAGTCGGCGCTGTCCAGTTCCGGATGTGCAGCTTCTAGCGCTTCCAGCTCGCGCATCAACCGGTCGTAGTCGGCGTCCGGGATGATCTGCTCGTCGTGCTCGTGATAGGCGCGCGAGGCGTCGGCCAGCTGGCGGCGGAGTTCGCTGATGCGCTGGGTGGCGGCGGTGTCTTGGTTCATGCGGCGATTTTACCTGCGCGGAGTGTTGGCGCGGGTGAGCTGGTGGTGCTTGGGATTTACGTTTGCTGCGAAAAGCACCCCTCCCCGGCCCTCCCCTTGCCTGCGGCAAAGGGAGGGGGAAAAGCCCTGCCCCCTCCCTTGGCATAGCCAGGGGAGGGCTGGGGAGGGGTAGCTGTTAAAGCTTTACCAACGCGGCGACTTGGTCAGCGGCGGCGCCTGATGCTGGCGGTCATAGGCACGCAGATCATCGCGGATATGCGCGATGCGCTGGCGACCCAGCGCATTGCGGCTGTCATCCAACACCACGCCATCCAGCAGCTCGCCCATGCGCTGCACGGTCGGCAGCATCTTTTCCCAGGCATCGAGCGCAGTCATCGGCGCCGGCAGGGTCAGGAAGAACGCAATGGCCGGGGTTTCCATCTCGCGGATGTTGGCCATGTCGAAACTGCCGGGCTTCATGATGCTGGCCATCGAGAAGATCGGGCCGCGCTCCGAATGCCCTTCCACCAAACGGTGGAACACGTTCATGTAGCCGAAGACCAGGCCAGTCTTTTCCGCCGCCACCACGATGTCCTCGCCACGCAGCACCTGCCCGGAACGGGCAGCCACGTACAGCGAGACAATCTTGTCGAAATCCTGGGTAGGCCGCTTGCCGAGCTCACTCAGGTTGCCTTCGTCCACGTCAGGGAGGCCAAGCTCGGGCTGGCTCACGCCGCCGCCTTCTGCACCACCCTCGCCCAGCTCGGCACCTGCAGCGCCATCGGCACCGCCCAACACCGGCTCGCGCCGCGGCTGCTCGCCACTGGCAGGTTCCTTGCGCTTGCCTTGGGCCAGGCGCTTTGGCCGGCTGAAAAAGAAAATGGCCGCTACCAGCAAAACGCCGGCAACCAGAATGCCGATACGCAACAGTGCCGTGTCAGACATGCGCTGCAGTCTCCGGATTAATCGTTCAGGTGGTTAAAGGATGGCACGTCAGGCCGCGCCCGCCAATCGGGCAGCCTCTTCCAGATCAACACTGACCAGTCGGCTGACACCCGGCTCACGCATGGTGACACCCGACAACTGGTGCGCCGCCTCCATCGTCGCCTTGTTATGGCTGACGAACAGGAACTGCACCTTCTCGCTCATTTCCTTGACCATATTGGCCAGGCGACCGACGTTGGCCTCGTCCAGCGGCGCGTCCACCTCGTCCAGCAGGCAGAACGGGGCCGGGTTGAGCTGGAAGATCGCAAACACCAGCGCCACCGCGGTCATCGCCTTCTCACCACCGGACAGCAGCGAGATATTGGACACGCGCTTGCCCGGCGGCCGCGCCATGATGGTCACGCCGGTATCGAGCAGGTCTTCTCCAGTCAGTTCCAGGTAGGCATGGCCACCACCGAACAGGCGCGGGTACAGCGCCTGCACACCGGAATTGACCCGGTCAAAGGTGTCCTTGAAGCGCCCGCGGGTTTCGCGGTCGATCTTGCGGATGGCGTCTTCCAGGGTTTCCAGCGCGGTATTCAGATCGACGTTCTGCGCCTCCAGGTACTCCGAGCGCTGCGAGGCCTCACCGTACTCATGGATCGCCGCCAGGTTGACCGGTTCCAGCCGGCGCATGCGGCCATCGATCTGGTGCACCGTCGATTCCCAGTCGGACAGGCGCGCATCT
>QFOV01000186.1 GCA_003248565.1 Stenotrophomonas sp.
CGCGCAGACCACGGCCAATGCAGGGCGGCTATTCGGGTTATAGGTCCGATTGTGGGAGCGGCGTAAGCCGCGAAGCCACAGGTCAGCCAGATCACGAACACCTTGGCATTTTCAGCAATGCCAGCTTCGCGGCTGACGCCGCTCCCACAAACCACAGCGGCGCGCCGGCTTCTATGCGCGGCTCTTCAGCAGCATCTCCAGCGCCTTGCCCACTGCCACGAATGCGAACGTGCCGGTGATATGCGTTGCTGCCCCCAGGCCACCACCGCAATCCAGTTTCAAGGCCTCGTCCGGGCCCAGATTCGGGCGGATGCCACAGACGCTGCCGTCGGCCTGCGGGTACTTCACGTTCTCCAGCGAATACACCGCCGGCACGCCGAAGTAGCGCTTTGCGCTCTTGGGGAAGTTGAACTCGCTGCGCAGCTTCTTGCGGATCAGCGCCATCATCGCGTCATGCTCGGTACGCGATACGTCGCGCACCCGTACCAGGGTTGGATCGGTACGCCCGCCAGCCGCACCAATGGTGATCATCGGCAGCTTGCGCCGGCGGCACCAGGCGATGGTCTCGACCTTCACCCGGAAGCTGTCACAGGCGTCGATCACCAGATCAAAACCACGGTCCAGCAACTCGGCCATGTTGGCTGGGGTCAGGAACGATTCCACCGCCTCGACCTGGACATCCGGGTTGATCGCACGGCAGCGCTCGGCCATCGCCACAGACTTGTTGCGACCGTATTGCCCGGCCATCGCCGGCAGCTGTCGGTTGGTGTTGGAAACGCAGATATCGTCGGCGTCGATCAGGCTCAGGTGGCCCACCGCCGAGCGCACCAGCGCTTCCACGATCCACGAGCCGACCCCACCCATGCCAACCACGGCGACCTTGCAGCCGCTCAGATGGGTGATGGTGCCTGCCCCGTACAGCCGGTCGATACCGGCAAAGCGCTCACGCAATTCTTCTTTCATCGGCGCATTTTACGGCCTGCCCCGGCATGGCGGCGAGCCGACCATCGGCACGATGACACGGGCTTCGCTTGTGCCGCTGCATAATGCCCGGCAGTCGAACCCCTTTGCCACGTAGCCTGGAGCCAACGCAATGTCCGACCCAGCACCCGTCCGCCCCCCGTCCAAAGCCTCGCGCTACCTGTTCGTCCTGCTCGCCGGCCTGCTGATCGGGGTGATCGCCACCGTGATGGGGATGCGCGCCATCCAGGCCCGCCAGGATCACTTCCCGGACAGTCTGATGACGGTGATGGCCAAGCAGGCCCAATTGCTGGATGAGAGCCGGAAGCAGAACCGCTGCAGCGTCACCGACAGCACACCACGCCTGCAGACCCTGCGGGCACTGGCCAACGACCTGGAGACCGCCTTCCCGGGTCTGCGCGATGACGAGCGCTTCCAGCAGCACGCCAGCCGCTTCCGCGCCACCTTGAACGATGCACTGGCCAAACCACCTGCGGATTGCGCGACGCTGGCTGCTGCGGTGCAAAAAATCGGCAGCGACTGCAAGTCATGCCATCAGGACTTCAAGTAAGCAAACTGCGTTTTCACATGTGATTGGCCCTCCATTCACATGCAAAACCGCAGGATCTTCGCCGCGGGTCACTCAGTTGTACCCACTTTCAATCTGGCAAGGAGAAACACCATGAAGATCCAACTGATCGCTGCAGGCGCAATTGCCAGTCTGGCGCTGGCCGGTTGCGCAACCTCCCCCGGTTACGGTGGTGGCTACAACAACGGCGGCTACAACAATGGTGGTAACTACGGCAACAACAACGGCTACAACCAGAACCGTTGCACCGATTGCGGCATCGTCACCCGCATCGATACCGTCGCCTCCGGCCGCACTGCGCCCAGCGCAACCGGTGCCATTCTCGGCGGCATCGTCGGCGCAGTCGCAGGCCACGAGATCTCCGACAAGACCGGCGGCAGCAAGGGCAACCAGAACATCGCCGCCGTCGCAGGCGCGGTTGGTGGCGCCATGGCCGGTAACAAGATCCAGCAGAACGTCACCGGCAACTCGTATGACATCCAGGTGCGCATGGACGATGGCCGCGTGATCGTGGTCAACCAGAAGGACCTGGGCGGTATCCGCGAGAACACCTATGTGCGCGTGGTCAACGGCCGCGTGGTACTCCGCTGAGCCGCTCCCGTCACCACTGACGGAGAAAGGCCCGCTTGCGCGGGCCTTTCTTTTGACTGCACGACCGCCGGATCAGGCCGGCTGTACGGCGTCAGCCTGCAGGCCCTTCTGGCCCTGCACAACGGTAAAGGTGACCTTCTGGCCTTCCTTCAGGCTTTTGAAGCCATCGGTCTGGATGGCGCGGAAGTGCACGAACACGTCCTCACCATTCTCGCGGCTGATGAAGCCGAAGCCCTTGGCGTCGTTGAACCACTTGACGGTACCGGTTTCGCGATCAGACATCTCGACTTACTCCCTGTAGCTCTTTCGTTTGATGGTTACGCCCGGTGAGGCGGCTGGTTGCAAGGAGGAAGCGAGGTGCAACGATGCAGCAAATCCTTGGATCTACCCATCAGGCCACGATTCACGGTGACCTTGCCAAGCTCAGCGGCTGCAACTTAACTCGGGGCTAAACAAATTGCAACACCGCCCCATGCATTAAAGTCAACCCCTATACGACCCCCTTCAGAGCACACATGGACTATTCATTCATCTTCTATCTGGTAGGCGCCCTGCTGGTCCTGGTCGGCATAGCCGGCATCATCCTGCCCGCGCTGCCGGGGGTGCCGCTGGTGTTCGTCGGCTTGCTGCTGGCCGCCTGGGGCGACGGCTTCAACCGGGTAGGCTGGCTGCCCCTGGTGGTACTGGGTGTATTGACGGTCATCTCGATCATCGTGGATGTGATCTGCACCGTCGCCGGCGCCAAGAAGGTGGGCGCCAGCAAGCTGGCCCTGATCGGCTCGGCGATAGGTACGGTGGTCGGCCTGTTCTTCATGCCGATCGGCCTGTTCGTGGGTCCGTTCCTCGGCGCCCTCGGCGGTGAGTACCTGCACGGCCGTCAGCTCGGCCAGGCCACCAAGGTCGGCCTCGGCACCTGGCTGGGCATCGTCCTCGGGGTCGCACTCAAGCTGGGCCTGGCAGTCGCCATGGTCGGCGTGTTCGCCATTGCCTGGTTCTTCTGAACGCCGCCCTGACCCCACGTGGACAGGGTAATCACCGACAATCCTCAACTTGCCACTGCTGCCGGCGTGCAATTCCCCGATTGCCCCGGCCCGGCCACCCCACAGCGACCGGATGGAACCCATGCAAACACACGCTCTTCGCCATGCCCTGCTGCTCATCCTGAGCGGTGCCAGCGCTTCGGCTCTCGCGCAGGAATCGATGCCAACCCCCGCCTCGCCGCAGGCCTGCTTCGCGCTTGAGACCGATGCCACCCGCCTGGCCTGCTACGACAGCGCACTCGGCCGCACCCCCACCGACACCCGTGCAGCCGATGCCGCGGCCGCCGCTGCACAGCAGGCGCGCAAGGAGGCCAAGGCCACCGCCAAGGAACTGGACCAGCCACTACCACGCCGCAACGAGCTGTTCGCGCATGACGAACTGGATTCGGCAGCCGCCAATGCCGGCCGCGGCTCCTTGCTGGACAGCCGCTGGGAGCTGGCCAAGGACTCCAAGCTGGGCCTGTTCCAGCTGCGCGCCTACAAGCCGGTGTATCTGCTGCCGGCCTTCTGGAGCAGCAAGCCCAATGAGATGCCGCACTCGCCCAACCCCAACAACACCGTCACCCAGGCCGAGGAGCTGGACAGCACAGAGCTGAAGTTCCAGCTCAGCTTCAAGACCAAGGTCACCGAGAACCTGTTCGGCGACAACGGCGATATCTGGGTTGGCTATACCCAGAGCTCGCGCTGGCAGGCCTACAACAGTGAACTGTCGCGCCCGTTCCGCGAAACCAACTACGAACCCGAGGTGATGCTGACCTTCCGCAACGGCTACTCGCTGTTTGGCTGGAACGGGCGCATGACCGGCTTCAGCCTCAACCATCAATCCAATGGCCGCAGCGATCCACTTTCGCGCAGCTGGAACCGGGTGGTGATGAACGTCGGCCTGGACCGTGAGAACTGGGCGATCATGCTGCGCCCCTGGTACCGCATTCCGGAAGGTCGACGCGACGACAACAATCCGGACATCGAGGACTACATGGGCCGCGGTGACGCCACCCTGGTCTACAACCGCAACGGCCATGAGCTGGCCATCACCGGCCGCCACTCATTGCGCAGCGGTGATCGCTCGCATGGCTCGCTGCAGATGGACTACGGCTTCCCGATCAACAAGCTGCTGCGCGGCCATGTACAGGTATTCGATGGCTACGGCGAGAGCATGATCGACTACAACCACCGCGCCACCTACATCGGCCTTGGCGTGTCCCTGCTGGAGTGGTTCTGAACAATGAAAGCGACCATCTGGCACAACAACCGCTGTTCCAACTCACGCGGCGCGCTGGCGCTGCTGCAGGAGGCAGGTGTCGATGTCGAGGTCATCAACTACCTCGACAACCCGCCCACGGCCGCCCAGCTGCGCACGCTGCTTGACGCCATGGGCATGCCTGCCCGCGACTTGCTGCGCAGCAAGGAGACCGCCTATGCCCAGCTTGGGCTGGCCGCGAAACTCGATGACGAGGCTGCATTGGTCGAAGCGATGAGCCAGCACCCGACGCTGATCAACCGGCCCATCGTGCGTACCGCCAAGGGCACGGCCCTGTGCCGCCCACCGGAAACCGTGCTCAGCCTGATCGGCTGAGCCCCGCTCTCTGCAGCACCTGCTCTGGCGCCGCCCTGGCGTGCGCCAGGCAACCTCAGTTGCGCTTGGCAGTGGCCTGGACGATGGCGTCGTAGAGCTCTTCGAAGCTTTGCCTGGGCTGGAACAATTCGCCATTGATGAAGAAACTGGGCGTGCCAGTGACACCGCTACGCATACCGCTCTCGATATCACGCTGTATCCGCAGCAGACTATTGCTGTCGTCCATCGCTGCGGCCAGCCCATCTTCCGGCAAGCCCAACTCACGCATCAGCTCGCGATAGACCACCTCGCCGAGCTGCTGCTGACTGCGGAACAGCGCGTCATGCGCCTCCCAGAACTTGCCATGGTCGGCGGCATACTCAGCAGTGATCGCCGCTGGCAACGCCTGAGGGTGCGCCTGCACCAGCGGGAAATTGCGGAACACCAGGCACAAGCCTTCGCCAAAGCGCTGCTGCAGGCGCTTCACCAGCGAAAACGCCTCGCCGCAGTACGGGCATTGGTAGTCGGCATACTCAACCAGTACCACCGGCGCATCCAGGCTGCCCTGGACGTGATCCGCCATGCTCACCGGAACCGTCAATCCGCTCATCCCTTCACTCCCGATCATTGCTGCCAATTCACCGTGCAAGCGTAACGTTTGATCATGGCAACACTACCCATTCAACCGCGCAGCGGGCGTGAAGTATGGCTATCAAACCCAGCCTGCCACTACCGCCGTTCAGCAGACGCAGGCAGAATCGGCCGATCAAAGACAGGAAGTCCGCAATGGTCCGTACCCGCCGTTCATTCTTTGCCTACGGCTCCGCGCTGCTTGGAGTCCTGAGCCTGCTGGCCGTTGCCTGTTTCCATTTCCCCGAACTGCTGACCAGCCGCGAGTTCCGCGCGGTCTACAACGAACAGTTTGCCCGCCACCTGCTGTTGGTCGGGCTGGCGGCTGCGTTCATCATGGGTACCATCGCGATCCTGCGCGATCGCAACAAGCGCATCGCCACCCTGGGCGTGGGCACAGCAACTCTGGCGGTGCTGCTCGGCGGCACCAATGTCCAATTCGACGCCATCGGCCAGACGCCGTACTCGCTGGGACTGGATTGGTTCGTGCTGTCGCTGTTCTTCTCGGCATTGGTATTCGTGCCGCTGGAACGCTATCTGGGCAAGCGTGAGCTGTCGCCGCTGCGTCCCGGCTGGCGCACCGATGTGGCCTACTTCTTCATGAGCCATGTGCTGGTGCAATTCATCCTGATCCTGGTGACTGCCTCCACTTCGACCATCGCCGGATTGGCAGCCTTCCCTTCCTTGAAGGCTAACATCCAGTCACTGCCGGTGTGGGCACAGTTCCTGATCGCAGTCTTTGTCGCCGACATGGCCCAGGCGCTTCTGCACCGCGCTTATCACAACATCCCCTGGCTCTGGCGCTTCCACGCCGTGCACCACTCCAGCCGGCACATGGACTGGCTGGCCGGCTCACGGGTGCATTTTGTCGAGATCGTGCTGACCCGCAGCGCGGTACTGCTGCCGCTGCTGATCCTCGGCTTCTCGACGTCCGCAGTGAATGCCTATGTGATCCTGGTCGGCCTGCAGGCGGTGCTGGCGCACGCCAATCTCGGCATCCGCTTCGGTTGGCTGGAATACCTGCTGGTACTGCCGCGCTACCACCACTGGCACCACGCCCGACAGCAGGACTACGTCGACGTCAACTACGCCATCCACCTGCCGCTGGTGGACATGCTGATGGGCACCTTCAAGCTACCGCGCGATCAAGCCCAATGGCCGCAGGAGTATGGCGTGATGAAGCTGGAGACGGTGCC
>QFOV01000187.1 GCA_003248565.1 Stenotrophomonas sp.
GTCCTTGCCCGGCAGCACCACGGTGCCGTCATCGCGGAAGCCGACCTTCTCCAGCAGCGCGACGGAGCGCGCATTGCCCTGCGAGACGATCGCGCGCAGTTCGCCCAGGCCGAGCGTGCCGCGCGCGTAGGCAAGCACGCCTTGCACGGCTTCCAGTGCGTAGCCCTGCCCGGTGTAGGCACCAAGCAAGGCGTAACCAACATCCGCACAGGGCAGGCCATCGCGTCGTACCAGCCCGGCATTGCCGAGCCAGGCACCGTCGCTGCGGCGTTCAATCGCATACATGCCGAAGCCGTTCGCGGCATAGCTGCCGAAGGTGTGCTTCTGCACGTACTCGCGCGCCTGCTCCAGTGTGCGCACGCCACGATCACCGATGAATTCGTGGAAGCCCGGCTCGTTGAGCAGCTGCAGCATCGCGGCGGCATCGCCGTCGTCGTCACGCAGCAGGCGCAGTTGCAGGCGTTCGGTCTGGATCAGGGACATGGAGGGCTCGGTTTTCGCCCCCTCCCTTCTGCATAGCAGAGGGGAGGGCTGGGGAGGGGTGCTCTGGTTTTTGCCGGTAAAGCCCCTGCCGAGCATGGCTCGGCACTACTGCCGTCTCCTTTGGCCAAGGGAGGGTTGAGGGGCGCCCCAATCAAAGCGCAAAACCCGCAGCCAAAGCTACCCCCTCCCAACCTCCCCCTTGGCTGCGCCAAAGGGGAGGAGACAAGCATCAATCAAACAGTGCCTGGATCGCTGCCAATCCGGCCTTGGCCCGCTCCTGCTTGTGCGCGGCATCGGCCACCGGGTCGGCACCATCGCGCTGGATCTCACCGGCGGGAATCTCATCGAAAAACCGACTGGGCTTGAGCCGGATGTGCTCGCCGAACTTGCGCGTCAAACGGCTGAAGCTCATCCACAGCTGGATCTTGGCGCGGGTGATGCCTACGTACAGCAGGCGCCGCTCTTCCTGCAGGTTGCCTTCATCCAGGCTGACCTGATGCGGCAGCACGCCGTCCTCGCAGCCAACGATGAATACATATGGAAACTCCAGGCCCTTGGACGCATGCAGCGTCATCATCCGCACCTGGTTGCCGCCGTCATCCTTGTCGTTGCGCGAGATCAGTGCCAGCTGCGCAGCCATGTCGGCGGCGCTGGCACCACGCGGGCCGCTCTCGAACCACGAGGCCAGTTCTTCCAGGTTGTTGGCGCGACGCTCATAGCCGGCGGTGTCCTTGGCCGCGTGACGCAGTTCGGCCAGCATGCCCGAGTCCTTGGCCACGCGCCGCACCAGGTCGCCGGAACTCATCTGCCGCATGTCCAGGCGCAGCGCGCGCAGGATGTCGGTGAACTTGCTCAGGCTGTTGGCCGCACGCGGGGTGAGCTGTGCCAGCGCGCCCATGCTCTCGGCGGCCTGCGCCATCGGAATGTCTTTCTCGGACGCCAGCTCCGCCAACTTGGCCAGCGTGCTTGCACCGACATCACGTTTGGGCGACTGCACCGCGCGCATGAAGGCCGTGTCGTCGTCCGGGTTCACGATCAATCGCAACCACGCCAGCGTGTCCTTCACTTCCTGCCGTTCAAGGAACACCGTGCCACCGTTGAGGTGATACGGCACACCGACCAACTGCATCGCTTTTTCCAGCGGACGCGACTGGAAGTTGCCGCGGAACAGGATGCAGAAATCACTCCACGGAATCTTGCGGCTGGTCGCCAGGAAATGGATTTCCGCCGCCACTTTTTCCGCTTCGTGTTCGCTGTTGCGGCACTCCCACACGCGGATCCGTTCACCGTCGGCCTGGTCGGACCACAAGGTCTTCAGGTGCTCGTGCGGGTTGTGTGCGATCAACGCATTGGCCGCGCGCAGCACGCGGTTGGAACAACGGTAATTCTGTTCCAGCTTGATGATCTGCAGCTTGGGGTAATCCACGCCCATCTGCTGCAGGTTCTCGGGATTGGCACCGCGCCAGGCATAGATCGACTGGTCGTCATCGCCCACGCAGGTGAAGTTGCCGGCGGGCCCGGCCAGCTGCTTGAGCAGGCGGTACTGGGCATCGTTGGTGTCCTGGCATTCGTCGACCAGCAGATAGCCGATGCGCTCGCGCCAGGCCAGGGCGATATCCGGGTGCTCTTCCAGCACCTGCACCGGCAGGCGGATCAGGTCATCGAAATCCACCGCGTTGAACGAGGTCAAACGGGTCTGGTACAGCTCGTAGACCATCGCCGCGTCTTTCTCGCGGTTGCTGCGCGCCGCCGCCATTGCCTGCTCGGGCGACAGCCCGGAGTTCTTGGCCCGCGAGATCAGGTTTTTCATGTCCTCGATGTCGTCGGGCTTGGCATTGCTTCCACCCAGCAGATCCTTGATCTGCGCGCCGGCATCATCCGCATCGAAGATGGAGAAGTTGCGCTTCAAACCCACCTGTTCATGTTCGATCTGCAGGAACTTCAGGCCCAGGGCGTGGAAGGTGCAGATGGTGACCTCGGCCGCGTCCTCGGCGCGCAGGCGCTTGGCCACACGCTCGCGCATTTCCTTGGCCGACTTGTTGGTGAAGGTGATCGCGGCGATGCGGCGGGCGCTGTAGCGGCCAATGCCGATCAGGTGGGCGATTTTCTCGACGATCACGCGCGTCTTGCCGCTGCCGGCACCAGCCAGCACCAGCAGAGGACCTTCGGCGTGCACAGCCGCCGCGCGTTGGGGGGGATTGAGGGAGTCCAGCATGGGGTGGTTTCAGTCGCAGGCAGGCAGTGTAAGCCATCGTTGCCCAGACCCTCCCGGCCCCGTCATTCACGGGGCCAGTCATGCCCGTGACGATTGGCTTTGGGCCGGTTGTAAAAGCCATGTTCAGGTGCTGGAATGCGCCACACAGTCATAAGGATCGATGACATGCGCAACTCATGGGCTGTTGCATTCCTGGCAGTATTTGCTGCGGTGCCCGCGCTGGCGGCTGCGCCGACTGAAGATGCCTGCGCTAGCGTGTCAGCAAAACCGATCCCCGCCGAAATAATGACACCCGGGTTCTATCAGGCTCACCCGGACATGCGTTGGCGAAACGCCGCACTGGATGCCTACAAGAAGGGCCAATACGCCGCTGCCTTCCGGTACTTCAAACGTGCTGCGAACTATGCTGACAAATTCTCCCAATTCATGGTCGCCCACATGTACTGGGAGGGCCTTGGTACTGACGCCGATCAGCCACTCGCCTATGCATGGGCAGATCTCGCTGCTGAGCGCGAGTACCACAACTTCGCTTCCCAACGCGAAGCCTATTGGGCGCAACTCGATGGACAACAACGTGCGGCCGCGGTGCATCGCGGCCAAGCGCTATATGCCCGGTACAGCGACAGCGTCACCAAGCCGAACCTTGAAAGAGAGCTGCGATTGGCGACCCGGAACAAGACGGGTAGTCGCACGGGTCTGGTAACCGGGGCACTGTATGTAACCGATGTAAACGGCCACGACATCTCAGGATCGGTCTACTACGACCAGACCTACTACCAACCCGAAATGTATTGGTGTTACGAGGATGCTTATTGGTCACGACCAAGGAGCCCCAATGTGGAAGTCGGCCTGCCACAAAGGACCTCACCGGATATCGGCACGCCCTGAATGCCCGCCGCCCCCGTCGTTTGGGTCCTGCCAGCCACGCCATTGGTCGGCATGCCTTGGGCTCGCCGCGCTAAAATGCCGCATGGCCAAGCTCTACTTCTACTATTCGGCGATGAACGCCGGCAAGACCACCACCCTGCTGCAGTCCGCGCACAATTACCGCGAGCGCGGCATGCGCGTCGCCCTGCTGACCCCGCACCTGGACCACCGCGCCGGCACCGGCGTGGTCGCCTCGCGGATCGGCCTGCAGGCTGAAGCCACCACCTTCGAGCGCGATACCGACCTGGAGAAGCTGATCCAGCAGGACATTGCCGCCCACGGCAGGCTCGGCTGCGTGTTGGTGGACGAGGCGCAGTTCCTGAGCAAATCACAGGTGTGGCAGCTGTCCGAGGTGGTCGACCAACTGCGCATCCCGGTGCTGTGCTACGGGCTGCGTACCGATTTCCGCGGCGAACTGTTCGAAGGCAGCCAGTACCTGCTGGCCTGGGCCGACGAGATGCAGGAGATCAAGACCATCTGCCACAGCGGCAAGAAGGCGACGATGACCGTACGCGTGGACGAGAACGGCTTTGCCGTGCAGGACGGCCCGCAGGTGGAGATCGGCGGCAACGACCGTTATGTGTCGGTGAGCCGCGCCGAGTTCAAGAAGATCACCCGCGGTGAAGGGCGGATTGATCCGATGCAGGCGCCGTTGCCGTTGTAACGCCGTTCCTTCTCCCGCCGGGAGAAGGTGCCCGCAGGGCGGATGAGGGTACGGGTGGAGCTTGCTGCAGCTCGCATTCTGGTGGCTTCAGACCGCCCCTCTCCCCCAACCCCTCTCCCGGAGGGAGAGGGGCTCAAGCGCCTCAATACAACGTCCGCTCCGGCGCACCGGCTGCCGGCGGGGTGTACTGGTACAACCACGTTTCGGTCAGGGTCTTGCCGCCGCTGCGCAGGTAGAGCCGCACGTCGATCTGCTCGGTGCTGCCATCCGGCGGCACCAGGTCGAACATGGCGCGGTAGCCCTTGATCTCCCGCAGCGGGCGCGCCGATACCACTTCCACACGGCCACGGCTGGTTTCCACCACTGCCTCGACGTCGGCCTTGTCGATCAGGCCCGCCAGTTCGCCGCCTTCGAAATCCACCGCGAAACGCCACGAGAAATACTCGCGCTTCTTGCCGATGATGCCACCCAGGCCGGTGCGGCTGGCCACGCAGTGGGCAAGCGGCGGACGTGCCGGCGGCTCGGCGCCCCAATACAGACGATAGCCGACCAGCAGTTCCTGGCCCGGCTGCGGCTTGGCCTTGGGGTTCCAGAAGGCGACGATGTTGTCGAAGGTTTCATCGACGGTGGGAATCTCCACCAGCTGCACCGAACCTTCGCCCCATTGCCCCTTCGGCTCGATCCACAGGCAGGGGCGCTTCTCGTAGAACACGCCGTCGTCCTGGTAATGGTCGAAGTTGCGGTCGCGCTGCAGCAGGCCGAAGCCGCGCGGGTTGTTGTCGACGAACATGTTGAAACGCAGGTTGGCCGGGTTGCACAGCGGCCGCCAGATCCACTCGCCGGCACCGTTCCACATCGACAGGCCATCGGTATCGTGGATCTCCGGGCGCCAGTCCCAATCCATGCGGCGGTCGTTCTCGCCGACCTGGTACATGCTGGTGCACGGCGCGATGCCGAGCCGCTCGATTTCCTTGCGCGGGTACAACGCGCTGTCGATGTCCATCAGCAGCACATCGCCATTGGTGATCGCGAAACGATAGGCACCGGCCACGCTGGGTGAATCCAGCAGGCCATAAACAACGATGGTGTCCGAATCAGCGGCAGGCTGCTCCAGGTAATAGGCGATGAAGTCCGGGAACTCCTCCGGGCGGCCCATGCCGGTATCGATCGCCAGGCCACGCGCCGACTGCCCGTACTGGCCCTCCTTGCCCACCGCGCGGAAATAGCTGGCGCCAAGGAAGGCCGCGAAGTCGCGGTCGGTATCGCTGCGGGTATTGAGGCGGAAGCCGGCAAAGCCGAGGTCGGCCGGCAACTCGCCATCGTGGATGCCGCTCCTGCCGTAGTTGAAGGCCGCGCCGTCATAGGCCAGCTCCTGCGCCTTGCCATCGACCACGTCGAACATGCGCACCGGCGAATGGAAGTACAGGCCGAGGTGGAAGAACTTCGCCTGGAACTTGCCGGGCTGGTCAGCCCATAGCGCATGGTCCTGGCGGTAGCCGATGGACTGGTACTGGTCCCAGTCGAGTTTCTCCAGCGCGCCCGGCAGGGTGCGCTTGTGGCTCTTGTACGGCGCCTGCGCCAGCGCACGGGCTTGGCCCTTGAGCGTGGCAAAGTCGAAAGGCTGCGCTTGGCCCAGCCGGCGCAGGCCCAGCTGGGCGGGTTTGCCAGCCGCGCAGGCGCTGAAGGCCGGAAGACCGAATGCCGCCAGGGCGGCAGCGGCGTTGCGCAGGAAGTCGCGTCGTTGCATGGAAAGACGTGCCAGTTGGGGACCGCTGCATGGTAGGCGCAATTACGTGAATCGACAGCCTCGGAGCTGGGGCGGATGAACATCGCCTTCAGCCAGCCGGCGAAAGGCCTACCCCTCCCAAACCCTCCCCTTGCCTGCGGCAAAGGGAGGGAGCTGGTCCTGCGTAGTGCCGAGCCATGCTCGGGAGAGGCCTCACCGGTATAGCTCCAGCACCGCAGGGCTACGCCCTAACGACACGCACCCGCCAACTGCAACGCGGCCGCATGCGAACACAGGAATCCACGCTGCTTCGCCTCGTCATCCCCGCCGTCCCACTGCAACAGTGTCCACTGCTCGGATGCCTGCATCCGTTCGCCGGCTTGCAGCTCGCGGTAAGGCGCGTGCACTTCCATCTCCAGCAAGCCCTCGGCGATACCGCCTGCATCCAGATACAGCTCGACCTGGGCCTGCTCGGGATGGATGCTGGCACGCGGCTGCTTGGCAAAACGGATGATCAAGGCCTGGCTGCCATTGAAGCCT
>QFOV01000188.1 GCA_003248565.1 Stenotrophomonas sp.
CCCTTGGGATCGCGTGCAATACCCTGCATCGGCACCAGCAGCGCATTCGGACGCACGCCACTGCCCAGCACCGCACGCACGAACATGCCCGGCATCAGCACCTGATCCGGATTCTCGACGCGTACGCGCATGGCGTAGCTGCCGGTGGCCGGGTCAACGCTGACTTCGGAGAACTCCAGCTTGCCCTTGTAGGCAAAGGTGCTGCCGTCTTCCAGCACGATGTCGACCGGCAGCTCGGAGGCGCCCTCCAGGCGACCGGCGGCCAGTTCACGGCGCAGCTGCAGCAGCTCGGCCGAGGACTGGGTGACGTCGATATAGATCGGGTCCAGCTGGTTGATGGTGGCCAGCGGATCGGCCTGACCAGCACTGACCAGCGCGCCCTGGGTAACCGAGGACTTGCCGATCTGGCCGCTGATCGGCGCGGTGATGCGGGCATAGCCCAGCGTCACGTTGGCCGCATCCAGCGATGCGCGGGCGGCCAGCACGTCGGCCTCGGCCTGCTTCCACGCGGCCTGTGCGTTCTCGTCGTCCTGCACGCTGATCACCCGCGACTTGACCAGCTCGCTGCTGCGGCGTGCCGCCAGACGAGCGGCGCTGGCAGTGGCTTCGGCGCGGGCCAGCTGCGCGCGGGCGCTGTTGGCCTGGGCGCGGTAGGCGGCGTCGTCCAACTGGTACAGCGCATCGCCGGCCTTGACCACGCTGCCTTCGGTGAACAGGCGCTTGGCGACGATGCCACTGACCTGCGGGCGCACTTCGGCGACCTGGTAGCCGTTGGCACGGCCGGCCAGTTCGCGGGTCAAGGTGACCGTTTCAGGCTTCAGCGTGACCACGGTGACCTGACCCGGCCCACCCTGCTGCGGCTGCTCCCCGCCGCCCTTGCAGGCAACGAGCGCGACGGATAGTGCGAGGGAAAGCGCGACGAGACGGTAGCGACTGATAGCAGGCATGGGAGAGGAGCTCAATGAGGAAAAGTGGCGCTCGAGGATCGGGCGGAACATGAGGTATGCCGAGGCATATCCTTCCGTACCGCATACGTTACGGGTACATCGGTGGCAACCGCCACCGCCGCACACATCACGGCCATCCTGCAGAGCAAGCTGTGGAAATATACATACATACACGCATGTTTGTAAACGCGGACAATTCAGGTCGGTTTCATCCAGCATTTGCACAGAGCAATGGCCAGAAAGACCAAAGAAGAGGCAGCAGCCACCCGCGAAAGCATCCTCGATGCCGCGCTGGCCTGCTTCCATGAACACGGCGTTGCCGGCAGCTCGCTGGCGGCGATCGGCGAGCGCGCGGGCGTCTCCCGCGGCGCGGTGTACTGGCACTTCAAGAACAAGACCGAAGTGCTGGAGGCGATGATCAACCGCGAGCGCGTGCCGTTCATCAAGCGCCTGCAGCAGACCTACTCGCCCCTGCGCAACACGCCGATCCTGGACCTGCGTTCGGCGATGCTGGTGTCCTTGAGCGAACTGGCCAACGATCCACAGCTGCGCGAGATGATGGAGATCATGCTGCGCAACGACCTTTCCGCCGAAAGCCTGGCGATGCAGCAGCTGCAACACGACAGCGTTGAAGAAGAGATGGCGATTTTCCGCCGTGCACTTGAGCGCGCGCGCGACCTGGGCCAGCTGCGCGATGGCGTGAACACCGCAAGCAGCGCGCGCATCCTGCATGCAGGCCTGACCGGTGTGCTGTACAGCGCCATGCTCGAACCCACCCAGTTCGACCTGGAACGTGACAGCCGCGAGATGCTGGACGCGCTGATGGCGCACTACGTGAAGCCAGGTGTATTCGAGCCCGGCTCAGATCCTTCGCCGCTGCCACCACCAGACGAAGACTAAGCCAGCCCTGTAGTGCCGAGCCATGCTCGGCAGAGGCCGTACCGAGCAAGGTTACAGAGCCGCAGCAGCCTTGCAGGAGCGGCGTAAGCCGCGAAGCAAGCGAATGCAGACGCACAAGCAAAGCACCCCTCCCAACCCTCCCCTTGCCTACGGCAAAGGGAGGGCTAAAGCTGCGGCACCGCTGGTCACAGGTAGTGCCGAGCCATGCTCGGCAAGGGCCTTGCTCGCAATACCAACAACCAAAACACACGCAAAAAAAACGGCGGCACCATCGTGCCGCCGCTTCTCACCAACCCAAACCAACCATCACAGAATATAGCGACTCAGGTCCGGGTCCTTCACCAGCTCACCCAGGTGCTTGTCCACATACGCCGGGTCGATCGCAATGCTGTCGCCATCCCGGTCCGGCGCCTCATAGCTCAAGCTATCCAGCAAGCGTTCCAGCACCGTGTGCAGACGACGCGCACCGATATTCTCCTGACGCTCGTTGACCTGGAACGCGATCTCCGCCAGACGATCCACTGCCTCGGCAGTGAAGTTGACCTTGACGCCTTCCGTCGCCAACAGCGCTTCGTACTGCTTGGTCAATGCCGCCTTCGGCTCAGTGAGGATGCGCACGAAATCATTCTTGCTCAGCGCACCCAGCTCCACGCGGATCGGGAAACGACCCTGCAACTCGGGAATCAGATCGCTCGGCTTGGCCAGATGGAACGCACCGGAAGCAATGAACAGGATGTGGTCGGTCTTCACCGTGCCGTACTTGGTCGACACATTGGAACCTTCCACCAGCGGCAACAGATCGCGCTGCACGCCTTCGCGCGAGACATCGCCACCCGACGAACCAGCGTCGCTGCGCTTGGCGACCTTGTCGATCTCGTCGATGAAGACGATGCCATGCTGCTCACAGGCCTCTACCGCAGCAGCGCGGATATCGTCCTCGTTGACCAGCTTGCCGGCTTCTTCTTCGATCAGCAGCGGACGCGCCGCCTTGATGCTCAGCGTGCGCTTGTTCGACTTGGCGGTGCCGAGATTGGCGAACATCGACTTCAGTTGCTGGCCCATTTCCTCCATGCCCGGCGGGGTCATGATGTCCATGCTGACGTTGGCGGCGACATCCAGTTCGATCTCGCGCTCGTCCAGCTCGCCAGCGCGCAGCATGCGGCGGAACTTGATGCGGGTTTCGTTATCGGCAGCCGACGGTTCATTGCGTGCCGCTTCCGGATCAAAGCCAATGCCGACGCTGCGACGCGGCAGCAATGCGTCAAGAATGCGGTCTTCGGCCTTCTCTTCGGCCTGGGTGCGCACGCGCACCTTGGCCTGCTCGCGGTACAGCTTGACGGCGGTATCGGCCAGGTCACGGATGATCTGCTCCACATCCTTGCCGACGTAGCCGACCTCGGTGAACCGAGTAGCTTCGACCTTGACGAACGGCGCATTGGCCAGCGTGGCCAGGCGACGTGCGATTTCGGTCTTGCCGACGCCGGTCGGGCCGATCATCAGGATGTTCTTCGGCATCACTTCGTTGCGCAGCTCGACGGGCAGCTGCATGCGGCGCCAGCGATTGCGCAGCGCGATGGCGACCGCGCGCTTGGCGTCGTGCTGGCCAACGATGTGGCGATCCAACTCCTGCACGATTTCGCGCGGGGTCATGGTGGCGGAGGAAACTTCGATCTTGTGGCTCATGGGGTACTCGCGCTTGATGGCCGAAGAGCTCAGAGCTCTTCCACCACGACGTTGGTGTTGGTGTAGATGCAGATGCCGCCGGCGATGTTGATCGCCTCGGTGGCCACGCCACGTGCATCCAGATCGGTGTGCTTGAGCAGCGCCCGTGCCGCACTGAGCGCGTAGGAGCCGCCGGAACCAATGGCGATGATGCCGTCCTCCGGCTCGATCACATCGCCGGTGCCGCTGATGATCAGCGAGGTTTCACGATCAGCCACGGCCAGTAGCGCTTCGAGTTTGCCGTAGCGGCGATCAGTGCGCCAATCCTTGGCCAGCTCCACCGCAGCGCGGGTCAGCTGGCCGTGCTTTTCCAGCTTGGCTTCAAACAATTCGAACAAGGTGAAGGCATCAGCGGCCGCACCTGCAAAACCCGCCAGCACCTGGCCATCGCGGCCAAGCCGGCGCACCTTGCGCGCATTGCCCTTCATCACCGTATGGCCCAGGGTGACCTGACCATCGCCAGCAATCGCCACATGTTCGCCGCGGCGCACGCAGCAGATGGTGGTGGCATGAAAAACACTCGGGTTCTGACTGGGGTCCATACGGCCTCCGGAATACTGTTCTCCGGTAATGGGGCCGGCCTGCGCCGCGATCAAGCCTCCCCCCGCCAGCGACAGCCACCATTCAGAAAACCGACACCCCATGTAGTGCCGAGCCATGCTCGGCGGAGGCCTTCCAAGCAATCCAACCGATCACCTTGTGGGAGCGGCGTAAGCCGCGAAGCCAACACCACTGGAACCACAGGAAAGCGTGCAACCTGACAAATCACCAGCCTCGCGGCTCACGCCGCTCCTACAACTTCTTCTCCAGCGCCGCCCTTCCCGGCCGGCCCGGCTCCGGCTCGACTCCCCAGACCAGATACCAATCCTCACCCTGCAGCTCCGCCGGATGCTGCGTGCGCCCCGAACCATTACCGCAGGCCAGCGCATCGGTCGCGCAATACTTGTCGCAGCCCCAGCAGATCCGCTCAGGATGTTTTGGATTCAACGGAAATGGCTTTGCCATCGCAGAACTCTCCACTCCAGGAGAGCAACCATGCGCCGCCAAGGCAATGCCCGCCTTGATGTAAATCAAGCAACCCCAGCGCGGTAGTGCCGAGCCATGCTCGGCAGAAGCCTTCCTCCCCCCCACCGACCACCTTGTAGTGCCGCGCCATGCTCGGCAGAGGCCTTCCAGGCAATCCAACCGATCACCTGTGGGAGCGGCGTAAGCCGCGAAGCCACAACATCTGCACATCACCCAAACACCCGCAACCTGACGATCCATCTGCTTCGCGGCTTACGCCGCTCCCACAAACTGCAGTCAGGCTGATGACACCCGGTCCGCCCGACACGAAAAGCAGCCATAGCGAGCGAAATGCAGGTGCACATATGCCACATCCGCGTCGTCGAAGGCGGCTTGCAACCATTCGCCCACGCCAGTTCCATCGCAGACCTCGGCAAATATGATCCGATCGTCCGCGCCATAGGCCCGCAACGACATCAACCGACGTCGCACCTGCGACGGCACCTCGTTGACCTGCAGTTCCGCACGCGCCACACCGCGCCGGACAAAGATCGGCCCACTCGCCTGGTACGGCGAATCCGCCGGTTGGTGTTGAAAGGAGAGCAGCAACAGTTCCTCTCCCTCCGTCGCATCAGCGAGACTGATCCGGCAGGGAAATCCTGGTGCACCAGTAGCAGTGACCCGAGCGATGTGCCGCGCAGCAAGCGCGGCATCATCAAGCTGGAAAAGATCGGCGAACAGTGCGGGATTCAAACCGCTCAACAGGAAAGACGGCATGCTGCATTCCATGGATCAAGGAACCGCAACATCCCACCCTCCGCGGGCTGCTGCTCGCCATGATCAGACGCAGCATCCAATGGCCGACCGGACGGAAAACTCCACGCCCAACCATCGCCCATCTACTTTGTGCATCCGCTACTCAGCACGTACCAACACAAACCAGCGGTATACGAGATAGGCAATCACCGCAGCCACCGGTGCCAGACTGATCCACAGCGGCAGCTTCATGACAAAGAACATCGCCGAAAAGCAGGCCAATGCGATGGCGGAGAACAATAGCGCCCATAGATTGAACACCACGATATCCGTCGCATCCTTGGCAATGGAGTTTGCCGGGCGACCTCGGCCCGAGCGCTGCCTGCGCAACAGCCAGATATCTGTAACAACATCCACAACGCCTTCAATCAACCCGCCGAGCAAGCCAGACATGGTGGAACCCTGGTAGCCATGATGAACAGGCGGATAGTCACAGCACTCAAACCTGCCGTCAATCAAACAGCGCGTCCATATCACCCCGTTCAAACGGTTGCTACGTTCGGCAGGAGGTCGTCGTCGCCTGATGAGCTGGAGCGTGGGGATTGCTGGCACGACCTGGAAGGCACAGGCCCCTGCCACCAACACACGACGCTCACTCGGCTGCCCGCAGCCCTAGCTCCTGGGCAAGCCCGATCAGGATGCCTTCAACACCACGGATGTAGCACAGCCGATAGGTGTTCTCGTAGTTGACCACCTCATCGACCACCGACGCCCCCAGCTTCTTGAGCCGCTCAAGCGTGTCATCGATGTCCTCCACCGCGAACATGACGCGCAGGTATCCCAGGGAATTCACCGGCACCCCACGGTGATCGGAGGCGATCCCCGGCACATCGAACCTGGAGAGCTCAAGCCTGCTGTGGCCATCGGGCGTGCGCATCATCGCGATCTCGACACGCTGGTCGCGTAGGCCAGTAACTCGCCCGGCCCACTCGCCTTCGATCGGCATGCGCCCCTCAAGCACCAGTCCCAGTTCGAGGAAGAACGCTATGGCGCCATCCAGATCCGCGACCACGATACCCACGTTATCCATGCGCTTGACCGTCATGCGTGCTCCTCGGCTGCAGAAACCAAACGATGCGCAGCACAGAAGCTGCGACCTTGAGCGAGCCTACACCCTGAGCAGT
>QFOV01000189.1 GCA_003248565.1 Stenotrophomonas sp.
TCGATGGTGCGGCCGGTGCCGCTGACCACTTCGAGATTGCCGATGACGTGCAGCGGGCCGTTCCTGGTGGGGTTCACCTGCAGCGGGCCATCGCGTTGTGGCAGTGCTTCGGACTTTTTCTCTACCGGTTCACCGGTGGCGATGAAACCGCACTCGACATGGCGGTGATCGCAGAAGGGTTTGTTATGCGATTCGCCGCAGCGGCATAGCGTGGCGCGCATGCCTTCGTCCTTGCCGGCGATCAGCAGGGGAGCATTGAAGGCGAGTGGGCCGTTCTCACGGATATGCACCAGGTTGACCACCGGCGCAGGTTCGCTGTGGCTGCCGTCGTTGTATTCGTAGCGGATGGCGCCGGAGGGGCAGTTGCGTGCGATCAGCGCCACTTCTTCCGGGGCGACCGCATCGGGATGGATCCATTCGCCGACCACATTGGGCACGAACACATCCGGATGGCTGAGTACGCAGTTGCGTGAGTGGATGCATCGTTCACCGTCGAAATGGATGGTGACGGTTTTGCCGCGTACGGTTTCGGTTGCCATGGGCTGCCTCCGCTTCGGAGTGCGCAGTGTCGCGCGGAAGAGGTGAAGGCGGGGCGTATACAGCAACATCTTTTTTGTGGGAGCGGCGTGAGCCGCGAAGCTGGGGTCGATGAAACCGCCGTTGGACCGGGGCGTGATGGGGTACGAGCTTCGCGGCTTACGCCGCTCCCACAGAAGCGGGTTATTTGCGCACTGCCAGTACGCCATCCAGCGCCAGCTCAGCTTTGAAGCCGGCCTTCTGCAGACGCGTGGCGACTTCGCGGGGTACGTCACGGCCGCTGGTGAGCTTGTTGGGGGCGCCGGTGTAATGGAACAGACGGCCGCCTTTGCGCAGCACGCGGGCGAGGTGGTCGTAGAACACCTGTGAATACAGCTCGCCGGCAATGCCGAAGCGCGGAGGGTCGTGCAGGACGGCGTCCATCGAGGCATCGGCGATGGTTTCGATTTCCTTCGACACATCACCATGGTTCAACTGCAGGCGGCCACCTGCGTGTTCATCATGCGGATCCGGTGACCACGGGTTCAGGGTGCGCAGCCACAGCACTTCCGTGCTCTTCTCGAACGAACGGATGCCGGCCACGCCTTCATCCAGGCAGCAGGCCGCGAAGTACCCCATGCCGCCGCAGGTATCGAGCACCTGCTTGCCGCGGGGCTCCACCAGCGCCACCTTGCGGCGGGCGTCGTCCAGCGGCGAGATCTGTGCACTGACCAGCATCTTGATGCCGTCAATCTCGAAGGTGGGGATGCCCCAGTCGGTGGGCACCAGCTTGTACAGGCCGCTGCCGAAGCGCGAGGCGGCGCTGAACTCCTCGCCATCCCAGTAGTAGATCGTGCGGTCCTTGAGCTTGGCCGGCCACGGGTAATGCTGGCCCTTGTACTGCCAGCTGTCGGCGTTGAGGCCGACGGCTTCCTGATTGCGGCCCAGGTCGAGCGAGGCGCTGAGCTCGCTGCTGCCCTTCTTCAGGGCGCTCTGTAGCTGCTCGAGCAGCGGGCGGGTGAGCAGCGGGCCGGTGTAGTGGGGCATGGGTAGGAAGCTGATGCGGGGGAGGGAATGCTACCGCAGGGTGGATTTTGGGGGTTTGGTTCTTCGCGAAGAGCACCCCTCCCCAGCCCTCCCCTTTGCTCCGCAAAAGGGAGGGGGCAGAAGCTCCCTCCCTTTGCCGCAGGCAAGGGGAGGGCTGGGGAGGGGTAGCTTTGGACGTTCAGGCTTTTGCCGGGAACCCTGCACCAACCAGCGCCCAGCAACCCAAGCAGGCATAATTCGCGCCCCTCATCTTGATTCTGCCTGCGCTGCCGCACCCCATCGGCCAGCGCCGGCGGCCAGCCCGTATGTCCTTCCTGCATTCTGAACTGGCGCAATGGCGCGCCAATCCCCTGCGCGAGATGTTGGCCGGAGCCGTGGCCACCTTCGCGCTGATCCCCGAGGTCATCGCGTTCTCGTTCGTGGCCGGGGTGGACCCGCAGGTTGGCCTGTTCGCTTCCTTCGTGCTGAGCATCGTCATCGCGGTGTTCGGGGGGCGGCCGGCGATGATCACGGCGGCTGCAGGTTCGGTGGCCTTGGTGGCGGCGCCGCTGATCAGCGCGCATGGCCTGCCGTATCTGTTTGCCGCCGGCCTGTTGGCGGGCGTGATCCAGATCGTGTTCGGCGTGTTGCGGCTGGGCGTATTGATGCGCTTTGTCAGCAGCTCGGTGCGCACCGGCTTCGTCAATGCGCTGGCCATCCTGATCTTCGCCGCGCAACTGCCGCAGCTGCACGGCGCCACTGCCGCCACCTGGGCGATGCTGGCGTTGGGCTTGTTGATCATCTACGGACTGCCGCGACTGCCCCTGCCGGGCATGCGGGCGATTCCGTCGCCGCTGATCTGCATCGTGGTGCTGAGCGTGCTGGCATCGTGGCTGAAGCTGGATCTGCCCACCGTCGCCGATCTGGGCAAACTGCCGGATGCGCTGCCGCAATGGATGGGTCTGCCATCACTGCCGGTTGATCTGGAGACGCTGCGCATCATCGCGATGCCGGCCTTGGCGATCGCGATGGTGGGCCTGCTGGAATCGATGATGACGGCGCGGGTGGTCGATGAGCTCACCGATACGCCCAGTTCCAAGAACAGAGAGTGCACGGGTCTGGGCGTGGCCAATATTGCCGCCAGCCTGTTCGGCGGCATTGCAGGCTGCGGCATGATCGGGCAGACCGTGGGCAACGTGAAGTACGGCGGACGTGGTCGGCTGTCGACCTTGTTTGCCGGCGTGTTCCTGCTGGTGCTGATGGTGTTGTTGAAGCCCTGGGTTGGGCAGGTGCCGGTGATCGCGCTGGTCGCGATCATGGTGATGGTCAGCGTGTCCACGTTTGACTGGCGCAGCCTGGGCGCACTGCTGCGGCATCCACGCCTGTCCGGTGTGGTGATGCTGGCCACGGTAGCGGTGACGCTGGGCACGCACAATCTGGCGGCCGGCGTTGGCGTTGGTGTGTTGCTGAGTGGTGTTTTCTTCGCGCTGAAGGTGGCGCGCCTGTTGCGCGTGGAAACGCTGGATCAGGCTGATGGCAGCCTTCGCCATGTGGTGCGCGGGCAGGTGTTCTTTGCGTCCGCGGATGCCTTCATTGATGCCTTTGATCCACGCGTTGCCGAAGGGCGTGCGGTGACGATCGATCTATCCGGTGCGCAGCTGTGGGATATCACCGCGGTGGCGGCTTTGGAGAAGGTGGTCAGCCGCTATCGCCATCACGGCGTGAAGCCGCGCGTGCTGGGGCTGGACCGACAGGCACGGACGCTGATGCGGCGGGTGTTGCGCGAGGGTGAGCTCGCTGTGGATGACCCAGCTTTGTAGGAGCGGCGTAAGCCGCGAAGCCGGTGGAGCTGCCGATTACCAGGTTGATTGCAATTACAGGATCTTCTTCGGCGGATAGCTCGGTTGCTTCGCGGTTTACACCGCTCCCACAAGCATTGGCCGCACGTGTTGCTGTTGTAGGAGCGGCATCCGCCGCGAAGCTGATGCACTTGCCGGTTGCCTGGGAGTTTGCAATTGCAGGAACTTTCTCGGCGGATGGTGCAGTGGCTTCGCGGCTTACGCCGCTCCTGCAAACACCAGAGGGCTTACATCACGTCCCAGGTGTAGCCGCCGCGTTCCAGCACCGATGCGGCCAGCGATTCGACGATCTCATCTTCGTTGCGCTCCAGTCCCCGCACGTTGCGCGCCATGCGGCGGCGCGCCTGGCGGGCGAACAGGCGGGCGATCTTTACCGCGTCGTCCGCTGCGGGGTGACCGGCCTGCAGCAGGCTCTCCACGCGCGACAGCACGCACAGCCCGACGAACAGGTCGATGGCGATATCGGCTACGCGCTTCTGCGCGTGCTGCTGGTCGGCGATCTTCTTGCCGTGCTTGCGCAGCAACCGGTCCGAGGCCTTGGACAGCTCCACAGTGTACTTCTCGCACAAGCGCGCCAAGGGCCGCAACGCATCATTGAGTGGTGCGCGGATACGGCCAGTGCCATAGCCGGTGGCTTCACGCACGCGGCGTCCGGCATAGTCGCTGAGCACGCCGAAGCCCTTGATCGGGTCGTTGAAGATGCCGCCGACCGCGCTCTGCAGCTCACTCAATGTCGCGCCCACACCCCTCAGGCCATTCAGTGCCACGTACAGGCGCAGGATTTCGTTGGTGCCTTCGAAGATCGACAGGATGCGCGTATCGCGGGTCATCTGCTCGTAGGGCAGTTCGCGCATGAAGCCGTTGCCGGCAGCAATCTGCAGGGCCTCGTAGCAGCTGCGCTGCACCGCTTCGCTGGCGAATATCTTGCTCATCGCCGCTTCCACCGAATAGTCGGTGCGGCCGCTGTCGATCAGGTGCGCCACCATCCACACCGTGCTTTCGGCGGCGAAGCAATCGGCGGTCATCTGTGCGATCTTCTCGCGCACCAGGCCGAACTCGGCGATCGACTGGCCGAACTGCTTGCGCTCGCTGGCCTGTGCGCAGGCCATGCGGATCAGCGCACGCATGCCGCCGACCGCACCGCCGCCCAGACCCGTGCGGCCGCTGTTGAGGATGTTCATCGCCACTTTGAAGCCCTTGCCGACCGGGCCCAGCACATTGGCCGCGGGAACGCGTACATCGCTGAAGGCGACCGTGGTGGTGGACGAGGCGCGGATGCCCATCTTGTCTTCGTGCGGGCCGTGGCTGACGCCTTCCCAGCCGGCCTCGACGATGAAGGCGGTGACCTTGCCTTCGGGCGTGTCGGTACGCGCGAACACGGTGTAGAAATCGGCGATGCCGCCGTTGGTGATCCAGATCTTCTCGCCGCTCAGCGTCCAGCTGCCGTCGTCGTTGCGGTGTGCCTTGGTGCGGATGGCCGCAGCATCGGAGCCGGCGCCGGATTCGGTGAGGCAGAAGGCCGCGATCATCTCGCCGCTGGCCAGTCTGGGCAGGTAGCGCTGCTTCTGCTCGTCGTTGCCGAACAGCAGCAGGCCCTTCATGCCGATCGAGCTGTGCGCGCCGATGGTCAGCGACACCGAGCTGTCATGGCTGCTGGTCTGGCCCAGCACGCGCGCGTAGGCACCGTTGGACAGCTCCAGCCCGCCGAATTCCTCCGGAATGATCAGCCCGAACAGGCCCATGTCGCGTAGCGCCTGGATGAATTCCGGCGGCTGCTCGGCGTCGCGGTCGTACTGGCGCAGCTCGGCGGTCTTGTCGGCCAGGAACTGGTCGATGGCATCGGTCATCGCGCCCAGCATCTCGCGGTCACGTTCACGGATCTGTGGGTAGGGGAACAGCACATCTTCGGCGATATGGCCAAAGAACAGCTGCTTGGCGATGCTTTCATCCAGGTTCTGTGCTGCAACGGTATTCACGTACGGCTCCTTGTGCTGCGAACGATGACGGCGTTTGCCCGATGATGACCCACTCTTGCCACAGGTTCACACATTCGGCGGGCACAATCGTGGAACTCGTTGTGCTCTTGTCGGTCTTTGCAGTGTGCCGACGTACCGTGACAGGGCCGGTTGTTGCCCTGCGTCGTCTTTTGCTGGAGTTGCATGCGTTCTGATCCTGCTGCCGAACCGCTATGGACCCGATTGACTGCCGGCGTGGTTGCCTTGGCGTTCATGTCCGGGCTGGTGCGTTTGCTGTTGCAGTTGCCGGAGCTGAACGTTGCACGGGAGGAAGCCCGGATCCAACTGCGCTGGTTGCTGACCTCGCCCCAAGCTGCGGCGCGTTTGCCGGCACAGCAAGCCGTGGCTTCGGCGCTGCAGAATCCACCGCTTGCGCAGGCAGCGGCCAGGTTTGACCTGCCCGCGGTTGATGTACCGCCTGCGACTCCGTCGCCTGCCGTGACTGCGGCACCTGCAGCGAAGCCAGCATCAGCGCAAACGGGCTGGTCGCAGCGCCTGTATGGCAAGGACGGTAGCTTGGCTGTGCCCACCGACGGTAACGCCACGCGCCAGAAAAGTGCGACCGAGCGGGTGTTCGAACACCGCGATGCGTTGGCCACCGGCGTCGGCGAGCGGCCGCTGGAGGAGTTGGTCTCCGGCATGTTCGAGGACAAGACGAAGCCGCCGACGTTGGGCCAGATCGGTGCCCGTTTGATCCACGGTCCGGATATCCAACCGGCACAAGCACGGCGTCCGCCCGAGGTGGCGTTCAATCCCAGCCTGCATGAGCGCAAGTCCGATCTCGGTAGCGAAGCCACCGGCGATGCCTACAAGGCCGCGCCCATCCGTTACGAGAAAGCGCCGGACATGAACGGTGAAGCCAGCCGCCGCATTCGCGTTGCGCTGGGCGCGCTGGAGCAGCGCTATCCGCGTTGCAATGGACAGCAGCGCCGGCAATGGCTTGCGCCGGTGATGACGCACCTGGATGCGCTGCAGCGCGCCGAGTACCGTTTCAACAATGGCGCCGATCCGGTGGAGGCCGAGCACAGCCTGCTC
>QFOV01000190.1 GCA_003248565.1 Stenotrophomonas sp.
CAAGATCCGCCGGATGCTGTCGGGCAGCTGATCGCCGCGAGCCTGTAGTGCCGAGCCATGCTCGGCAGAGGCTCTAGCAGCAAGATCAAAACGGTAGTGCCGAGCCATGCCCGGCAGCGGCATTACCGGTAAAGCCCCATGCCGAGCATGGCTCGGCACAACAGCTCCCTCCCTTTTGCGCAGCAAAGGGGAGGGTTGGGGAGGGGTAAGCTTTTTGCCGGTTGATGCAATCCCGGCTCCGCGGCTTATGCCGCTCCTGCAGCATGGTTGGGATAGCCCCTGCCGAGCATGGCTCGGCACTACAGGTAACCCACGTCACGTGACCGGCATCCCCCGCAGTCCGCCCGCGCTCCTGCATAATCAGCACGATGAGCGTCCTGCGTTTTGACAATGTCAGCAAACACTATGCCGGTGGCCATCAAGCGCTGCTGGATGTCAGCTTTGAGGTGGCGGCCGGCGAAATGCTGTTCGTCACCGGGCACTCCGGTGCCGGCAAGAGCACCTTGCTCAAGTTGATCCATCTCAGCGAGCGGCCCAGCCGTGGCGCGGTCATCTTCGGCGAGCGCAACCTGCTGAAGGTGCGCGGCGGCAAGGTTGCCCTGCATCGGCGCGAAGTCGGCGCGGTCTACCAGGACCATCGCCTGCTGGTTGACCGCAGCATTGGTGAGAACGTCGCCCTGCCGCTGATCCTGCGCGGCGACCGCCGTGCCGATACCGGCAAGCGGGTGCGATCGGTGCTGGAACGGATGGGCCTGGGCCATCGCGAGAAGGCGCTGCCCAGTGAACTGTCGGCCGGTGAGCAGCAGCGCGTCGGCATCGCCCGCGCGATTGTCGCCGAGCCCAAGCTGCTGGTGGCCGACGAGCCCACCGGCAACCTCGACCCGACCCTGGCCGCGGAAATCATGACCTTGTTTGCCGAGCTGCCTGCGCGCGGCACCAGCGTGCTGGTGGTCAGCCATGACCTGGCCCTGCTCAAGCAGATGCGCAAGCGCGTGTTGATCCTCGACCACGGCCGTCTCGTCGATGACATCTCGCCGCAGGACCTGGCCGAATGACTAGCAGCAACAGCAGCGAGAAGTCCGCAACGAACACCAGCACGGCGGCACCGTCGCGCCCAGCACGGCGGCACCGTCGCGCCTGGCCACCTGGATCAACCACCATCTGCACAGTGTGGTGTTCAGCCTCGGCCGCGCACTGCGCAGGCCGTGGGCGACCGCGCTGACGGTGGCGGTGATGGCGCTGGCCCTGGCACTGCCGTTGGGGTTGTCGATCGGGCTGGACAACCTCAAGCATTTCTCCGGTAGCGTGCAGCAGTCGCGCGATATCAACCTGTTCCTGAAGACCGATGTGGACGGCGCCGCCGCGCAGGAACTGGCCAAGACCCTGCGTGCCCGTGCCGATGTTGCGCAGGTGCAGTTGCGTACGCCGGATGAAGGCCTGGCCGAGCTGCGTGAGAACGCTGGTCTGGGCGAGGCCATCGATGCGCTGGGTGAAAACCCGTTGCCAACGCTGCTGGTTGTTACTCCGGCCGATGGTGCCGATGCAGCGCTGGCCAAGTCGCTGGAAAGCCTGCCGCAGGCGGACCTGGTCCAGCACGATGCACTCTGGCGGCAGCGCCTGGATGGCTGGCTGAACTTCGGCGCACGCCTGGTGCAGGTGTTGTCGGTGCTGCTGGGCCTGGGTGCAGCGCTGGTGGTCGGCAATACCGTGCGCCTGGACATCCAGGCACGGCGCGAGGAAATCGGTGTGCTGCAGTTGCTGGGTGCCAGCGACGGTTTCATCCGCCGCCCGTTCGTCTATCTGGGCGCGTGGTACGGGCTGGGTGCTGGTGCGCTCGCCTTGGGCCTGATCGGCGTGTGTGGGCTGGCCCTGCGCGCGCCACTGGCCAATCTGTCGCAGAGCTACGGCAGTCCTTTCATGTTGCATGGCCTGGATCTGCTGCATTCGGGCATGGTGCTGGTTGGCACCACGATCCTGGGTTGGTTGGGGGCATGGCTGGTGACCGGTCACTTCCTCAGGCAGACTCGCCCGACCGAAACCTGAGGCCCGCATGTCCACGCACGAGCTCAAGCACCTGATCAGCGACGCGCCGCGGGTAATGGTGGTCGATGGATCCAAACTGGTACGGCGCCTGATCAGCGACGTGCTCAAGCGCGAACTGCCTGATGTCGAGGTGGTGGGCTGCGCCAGCATTGCCGAGGCGCGCGAAGCGCTGGCCGCTGGCCCGGTGCATCTGGTCACCACTTCGCTGGCCCTGCCTGATGGCGATGGCCTGGCGCTGGCGCGTGGCGTGCGCGAAACCGCCGGGCAGGCCTATGTGCCGGTGATCGTGGTTTCCGGCGATGCCCAGCAGCATCTGGAACAGCGCCGCTTCACCGAATACGTCACCGACTATTTCGACAAGGCGCTGGGCCATGAAGCCTTGGCGACCTTCATCCGTGGCTATGTGCAGCCAGAGCCGGTGGCCAATGCCACCGTGCTGTATGTCGAAGACAGCCGCGTGGTGGCCGAAGCCACCAAGCGCATGCTCGAACGCCACGACTTGCATGTCGTGCACGTGCTTACCGCCGAGGATGCATTCTCGCTGCTCACCGCCGAGTCACTGGGCCGCACCACGCGGCAGGTGGACCTGGTGCTGACCGACGTCACCCTCAAGGGCGAGCTCAGCGGCCGCGATGTGGTCGAACGCATCCGCGTCGACTTCGCCTACGGCAAGCGCCGCCTGCCGGTGCTGGTGATGACCGGTGACAGCAACCCGCACAACCAGTCGGCGCTGCTGCAGTCCGGCGCCAATGACCTGGTGCAGAAACCCATCGAAGAGCGCCTGTTGGTGACCAAGGTGTTGTTCCAGCTGCGGCTGGCACGCATGGCACAGCCGGCGGTGGTGCTGTGAGCGAAGAAGGCGCACAGATCCAGCTCGAGCCCAGTTGGAAGGCGCGCATCGGCGATTGGCTGCTGCGCCCGGAAATGCGCGAACTGTCGGCCTTCCTGCGCAAGCGCAAGGCAGCCGGGGCGCATGTGTTCCCGCCCGGCCCGGAGATCTTTGCCGCCTTCAACGCCACCCCGTTCGAGCAGGTCAAGGTGGTGGTGCTGGGCCAGGACCCGTACCACGGTTATGGCCAGGCGCATGGCCTGAGCTTCTCGGTGAAGCCGGGCGTGCCGGTGCCGCCGTCCTTGCTCAACATCTATAAAGAGATCGAGGCCGACCTGGCCATCCCGCGCCCGGATCACGGCTGCCTGCAGCCGTGGGCGCAGCAGGGCGTGCTGCTGCTCAATGCGGTGCTGACCGTGGAAGAGGGCAAGGCCGGTGCGCATCAGGGCCGCGGCTGGGAGGGTTTCACCGACCACGTGGTCGATGTGCTCAACCGCGAGCGCGAAGGCCTGGTGTTCCTGCTGTGGGGCGCTTACGCCCAGCAGAAGGGCAAGGTCATCGATACCCGTCGCCACCGCGTGTTCAAGGCGCCGCATCCTTCGCCGCTGTCGGCCCACCGGGGCTTCCTCGGTTGCCGGCACTTCTCGCAGGCCAATGACTACCTGGCCCGCAACGGCCAGGCCCGGATCGACTGGCGGCTGCCCGCCTTGGCCGATCTGGCGCCGTCTGATCGCTGAACTGCCTTGATTGCTGTCATATCGCGGTGACCTTGGCTTTGCTACCTTGGTGGGGTTGGGAATGCCGTCGTTGCTGTCGCCTATTCAGGTTTGACCTCGAGTTTGCGAACAAAAACAGAACGCTGGAACTTTTTCTGTACTGAGCAGTCCAATAGTTCGACTGCTAAGATGAGGTCCTATGAACCTGAACACCTCTACTGCCCTTGTGGCAAACAATCTCCCGATCCCCAGTGCGCTCGGTTCGCTGGACGCCTACATCGGTGCCGTGCACCAGATCCCGGTGCTGTCGGTCGATGAGGAGCAGGAACTGTCGCGTCGCTTCCGCGACGAGCAGGATCTGAACGCCGCGCGTGAGCTGGTGCATTCGCACCTGCGCTTCGTGGTGCACGTGGCCCGCGGTTACAACGGCTACGGCCTGCAGCTGGGCGACCTGATCCAGGAAGGCAACATCGGCCTGATGAAGGCGGTCAAGCGCTTCGACCCGGACATGGGCGTGCGTCTGGTGTCCTTCGCGGTGCACTGGATCCGTGCCGAGATGCACGAGTTCATCCTCAAGAACTGGCGCATCGTCAAGGTCGCCACGACCAAGGCGCAGCGCAAGCTGTTCTTCAACCTGCGCAAGTCCAAGACCCGCCTGGGCTGGATGAACGCCGCCGAGGTCAGCGCCGTCGCCAAGGATCTGAACGTCTCCGAGCGTGAAGTGATGGAGATGGAATCGCGCCTGTCCGGTCGCGACATCGGTTTCGATGCGCCGTCGGATGAAGACGACGATCATGCGCCGCCGTCGCCGGCTGCGTATCTGGTCGCGCGCGATGAAGATCCGTCGCAGGCCTATGAGCGCGAGGACAGCGAAGACAACCAGCTGAGCCTGCTGCGCGAAGGTCTGGCCAAGCTCGACCAGCGTTCGCGCGACATCATCGCCCGCCGTTGGCTGGAAGCCGACAGCAAGGTGACGCTGCAGGAACTGGCAGATGAGTACGGCGTGTCGGCAGAGCGCATCCGCCAGATCGAAGCCAACGCGCTGAAGAAGATGAAGGCACTGTTCGCCGCCTGAGCAAGGCAGCAGCAGTAACACGAAGGCCCGGGGAAACCCGGGCCTTTGTTTTGTAGTGCCGAGCCATGCTCGGCAAGAGGCCTTGTGCACGAACTAACCCGCTGTAGTGCCGAGCCATGCTCGGCAGAGGCGTTACCGGTGGCGGTTGGTCCGTGCATGGAGCCCCTGCCGAGCATTGCTCGGCACTACGGACGGGGTTCTGGTAAAGCCCCTGCCGAGCATGGCTCGGCATTACGGACGGGGTTCTGGTAAAGCCTGTGCCGAGCACGGCTCGGCACTACCGGTGATCTTTCCCGTGTAGATTCGGCATTCCTCTTGCAGACGGAGCTGGTGATGAAAGGGAACTGCCTGTGCGGTGCGGTCGAAGTGATCGCCAATGAGCATTCCGAAATCGGTCTATGCCATTGCAGCATGTGCCGGCGCTGGTCCGGTGGGCCGCTGTTCGCGGTGCATTGCGATGACCAGGTGCAGGTCATCGGCAGCGCGTTGAAGACTTATCGTTCGTCCGACTGGGCCGAGCGCGGCTTCTGCTCACAGTGCGGCACGCACCTGTATTACCGGTTGGTGCCGGACGGCGAATACTTCGTGCCGGCCGGCTTGTTCCATGAACAAGCGTTCGAACTGGCCAGCCAGATCTTCATCGACGAAAAGCCGTCGTACTACGAATTGGCCAACGAGACGCCGAAACTCACCGGGCGCGAAGTATTCGAGCAGTTCGCCAACGGCAACAGCTGATTGCCGCTGGCGCGGCTGCGATCAGCCCGCAGGTTCCTTGCCATCGTCCTCGTCGGCATCGCCGAGGATGATGCGCGCGCTGCGCTGGTAGCTCCAATACGCCACCGCCCAGTTGAGCAGCACCACCAGGCGGTTACGGAAGCCGATCAGGAAGAACACGTGCGCGGCCAGCCAGAACCACCAGGCCAGCAAACCGGACAGCTGCAGCTTGCCGACATGCACGATCGCCGCCATGCGGCCGATGGTGGCCAGGTTGCCCTGGTCGTTGTAGCGGAATGGCGCCGGCGCTGGCTTGCCATCAAGACGCGCGCGGATCACCTGCGCCACGTACTTGCCCATCTGCTTGGCGGCAGGCGCCACACCCGGCACCGGGCGGCCATTGGCCTGCATCAGCGCGACCAGATCGCCACCGGCGAAGATCTCCGGGTGGACGGGAACCGTGAGGTCCGGTTCCACCTGTACGCGGCCGGCGCGGTCCAGCGGCACGTCCAGGGTGCGTGCCAGCGGTGAGGCAGCCACGCCGGCTGCCCACACCACGGTGCGCGCAGGCACGTGGGTGTCGCCCAGTTGGAAGCCCTGTCCGTCGATATGGCTGACGGCGGTGCCGGTCAGTACTTCGACGCCGAGTTTTTCCAGCTGGCGGCGCGCCTTCAGCGACAGCACTTCCGGGAAGGAGGACAGCACCCGCGGTCCGGCTTCAACCAGCCGTACCTTGGCATCGGCGGGATTGATGTGGCGGAACTCGTTCTTCAGCGTATGGCGGGCAATTTCGGCCAGGGTGCCGGCCAGTTCCACACCGGTAGGACCACCGCCAACGATGGCGAAGCTCAGCCATGCCGCACGTTTGGCGGGGTCGGGCTCGGCTTCGGCGCGCTCGAAGGCCAATAGCAGCTTGCGGCGCAGGTACAACGCGTCGTCCAGCGTCTTCAGGCCGGGCGCATCGGCCGCCCATTCGTCGTGGCCGAAATAGGCATGGGTGGCGCCGCTGGCGACCAGCAGCATGTCGTAAGCGATCTGGCTGCCATCGCCGAGTTGCACCTGCTTGGCATGTTTGTCGATGGAGACCACTTCACCCAACCGCACCTCGATGTTGCGCTGCCTGCCGAGGATATGTCGCAACGGTGCGGCGATATCCGGCGACGACAGGCCGGCGGTGGCGACCTGGTACAGCAAGGGCTGGAACAGGTGGTGGTTGCGGCGATCGACCAAGGTGATGCGCAAGGGTGCATCGGCCAGCGCTCGGCTGGCCCAGAGCCCGGCGAAACCTCCGCCGATGACGACAAGGTGCGGGTGTTGCGGCATGACGTACTCCGGTGTGGCCGGTGCACCGGCCGTGGGGGCGGGTTGTCAGCGCATATCATCGCATTGATGTGCTTTGAAACAGCGATGACCGATACTGGCGGTCAGCTTGCCGCCATGGAGTCACCCCGTGTCTGAGCCCGAAAAGCGTATCGCGTTGTTGATCGACGCTGACAACGCGCCGTCATCGAAGATCGACGAGATTCTTGTGGAAGTGGCCGCCTTCGGCGTGGCCAATGTGCGCCGTGCCTACGGCGACTGGAAGAACCCACGCTTGAAGGGATGGGAAAGCGTGTTGCATGAGTTCGCGATCCGGCCGATCCAGCAGTTCGCCTATTCCAAGGGAAAGAACGCCTCGGACATGGCGATGGTGGTGGACGCGATGGACCTGCTGTACGCGCGCAACCTGGACGGCTTCGCGATTGTTTCCAGCGACGCCGACTTCACCCCGCTGGTGATGCGCATCCTCACCGATGGCGTGAAGGTGTATGGCTTCGGCGAACAGAAGACGCCCTTGGCCTTCGTCAACGCCTGCTCGAAGTTCACCTATCTGGAAGCACTGGGCAACGACGCGCCCGAAGTCGTCGAGCAGGTCGCCGCCAGCAGCGCGCCGACCGCGGCGACTGCAACGGAAGTCGCGGAGCCACCGGCAGCGCCGATCAAACCGCGCAGCACCAATGAACTGCGTGGTGACACGCGGCTACTCAATCTATTGCGCGGCGCGGTGGATGCAGTGGCTGATGAGCAGGGCTGGGCCTTGCTCAGCGCC
>QFOV01000191.1 GCA_003248565.1 Stenotrophomonas sp.
CCTGCCGGTTTTTCCGGTGCTGGCGGCCCCGGTTGCGCCGGTCCAGGCGCCATTGGCGGCCGAAGGCCTGCCGCTGACCCCGGTGCTGGCCGGCGAATTTTCGCTGCAGGCCGGCAAGTTGCCCGATGCCGCCCGCTGGTACCTGCAGGCTGCCCAGGAAGCCAAGGGCGACGTGGGCCTGGCTGAACGCGCCACCCGCATCGCCATGCTGGCCGATGACACCGACCGCGCCGAACAGGCGCTGGTGCTGTGGGCACAGCGCGACCCCGGGTCGGTAGCGGTGCGCGGCACCCGCGGTGCGCTGGCCATGCGCAATGGCGATGCCAGGCTGGCCCGCAAGGAGTTGCTGGCAGTACTGCGCTCTCCTGAGCCGCGCGCCTGGCGCTATGCGTTGCTGGCGCTGGCTACTGGTGGTCGTGACCCGGCAGTGCCGGCGCAGGTGCTGGGCATGCTGGTGGACGCCAACGCGATCCCCAATGATCTGGAGGCCTGGCAGGAGTTCGGCCGCCTGGCCCTGCGCATGGAGAGCCCTGAACTGTCGCGGCGCATGGTGGGGGAGGTGGTGCGACGCTTCCCGGACGAGCCGCGGGTGGCGTTGCTACATGCCTCCCAACTCAATCAGGCCGGCAAGAAGGACGAGGCGCTGACCCTGCTCAAGGGCATCGAGCCCAAGGCGGAGAAGGACGAGGAGCTGCGCGGCGCGCTGGCCATCGCCTATGACACGTTGGGCGAGACCGCTGCCGCCGAGCATGTGCTGTCGGTAGGTGAGCAGAACCTGCAGAGCTGGGGCATGCGTGCCTCGCTGCTGGCCAAGCAGAAGGACGATGCGGGCCTGTTGGCGCTGTATCAGGACATCGCGGCCAAGGCCAGCAAGCCTGATCCCGACCAGCGCCTGCTGCTGGGCAAGATCGCCGAGTACCTGAAGCGCTACCAGGAAGCCGTGGATTGGTATCACGGCGTGCCCGGTGGCGAGCATCGTGGTGAGGCGCAGCTGCGCGCGGTCAACGCGCTGCACCTGATGGGCGACAAGGCTCGCGCTGCCAAGGAGGTGCAGTCGATCCAGGCCGATGCCTCGCTGGACGACGATGTGCGCCGTGACGCCTATCTGCTCGAATCCGAGCTGCAGCTGCGTGATGGCGAAACCAAGGCCGAGTTCGATGTGCTGGCCCGTGGCCTGGCTGCGTTCCCGGATGACAGTGCCTTGCTGTACGCCCGCGCGCTGGCCTGGGAGCGCAACGACAATGTGCCGCGCGCCGAGGCTGACCTGCGCAAGGTGCTGGTGGCCGAGCCGGAGAACGTGGCGGCGCTGAACGCGCTGGGCTATACCTTGGCCGACCGCACCCAGCGCTACCAGGAGGCATTGGAGCTGATTGACCGCGCGCGCGTGGCCGAGCCGGACAATGCGGCCATCGTCGACAGCTACGGCTGGGTGCTGTATCGGCTGGGTCGCAACGATGAGGCACTGGTGCACCTGCGCCGCGCCTGGAGCTTGAACAAGGACCCGGAAATCGCCGCGCATGTGGGTGAGGTGCTGTGGGTGCTGGGGCAGAAAGACGAAGCCCGGCGCTACTTCGACGAGGCCCGCAAGCTGGATCCGGACAACCGCGCGCTGCAGCGTGCGATCGAAAAGTTGGGTGTATGAACGTAATGATGTGGCGGGCGCCGTTGGCGCTGCTGGTGGTAGGTACGCTCGCGGCCTGTGGTTCCGTGCCCAAGCGGCAGGCGGCGCCGGTTGCGGCTGAAGTAGCGCAGGTGTCGGCGCAGGCACAGGCGGCGGAGCAGCAGCGGCAAACCGCCTTGCGGGCGCAGCCGGACTGGTCGTTCCAGGGCCGGGTGGCGATCAGCAAAGGGCGCAACGGTGGCAACGGCCGGATCGACTGGCTGCAGCAGGGGCCTGCCTATCAGGTCAGCCTGGCCGCGCCGGTTACCCGCCAGAGCTGGCAACTCAGTGGCGGCGAGCCAGGACAGGTGGTGCGTCTGGAAGGGCTGGAAGGCGGCCCGCGCACGGCCGATGACGCCGGCCAGCTGCTGTTGCAGGCCACTGGTTGGGAAATCCCGGTCGCCCAGCTGGCGGAATGGGTACGCGGCCTTCCCAGCGCCGGTGCCGGCCCCGAACACCTGGGCTTTGACGCCGAAGGCCGGCCACGGGTACTGCGCCAGCAGGGCTGGCAGGTGGATTACCTGGACTGGTACCCGGCCGAGGCCGGGCGTCCGTCGCTGCCGCGGCGGATCGAGGCGGTCAATGGCGATGCCAAGGTCCGCCTGATCGTGGATGAATGGGGTGCGGACGCGCCATGACTGCCGTTGTTGACGAAGCGGGCTGGTCGTACTGGCCGGCCCCGGCCAAGCTGAACCTGTTTCTGCACATCACCGGCCGTCGCGCGGATGGCTACCACGTGCTGCAGACCGTATTCCGGCTGCTGGATTGGGGTGATCGCATCGGGCTGCGCCTGCGTGAAGATGGTCAGGTGCATCGGGACGGGCCATCGGTGGCTGGTGTAGCCGAGGCTGATGATCTGGTGGTTCGTGCGGCCATCGCGCTGAAAAATGCCACCAATTGCGGCAAAGGTGTCGATATCCGGGTCGAAAAGCGGATCCCTGCCGGTGGCGGCTTTGGCGGTGGCTCATCCGATGCGGCAACCGTGCTGGTGGCGCTGAATGCGCTATGGGGCACTGGTCTGGACGAGGACGCGCTGGCTGCACTTGGTGTCGGCCTAGGCGCCGATGTACCGGTATTCGTGCGCGGGCGCAGCGCCTGGGCCGAAGGTGTGGGCGAATTGCTGACGCCGATGGAATTGCCGGAAGCATGGTATTTGCTGGTGGATCCGGGCGTTCATGTGCCCACGGCTGAACTTTTCCGTTCACAGCATTTGACGCGGGATGCCAAGCCCGTGAAAATAGCGGACTTCGCTTCCGGGACCGTCCTCGGAAATGCGTTCGAGCCGGTACTACGGCGCCAGGAACCTGCCATCGAGGCGACGTTCCAGGCCTTGTCAGGTATTGGTCGGGCACGACTCACGGGGTCGGGAAGCGGTTGTTTCGTCGAGTTCGCCACGCGCACTGCTGCAGAGCAGGCCTTGGCGGAGTTGCCGCCGCAACTGCGAGCATGGGTAGCTGCGGGTGTCGATCGCTCGCCACTGCTGGATGCGCTGGATACGACGGGAATTGTTTGATGCAGGGGCGTCGCCAAGAGGCCCAAGGCACCAGGTTTTGATCCTGGCATTCGTAGGTTCGAATCCTACCGCCCCTGCCACACACTCCCAACGCTGTAAGCGCAATGGATGTGCGCCAGTCACACCTGCGCCATCACTGCAGTACTCACGTTTCCATTTGCTACTCGCCCCCGCCCGAGAGAGCTGTCATGCAAGATTCCCCGAACCTGCTGGTCTTTTCCGGCAATGCCAATAAACCTCTTGCACAGAGCATCTGCAAGGAACTCGGGGTAAGGCCGGGCAAGGCACTGGTTTCCAAGTTCTCCGACGGTGAAGTACAGGTCGAGATCCAGGAAAACGTGCGCAAGCAGGACGTTTTCGTCGTTCAGCCGACCGGTGCTCCCAGTGCCGAGAACCTGATGGAACTGCTGGTGATCATTGACGCGCTCAAGCGCGCGAGCGCCGCATCCGTCACCGCGGTGGTGCCGTACTTCGGTTACGCCCGCCAGGATCGCCGCATGCGCTCCTCGCGCGTGCCGATCACCGCGAAGGTTGCTGCAAAGATGTTCTCGGCCGTGCATACCGACCAGATCCTCACGGTCGACCTGCACGCCGATCAGATCCAGGGTTTCTTCGACATGCCGGTCGATAACGTCTATGCGTCGCCGCTGCTGCTGGCCGACATCTGGCGTGTCTACGGCACCGACAACCTGATCGTGGTCAGCCCGGACGTGGGTGGCGTGGTGCGCGCCCGCGCCGTGGCCAAGCGCCTGGATGATGCCGACCTGGCCATCATCGACAAGCGCCGTCCGCGTGCCAACGTCGCCACCGTGATGAACATCATCGGTGACGTCGAGGGCAAGACCTGCGTGATGGTCGACGACATCGTCGACACCGCCGGCACCCTGTGTGCTGCCGCTGCCGCCCTCAAGGCGCGCGGTGCATTGAAGGTCGCCGCGTACTGCACCCACGCCGTGCTCTCGGGCCCGGCGGTGGACAACCTGAACAACTCCCAGCTCGACGAGCTGGTGGTGACCGACACGATTCCGCTTTCCGAAGTGGCCCGCGTCTGTCCCAAGATCCGCCAGATCAGCGTGGCCGAAATGCTGGCCGAGACGATGCGCCGCATCGCCTTCGGTGAGTCGGTCAGCTCGATGTACGTGGATTGATGCATCCGGTCCCCGGCTTGCCGGGGATCATCACGGGCTCTTCTGGTCGCGGAAGAGTCTTTACGCAACGCCGCGAGGCGATGCAACAACCTAGAGTAGTCAACAATGGCAAATTCCCACGAAATCAAAGTCGCCCGTCGTGACGTGCAAGGTCAGGGTGCGAGCCGCCGCCTGCGTCACGAAGGCGTGGTCCCGGGTATCGTTTACGGTGGTGACAAGGAGCCGGTGAAGGTCCAGTTCAACCACAACGAAATCTGGCTGGCCCAGTTCAACGATTGGTTCTACTCGTCGATCATCGACCTGAACCTCGACGGCACCATCCACAAGGTGCTGCTGCGTGACATGCAGCGTCACCCGTACAAGCAGCTGGTCATGCACCTGGATTTCCAGCGCGTGAACGAAAATGAAGTGCTGCACGCTTCGGTGCCGCTGACCTTCATCAACGAAGACACCTCGCCGGCTGGCAAGGCTGCCGACGTGCTGGTCACCCACGAACTGAAGGAAGTGTCGATTGCTTGCTTGCCGAAGGACCTGCCGGAGTCGATCGAAGTCGACCTGGGCGAGCTGAAGGCTGGCGACATCATCTACCTGTCGGGCCTGAAGCTGCCGGCTGGCGTGGAAATTCCGGCCCTGAAGCTGGGCAAGGGCCATGACGACGCCGTTGTCATCGCCAAGACCGCCGCTGCAGAAGAAGCAGCAGCCGAGTAATCGGCCACGTTGCGCCCGCTCTTCGGGGCGGGCGCAGCAGGTGTATCTGACAGATGACTGGCTTGCGATTGATCGTTGGTCTGGGCAACCCCGGACCCGAACACGCCCGGACCCGGCACAATGCCGGGTTTCATTTCGTTGAGGCCCTGGCAGAGCGGCAGGGCGCGCGCTGGGCGCTGGAAAGCAAATTGTTTGGCGAAGTGGCCAAGGTCGAGATTGCCGGGCAGCCGGTGTGGCTGTTGAAGCCGGCGACCTACATGAACCTGTCTGGCAAATCGGTCACCGCCGCACAGCGGTTCTGGAAGATCGAGCCGGAACAGACCCTGCTTGCACACGACGAACTGGACATGCCGCCCGGCGTGGCCCGGCTCAAGTTCGACGGTGGTCATGGCGGCCAGAACGGCCTGCGTGACACCATCCGTCTGCTCGGTCATGGCAAGTTCCATCGCCTGCGTCTTGGCATCGGCCATCCCGGTCACAAGGACCGCGTGGTGGGTTGGGTATTGGGCCGTCCGTCGCCGGACGACGCCGTGCTGATGGCACAGGCCATCGATGCGGCCATCGACGTGATGCCGTTGGCGGTAGCCGGTGATTACAGCGAAGCGATGAAGCGTCTGCACACCACCAAGTGAGCGAAAAATGGGGAATGGGGAATGGAACGGCACCAGGCCCTTCCGGTTCTCCATTCCCGATTTTCCATTCACGGGAGTTCAAGCATGGGTATCAAATGCGGCATCGTCGGTCTGCCCAATGTCGGCAAGTCGACCCTGTTCAATGCGCTGACCAAGGCGGGTATCGCTGCGGCCAACTTCCCGTTCTGCACGATCGAGCCGAACACCGGCGTGGTGCCGGTGCCGGATCCGCGCCTTGATGCGCTGGCAGCCATCGTCAAGCCGGAGCGGGTGATCCCGACCACGATGGAGTTCGTCGACATCGCCGGTCTGGTCGCTGGTGCGTCCAAGGGTGAAGGCCTGGGCAACAAGTTCCTGGCCCATATCCGCGAGACCGACGCCATCGCCCACGTCGTGCGTTGCTTCGAAGACGGCAACGTCATCCACGTGGCCAACAAGGTCGACCCGATCGCTGATATCGAAACCATCGATACCGAGCTGGCGCTGGCCGACCTGGAATCGGTGCTGAAGGCGCTGGATCGCGCCACCCGCGCGGCCAAGGCCAACGACAAGGAAGCGCTGGCCCGCAAGCCGGTGCTGGAAAAGCTGGCGTCGGCGCTGGACCAGGGCAAGTCGGCGCGTGCAGCCGGCCTCGATGCCGATGAGAAGGCGCTGATCCGTGACATGTTCCTGATCACGCTGAAGCCGCTGATGTACATCGCCAACGTTGCCGAAGA
>QFOV01000192.1 GCA_003248565.1 Stenotrophomonas sp.
CTTGATCCAGCCAACGCCGCGCGCGGAGGCACCGTTGCAGCGCTCGCAGCTGTCCATTCCCGCAACTTCCGGCCGCTGACCCGCTGCCAACCAGGATATCCAGATGTCATTCGCTACACGCCCCGACCAAGCCGAATCCAGCGCCTACGCCTATCCGCTGCTGATCAAGCAGCTGCTGCACACGCCGCTGGCGATCAATCCCGACCAGGAGATCGTCTACGGCGACAAGGTCCGCTTCGACTACCGCACACTGCAGGCGCGTATCGGCCAACTGGCCGGCCTGCTGACGTCACTGGGCGTGAAGCCCGGCGACACAGTGGCAGTGATGGACTGGGACAGCAACCGCTACCTGGAAAGCTACTTCGCGGTGCCGATGATAGGCGCAGTGCTGATGACGGTGAACATCCGCCTGGCCCCGGAGCAGATCGCTTATACGCTGAATCACAGCAGCGCGCGGGTGATCCTGGCCAACCGCGAGTTCCTGCCGGTGCTGGAGAGCATTGAAGAACAGCTGCCGGACCTGCGCACGCGGGTGCTGCTGGACGATGAAGCAGGCCCGCTGCCCGCCGGCTTCGCCACCGAGTACGAAGCAGGTCTGCGCGGCGCCGAGCCGGTCCGCGACTTCCCGGACTTCGACGAGAACACCCGCGCCACCATGTTCTATACGACCGGCACCACCGGTCTGCCCAAGGGTGTCTATTTCAGCCATCGGCAACTGGTGCTGCATTCGCTGGCGGCGATGGCGGCGCTGGGCAGTGCGCCCAAGCAGGGCCGGCTGCATCGCGACGATGTCTACATGCCGATTACGCCGATGTTCCATGTGCACGCCTGGGGCATGCCATACGTGGCCACGCTGCTGGGCATCAAGCAGGTGTATCCGGGCCGCTACTTGCCGGGCAAACTGCTGGATCTGATCGCGCGCGAGAAAGTGACGTTCTCGCATTGCGTACCAACCATCCTGCATATGCTGCTGGGCCACCCCACTGCGGCAGATACCGATCTGCACGGCTGGAAAGTCATCATCGGCGGCGCCGCACTGCCGCGTGCCTTGGCGCAGCAGGCCTTGGCGCGCGGCATCGACATCTTCGGCGGCTACGGCATGTCCGAAACCTGCCCGCTGCTCACCCTCGCCCAGATCGATGTGGATGCCCTGGCTGGCACCGATGAGGAGCTGTCGCTGCGTACCAAGGCCGGTATTCCGGTACCGCTGGTGGAGTTGCGCATCGTCGATGAAGAGATGAACGAAGTTGCCCACGACGGCGTCGCCACCGGCGAAGTGGTGGTACGCGCGCCGTGGCTGACCCAAGGCTATCTGCACAATCCAGATGCCTCGGAAACCTTGTGGGCCGGCGGCTACCTGCATACCGGCGACATCGGCAATATCGACAGCGGCGGCTACCTGCGCGTTACCGACCGCATCAAGGACGTGATCAAGACCGGCGGCGAATGGATTTCCTCACTCGCGCTGGAAGACATCATCGCCATGCACCCGGCGGTCAACGAGGTCGCGGTGATCGGCATTGCCGATGCCAAATGGGGCGAACGGCCGCTGCCCCTGGTGGTCAGGCACGCAGGCAGCACGGTTACCGAAGCCGAGATCATCGAGCTGGTCGCCGCCCGCAGCCGCGCCGGCGACATCTCCCGTTACGCCATCCCCGACCGTGTCAGCTTCGTCGATTCGATAGAGCGCACCAGCGTCGGCAAGATCAACAAGAAGAAGCTGCGCAGCCTGCATGATGACCCAGGCAACTGATCCATGGAGAGCAGTCGCAATCCTTGGGCACTCTCGATATCGCCCTTGCTCGATCAACTTCGATCAGGGCATTGATGGCCTGTTGGAACGGCGCTTCTTACGACCGTAAGCCTTAGCATTTCGTTCGGCCACCAGCGATGCTGTACGGGCATGATTCGCCCGTGCGCAAAGCAACAACGGACTGGGATCCACCGATACTGTTGGTGACCGAGTGAAACACGCCTGAGCTCAATACACATCAGTACGGGCTACAAGTCACCTGGCTCTTGCAGCGCAAGCAGTACATGCGAACCGAGACGCCAAGACAACAACTGCTTTTGCAACAGCTGCCTTCACACACACCCGGAACAACTTGTGTTTATCTTGGGTGGGGAAAGAATTTCATAGGGTCACCCCCGAACCATTGCACTTCGGACCAGACATTCCACCGGAACGTCTGTTCTCCCAGGTGTCCGCGAACGCAGCCCGCGAAGGAGTCGAGGGAACTCCGGCAGCCGATCAGGAACAACTACAGCAGTGCTTCAAGGATACATACCAAAATTCTCACAGGAGGCAGGCTATGAGTTCTTCGAGTATCTCGTTCTTTGGCATCACTACCGTTCTTGCGACCTTGATAGCTGGCCACGTATCTGCCCAGCAGATCGCCCCCAGCCTCCCGGCCAGTGCAGCAACCAGACAGGCCAACCAACATGTGCTTACGGCACTTCCATTCAACGACCGTCGCGATTTCGAAAACGCAGCCCGCGGGCTGCTACGCAAGCCAGCCACGCTCACGATCACCGGCGAAGACGGTCGCCCTGTATGGGACCTGGAGTCGTACAAATCTTTCATCACCGCGGAGTCACCAGCACCGGACTCCGTGAATCCAAGCCTGTGGCGGAACTCACAGTTGCTGCTGAATTACGGACTCTTTGAAGTAACCGATGGTATCTACCAGGTCAGGGGCTACGATCTGGCAAACATCACCTTCGTCCGTGGCAAGACCGGCTGGATCGTGTTCGATGTCGGCAGCACTCCCGAGACCGCTGCCGCCTCCTACAAGCTGCTTACCGAGCAGTTCGGTTCACATCCCATCGTGGCAGTCGTTTACAGCCATCCACATCTGGATCACTACGGCGGCGTCAAAGGCCTGATCAATGAACAGGATGTCCGTTCGGGCAAGGTGCGCCTGATCGCTCCAGAAGGCTTCATGGAGCATGCGGTAAGCGAGAACGTCACCACTGGCAACGCAATGAGTCGCCGCTCGGTGCTCATGTACGGCGCCCTGCTCCCGCGCGGACCGCAAGGAAGTGTCGGTGCCGGCCTCGGGCTGACGAACCCACGCGGCGTCACCACCCTGATCGAACCCAACGAATACATCTCCAAGACCGGCCAGAAGCTCGTCGTCGATGGTGTTGAGATGGAGTTCCAGCTGACCCCGGGCACGGAAGCACCGGCGGAAATGAATACCTATTTCCCGGCACAACGCGCATTGTGGATGGCCGAGAACACGACGGCGACCCTCCACAACATCCTGACGCTGCGCGGCGCACAGGTGCGTGATGCCTTGGGCTGGTCCAGGTACATCCAGGAAACCATCGACCTGTACGGCGACAAGACGGATGTAAAGTTCCAGTCGCATCATCACCCCGAGTGGGGGCAGGCGCAGGTCCAGGACTATTTCAAGAAGCAACGCGACATCTACAAATACCTACATGACCGCTCCGTGCACCTGATCAATCAAGGCTACACCGGCGACGAGATCGCAGAGCTGGTCAAGCTGCCGCCGAGCCTGGATGCACTGTGGTCGGGGCGCGGCTACTACGGCACACTCAAGCACAACGCTCGCGCGATCTACCAACGTTACATGGGATGGTACACCGGCAATCCGTCGGATCTGGACGTTCTTCCCAACGCCGAAGCCGCCTCCAAATACGTGGAATACATGGGAGGAGAGGCTGCGATCCTGAAGCGTGCCAAGGCCGACATCGACAAAGGCCAGTACCGCTTTGCCGCCATGGTGCTGCGCCACGTGGTCTTCGCCAATCCAGGCAGCTCTGAAGGCAAGGCCCTGCTCGCCGCCGCATACGAGCAGATGGGCTACCAGGCAGAGTCCGGGCCGTGGCGCTCCGTGTACCTGCAAGGCGCTTACGAACTGCGCAACGGCACACCGCGGATCACCGCCAGCAGTGCGAGCCCTGATGTCGTTCGTGCGATGACCGTGGAAATGTTCTTCGACTACCTGGCCGTGCGCCTGGATGCAGAGAAAGCACTTGGCAAGGTAATCAACGTCAATTTCGAATTCACCGACATCCCCGAGGCCTACACACTCTCACTCGAGAATTCGGTACTCAACCATAGCCGCAAGCTGGCCAGCAACGCAGATGCCAAAGTAAGGCTCTCAAAAGCGACGCTGGATGAGATCAATCTCGGCACGCTGTCGATCAAGGATGCCATTGCCAACGGCCGGGTCCAAGCCCAGGGCAACCACGAGGCGCTGACAGACCTGTTCGGAATGTTCAGCACGTTCAGTCCTGACTTCAACGTGGTCACTCCCTGAGGAAGACTCATGATGCTTCGTATGGATGGAACCCACGAATATCCGGATGACGGGAGAAGCCTGTGAATGGATATCGCACGTTGAAAGTTGCTGCGGTGTTGATCGCGATGGCTCCAATGCTGGCCAAAGCAGACGGTGCCCGCGATTGGCTGAACGCGCCGATCGACATGAACTTCCTTTACGCGTACTACACCTACTCCAACAGCGAGACTTCCATCAACTCAAACCTGCCCGTCGATGGTGCGGAGGTGAGCGCCCACGTCCCCATCCTTCGTTACGCCCGCACCTTTGATATGGGTGGGCGTGTGGGCGGGATCCAGTTCGTCGTTCCATACGCTTTCATCGATGCCGAGCTGGCTGGCACCAAGCTGTCGCGATCAATCAATGGTGCCAGTGACATAACTGCCATTTTTCTCGGCAATATCCATGGTGCACCGGCCTTGACGCCACAGGAGTTCGCGGCGTGGACACCCGAGAGCTACCTCACTGCCGCGATCAGCGTCACCGCCCCCACCGGCAGCTATCACTCTGATCGCCTGATCAACCCCGGCAAGAACCGCTGGGCATTCAAGCCGCAGTTGGCTTGGGGAAAGCCGACCAGGCCAGGAGAATGGCTATCGATCAACGGCGCCGTCGAGTTCTATGGGAAGAATGATTCCTACTTCCGTGAGCGCACTCAGAAACAGGATGAGCTGTTTGTTGTCGACATGCACTACAGCAAGAACCTGAGCCAGGCAGCCTGGGTCGCCATTGATGCCATCTACAGCCATGGGGGAGAGGTAAGAATTGATGGTGCCCACCAAGACAATGAGCAGAAGACGCTACGGTTGGGTGTCAGCGGCAGCATGAACTTCTCGCCTACTGATGCGATTAGCGCAGGAGTTACGCGGACAGCCATCAAGGAAAGCCATACCCCAAGTGCCACGAACCTGCAGATCAGCTACAGCAAGATCTGGTAGCCCCCGCCCTCTTGGTCCGCAAGGATCCACCAACTCCCCTTACAGCAGCGGCCATGACGTTGCATGGCCGCCGCTCTCTTTTGAAGCCTTTGCTCACCGGTGGAAGGCCTCAGTCGTTCCGAGCCGCCTTGTAAACCGGCTCTCCATCCACCCAGGTCGACAGCACCCTCAGGTCATCAAGCTGGTCGGCAGCGACTTTCAACGGGTCACGATCCAGCACCACGAAGTCCGCTCGCAGGCCACGCTGCAGCTTGCCGACCTGTGCTTCGTCATGGCCAGCCCAGGCCGCGTCACTGGTGAAGCCACGTAGCGCCTCAGCGGCGCTCAGGCGCTGCTCCGGCTGCCAACCACCCGGCGGCTGGCCATCGCGGTCCTGGCGGGTCACTGCCGCGTACAGACCCAGGCGCGGGTCAACCTGCTCAACCGGGAAATCAGAGCCCAGGGCCAGACGCGCGCCGCTGTGCAGGAAGCGCTGCCAGGCATAGGCACCGAGGATGCGTTCCGGCCCAACCCGCTGCTCGGCCCAGCCCATGTCCGAGGTGGCGTGGGTCGGCTGCATCGAGGCGATCACCCCGAGCTTGGCAAAACGTGGGATGTCCTGCAGCGACACCACCTGCGAGTGCTCGATGCGCCAGCGGTGATCGGCGTCCTTGTGGGTGCCCAGCACCTTCTCGTAGGTATCCAGCACGATGCGGTTGCCGCGATCACCGATCGCATGGGTGGCGACCTGCACCTTGCAGCCGTCGGCCTTGCGCACGGCGACTTCGAACTCCTCCGGCGAGGTCATCAGCAGGCCGTGGTTATGCGGGTCGTCACTGTAAGCGGTCAGCAGGGCCGCACCGCGGCTGCCCAACGCGCCATCCATGTACAGCTTGACCCCGCGCATCTGCAGGCGACCGCCGGGATGGGCGTACAGGCCGGTCTTGCACAGGTCCTCCAGCGCTTCGTTGTTGCCATCGGCATAGGCGTCGATGCGCAACGGCAGCTTGCCCTGGTCAGCCAGACGCTTCATCAGCGCCAGATCCTCGCGCGACACGCCCATGTCATGCACACCGGTCAGACCATTGCTGACCGCCGCCTGCAGCGC
>QFOV01000193.1 GCA_003248565.1 Stenotrophomonas sp.
CACGCGCGGGCTGGGGCGCAGCACGCGCGACTTGTGCACCTTCTTGATGAAGTGCTTGAGCATCGCCTCGGTGTAGGTGAAGTCAGCGATGACGCCGTCCTTCATCGGGCGGATGGTGGTGATATGACCCGGGGTACGGCCGAGCATCTGCTTGGCCTCGGCGCCGACGGCAGCCACGGAGCGGGTGCCACCGATGGCACGGTCCTGACGCACAGCCACGACCGACGGCTCGTTCAGCACAATGCCCTGGCCGCGCACATAGATAAGGGTGTTGGCCGTGCCCAGGTCAATGGACAGGTCATTGGAGAACATGCCACGCAGCTTCTTGAACATCTGGGAAGTGATCCTGAGGGGGTGTCGCGCCCACGCCGGTTGGCGAAAAAATGGGCAGAAAATGAGGGCAGTTAGCCTATCAACCCACCCCCGCCCGAGCAAGGAAAATCCTAGTGAATTCTGGGCTTTCAACCACTCCGGGCAGCTGCGGTACATCCTTGCTTGTGGCCGTGGGCCGCCGCAGCCGGTAACCTTACGCACTTTGGCGCGCAGTCGCGCCGGGTCGACTGCGCGTGCGCGGCGGCTTTTTCCTTTTACGTATAGGCCTGTTCGCAATGTCCGCTTTGATCTGTGGTTCCCTTGCCTTTGACACCATCATGGTGTTCCCGGACCAGTTCAAGAACCACATCCTGCCGGACAAGGTGCACATCCTGAATGTGTCGTTCCTGGTGCCGCGCATGCGCCGCGAACTGGGTGGCTGCGCCGGCAACATCGCCTACAACCTGAAGCTGCTGGGCGGCAGCCCGATCCCGATGGGTACCGTGGGCCAGGACTTCGGTCCGTACCGTGAGCACTTCGAGCGCATGGGCATCGACCTGAGCCAGGTGCGGGTGCTGGAAGACATGTTCACCCCGCAGTGCTTCATCACCACCGACCACGACAACAACCAGATCACCGCCTTCCACCCGGGCGCGATGATGCGTTCGCACGAGAACCACGTGCGCGACGTGCCGGGCGTCACCTTCGGCATCGTGGCCCCGGACGGCCGCGAAGGCATGATCCAGAACGCCGCCGAGTTCGTGGAATGCGGCATTCCCTTCATCTTCGACCCGGGCCAGGCGCTGCCGCTGTTCAACGGCCCGGAACTGCGCGAGTTCATCGAGCAGGCCGACTACGTGGTGGTCAACGACTACGAGTCCAACCTGCTGCAGCAGCGCACCGGCTGGAGCGAGACCGACATCGTCGCCCGGACCAAGGCCTACATCACCACCCAGGGCCCGCGCGGCGCCATCATCCACACCCCGGAAAAGAGCTTCGACATCCCGCCGGCGCACGAGCGCCGCGTGGTCGACCCGACTGGCTGTGGCGACGCCTTCCGCGCCGGCCTGATCTTCGGTATCGAGAAGGGCATGGACTGGCTGACCGTCGGCCGCATGAGCAACCTGATGGGCGCGCTGAAGGTGGAACACCCGGGCACGCAGAACCAGCGCTTCGACTTCGCCGAGTTCAACGACCAGTTCAAGCAGCAATTCGGCTACGGCCTCTAAGAAAAACGGCGCCTCGGCGCCGTTTTTTTTTGCACGGCTCGCCGACCGTGCAAACGACAACCGGTAGTGCCGAGCCATGCTCGGCAGGGGCTTTACAAGCAATCCATCGGCCGCATCGCGTGTGTGGGAGCGGCGTAAGCCGCGAAGCTCCCACTCCATCAGGTTGCAGAGCACGCCTGCAATCCAGCATTGCCAGCTTCGCGGCTTACGCCGCTCCCACAGAGGCTCCACCGGTAACGCCCCAGCCGAGCATGGCTCGGCTCTACCGGGATTCTCCAGCCCGCCACTGCTGCAGCAACTGCGCACAATCACGCAGTCGCCACTGCGCCATGCCCGGCCACGGATCATCCGGCAGATTGACCAGGATGCCCGGCACACCCGCCGCTTTCGCCGTGGCGAGATCGTAGTAATGATCCCCGACCATCCGCATCTGCGCCGGCAACACCTGCCAACGCTCGGCAAAGAACTGCAGGCCAGCCGGCGACGGCTTGGGCGCCACTTCCCAGCGGCCGATGATCTCATCGACAGCAAAACACTCCGCCACACCGATCGCCGCCAGCGTCACTTCGGCCAGCTCACGCGCATTGCGGGTGAGGATGCCCAAGCGGCACCCATCGGCATGCAGCGCGCGGATCAGGGCCACCGCCCCCGGCGCCGCGACCGACGCCTCGGCCAGTTCCCGCTCGTGCTGCATCAGCCAGGCATGGCTATTCGCAGCCTGCTGCGCCGGCAGGCTGGCCAGATGCTCAAGAATGTCCGCGCCGGATGGAATCTGCAGCTCGCGCCGGATCAATTCGAAATCATGCACCGGCTCGGTCAGGGTGCCGTCCATGTCGAACACCCAATGGCGGCTGGCGGCGACGTCGCAACGCCCCGCCGTATCAGCGAGCACCGACCTCAATCCCAGTTCGGCATCTGGCTGCCATCCAGCCCGCCAACCTCGAACACCGCCTTGCGGGTGCCACCGGCCAGCACCGGGAACTCGATCTCGATGACCTTGGCCTTGCGTGCCTGCCGCCACAGGCCGCGGTTGTCATCGATGAACATGGCAATGGCCTCATCGGTATCAGGGCGATGTGCGGCCATGTTGCGGGCCGGCGCACCATCGACGCTGACCTTGACCTGGCAAGCGCGGTAGCAGACCTTGGCGAAGTCACTGGACTGCAGCACCAGATAGGCGTGGCGTTTCCATTCCGGGTGGTCGCGGAACACCAGGTTCACCTGCTTGGCGCCGGTGCTGTCCACTTCCACGCGGTCCTTGCTGTAGATTGCCGCCGAGCGCTGGGTACCGCCCTTGACCGGCACCTGGTTGTAATTCCACAGGGCCTGCATGCGGCGCAGCTCACCGGCAGCCGCGGCCTTTTCGCGGACCTCGGCGAAGCCCGGCTCGATGCGTTTGGCGGTTTCCGAATCAGGGAACTGATCGAGCAGCGCGGCACCATGGATGCGCGCTTTCTCCCAGTCGGTGGCGGTGATCGCAGCGTCATACAGCTTGCCGATGCCTTCGGCGTCCGCTTCGCGCTTGGCCCGCTCCTGGGCGGCGGCGGCCTCTTGTTGCTGGCGCTCGGCCTCCGGGTTGCTGCAGGCAGTCAGGGCAAAGACGCAAAGGGCGCCGAGGATCAGGGGTTTCATCAAACAGCTCCAGTGAACGGGGCGCGTGGTGAGCGCGATGGGCTTCACTTTAGAGCATGTTGGGGACTCGGGAGTCGCTTTGGCTTTGGTTCTTATGCCGTCATCCTCGCGCAGGCGGGGATCGCTCTTGCCGTTGCTTGTGCGCGAAGTCGAAGCAAGCGCAAAAGCGATTCCCGCCTACGCGGGAATGACGGCAATAGGCGCAAATCCCACTAACACCGTCACAACCATCACTCCTCACCCACCCGCCACCAATGCATCGAAGGCGCAGGCGCACGGATATCCAGCCGCTCGCCCATCTGCGGCGCGGTCAACACCACCCCCTGCTCCGCCGCCAATGCGGTGATCCGCTCGAACGGCTCGGTCCAGGGATGCAGGGCCAGATCAAACGTGCCGTTGTGGATCGGCATCATCACCTTGCCGCGTACATCGAGGTGCGCCTGCAGGCTCTGCTCCGGCTGCATGTGCACGCCGGGCCACTGTTCGTCGTAAGCACCGGTCTCGACCATCGCCAGGTCGAACGGACCGTAACGCTCGCCGATCTTCGCGAAGCCATCGAAGTAACCACTGTCGCCACTGAAGAAGATCCGCGTGCGACCAGTATCGATCACCCACGATGCCCACAAGGTGCGGTTGCTGTCGGACAAACCGCGACCGGAGAAGTGCTGCGCAGGTGTTGCCGCGATTCTCAGGCCTTCCACCCGCGTTTCCTGCCACCAGTCGAGCTGGGTGATCTTCTCCTGCGGCACGCCCCAGGCCAGCAGGCGATCGCCCACACCCAGCGCGGTGACGAAGTGCCGCACTTTCGGCGCCAGCGCCAACACTGCATCGTGATCGAGATGATCGTAGTGGTCGTGCGAGATGATGACACCGGTGATCTCTGGCAGTTCCTCGATCGACAACGGCGGCGCATGGAAGCGCTTCGGCCCCATGAACGAGAACGGTGACACCCGCTCGGAGAACACCGGATCGGTCAACCAGAAGTGTCCGTCCAGCTTCATCAGCATGGTCGAATGGCCCAGCCGCCACAGGCTGTCGTCCGGTGCGTCCAGCAAGGCCTGCCGGGTCAAGGCATGTACCGGAATCGCCACCTGCGGCGTGGCATCGGCCGGCTTGTCGAACAGGAAGCGCCACCACACCTTCAGGCCACGCACGAAACCAAGCGGGGCCTGCTTGGCCACGTTGTGGAAACGCCCCTCGCCGTATTGCGGCGACTGGTCATAGGAAGCGGCGGGATGCGCACCGCAGGTCAGCAAGCCAATGGACATGGCGATCAACACCGTAATGGGGAGAAGGAAACGAGGCAGGCGACGCTTCATGGCTGGGCTTGCCGGTAAAAGTACACTGGCGAGTCTACTTCCAATTCAAGGAAAGTAAACTGAACGGTGTAAAATGAGCGGATGACCGACGCCAAGCGCCCCCTCCGCCTGACCGACCGCAAACGCGAAGCCATCCTGCGCGCGGCGGTGGCCGAGTTCCGCGACCTGGGCTTTGCCGGCACCAGCATGGACCGCGTCGCCGCCGCCGCCGAGGTGTCCAAGCGCACCGTCTACAACCACTTCGCCAGCAAGGACGAGCTGTTCACCGCCATCCTCTGGCAGCTGTGGGAAGCCAGCCAATCGCTGGACGCGCTGGCCTACGATCCGGCCCGACCACTGCGCGAGCAGTTGCTGGCCTTCGTCGCGCAGAAGCTGCGCCTGCTCAGCGACGCCAGCTTCATCGACCTGTCGCGGGTGGCCATGGCCGAGCTGGTGCATGCACCGGAACGCGCACGGGTGATGATGGACAAGCTGGCCGAGAAGGAAGAAGGCCTGACCACCTGGATCCGCGCCGCGCAGGCCGATGGCCGCCTGCGCGATGACATCGCCCCGGCCGACGCCGCCCACCAGCTGCAGGGCATGGTCAAGGCGTTCGCGTTCTGGCCACAGATCGCGATGGGTGCCGTGCCCTTGGACGCCAGCGCGCAGCAGCGGGTGATGCACGACTGCGTGGACATGTTCCTGGCGGTGCGCGCGCTCACGCCCTGAGTGCAGCGCACGCCCACTCCGGTAGCCAGCAGCCTGCTGCAGGAATCGCCCCTCCCCCCACTACACGAACGACTGGGGTGACTACAGATGTAGTTACCTTTGACACTGCGACGGCAAGGCTGCCATTCGTACACTCCGCGAACACGCCCACCGGGCCCTTCGCAGACACACGCAACGTGCGCACTTCCCTGAAATGGTCTTCGCTGTTGTTGTCCGTACTACCGCTCCACGCCCTCGCCGCCGACCAATGGATCCTGGCTACTGACCTATGGGGTAACAGCGCCAGGCAGACCTTGGATCTGGACGTGCAAGGCACGCGGGTCAGCGGAACCTTGGGCGGGGACCCGATTGCTGGCAGCTTGAACGGCACGCAGCTGAAGTTCACCGCAACCGGCAGTGACGGCCAGGTCTACCACTACGACGGCCGCATCGATGGCAGCCGCATGCAGGGCCGCAGCGACGAGCCGGACACCAACAACCGCAGCGCGCGTGCAACGCATGATTTCAGCGCCTGGCGGGTGCCGGCACGGCCGGACAAGGCACCGCGCCTGCACGACTTCACCCCAAGCGACTACTCCAATACCTTCAGCGCCGACCGCGCCCCTGCGCTGGTGATCTGGCCCGGCGACTCGGTGCAGACCAAAACCTTGGATTCCGGTGGCGTCGATGAAAATGGCATCACCCGCGCCTTGTTCGGCAATCCACAAGTCGGGCCGTTCTTCGTCGCCGGTGCCGAACCCGGCGACACGCTGGCAATCACCATCAGCTCGCTGAAACTCAACCGCGATTACGCCGACAGCCTCGACGGCATCGTTGGCCGACTGAAGACACCGCGCATCGCCACCGAGACCGCAACGCTGGGCAAGCCGGTGCGCTGGGAACTGGACCGCGTACGCGGCATGGCGCGACCGCAGGGCGCCAGCGGTGCATTGAAGAACTTCGAGATCCCGGTCAAGCCGATGCTCGGCGGTCTCGCGGTGGCACCGGGCTTTGGCTATCCACCGTTCTCCACCGGCGACACCAGCGACTTCGGCGGCAACATGGATTTCAACGCCGTGGTCGAAGGCAACACGGTTTACCTGGAGGTGCAGCAACCCGGCGCATTGCTGTACGTCGGCGACGGTCATGC
>QFOV01000194.1 GCA_003248565.1 Stenotrophomonas sp.
TCGCAAGTGTATGGGGAGGCGGCCGCCTGGTCCTCGGCGTCCGCGTGGAACGTCAATTTCAACAACGGCAACGTCAACAACAACCACCGCAACAACAACTGGTTCGCGTTGGCCGTGCGTCGTGCCGGTGAGTTTCAGGGAGATGTAAGCCTGCAGGAGTTGTATCAGGCATGGCGGCGGGCACGCCGCCAGAAGGTTCCAAGCTTCAACCAGCTGCGCTTCGATTACCGGTGGGCGGATGGCCTGTTGGAACTGCAGCGACAACTGCTGGCCGGGCAGTGGCAGCCGGCCCCCTCGACATGCTTCATTGCACTGCGCCCAAAGGCGCGGGAGATCCACGCTCCGGACTTCGCCGACCGCGTCGTGCACCACTGGCTGGTGCCGCAGCTGGAGGCAATCTGGGAGCCGACGTTCATCCACGACAGCTACGCGAACCGTAAAGGCCGGGGCAGCCATGCCGCCGTGCGCAGGGCCCAGGAGTTCACCCGGCAGGTTCACAGCGGCCAAGGTGGCGGCTGGTATCTGCAGCTGGACGTGGCCAACTTCTTCAACAGCATCCACCGCCCTACGCTGTGGCAGATGCTGCGCAAGCGCATGGCCGCAAGCAAGGTGCCAGCTCGCGTCCAGCAGGCCACCCACGCGCTGCTGAGGCGCTCTCCGCTCCATGCCGGCGTGCAGTGCCGGGCAACTGCTGCGGAGGTGGCGCAGGTTCCGCCGCACAAGCGGCTCGCCAATGCCCCCGCTGGGCGCGGCCTGCCGATCGGCAACCTGTCCAGCCAGTTCTTCGCCAACGTCTACCTGGACGCGCTGGACCAGTTCGTGAAGCACCAGCTCAAGGCGAAGCGCTACCTGCGCTACGTCGATGACTTCGTGCTATTCCATCACGACCGCGAGCAGTTGGCGGCCTGGCGCGACCAGATCGAGGGATTTCTGCAGGAACGACTGGAACTGCAGCTGAAGGCGGAGCAGAAGCTGTGCCGTCTGACCGACGGCTTGGACTTCCTTGGCTACGTCATCTACCCGACCCACACCCTCGCCCGCCGGCGCGTCGTTGCCCACCTACAGCAGGCCTTGGCCGAGTGGGAAGGCCAACACGTGCAAGAGGACACCGTGCGCGCTACGCCGGCGGAGCTGCGGGAGATCGCCGCACGCGTCTCCAGCTTCGGTGGCCATCTGCGCCATGCCAATGCACACCGCCTCATGGCCGGGGTGCACACCCGATATCCCTGGCTGCGCACTGCAGCACAGCCACGTAAATTCTCCGCCCGCCACGAAGGCCGGCGCATCCAACTGAGGATCACCAAGTGACCGATGACCAACAGCGCACCAGGGAGTTGCTGGCGATGTGTTTGGACGAATGGGGCATCCCGACCGAGGCTAGCAACGTCCGTGATGGGGAGGACTTGGAAAGCTACGAGTGCGATCTCAGGTTGCTGCAGCAGCTGCGCGTGTTTGGGCTACTGCGATACCCGAACGAGGCCGCCGCCCTGCGCGCCGCGCCGGAGGGGTTCGGATCATTGTCGCCCGTCGATCATGTCCGCTACTGGGCGGAAGCCTACGGGCCACATGCAACGGAGCCGCACTTTCAAGGGCACGGCATGGTCGCAGCCCTGCTGACCGAGTACGCCGATCTGCTGGAACGTCTCGCAGGCCGCCCGCAGGGGGTGAAGGATGTGTAACTACCAAGGCTACGAGTTTGGCGCGGGTCGTTACCCCGATTCTTACTGCCTCGATGGGTTCCTGCACGACGCGGACAGCGACTACCTCAATGACGAGGTAGTGCCGTGCCCGATGTGCGACCGGGAGGCAGCAATCCAGTGGTGGTTCAACCGTTGGAAGGACTCGTGCGAGGTTGGCGACGAGCGAGGGTGGGAAGAGATCAACGCGGAGTACCTGGTTTCGGCCACAAGCCTTGTCGATGACATACGCAAGAACCGGGGCATCCCGTTGCCAGCGGACAGCCCGCAGGAGGCGAGCGATGCGTGAGCTACTGCCAATCCTGGTCGCGTGTGAGTACAGCGATACGGTGGCCAGCGCGTTCCGTGCCCGCGGCTTCGAGACGTATTCCTGCGACCTGCGCCCGACCGAGGGCGACCCACGCTGGCACATCCAGGACGACATCCGGAACCATCTGCAGCCCGGCCGCTGGGCTGCAATGGTCGCCCACCCCTACTGCACGTTCAATGCGCTGGCAGGCATACGTTGGATGTACCACCCCGACGACACTGCGCTGCCGCAGCCGGAGCGTCGGCGGCACCCGAAGTACCCCAATCGGATGCGCGACTTCCTGGAAGGTGCGCTGTTGTTCTCTGATCTGATGGCCGCGCCGATCGAGTTCATCGGGTGCGAGAACTCCAAGCCCCACGGCTTGGCCATGAGCGTGCTGGGCCGGCCGACGCAGACCGTGCAGCCCTATGACTTCGGCAGCCCATTTACCAAGGGCGCCACGCTGTGGCTGAAGAACCTGCCGGCACTGCGGCCGACGCACACAAAGGCGCAGGTGCTGGCTGTGCATGGCGCGATCGAGCCGCGGTGCCATCACATGCCGCCCGGACCGGACCGCGAGAAGGAACGCTCCAGGTTTGATCCAGCGGTTGCCGCGGCGATGGCGAAGCAGTGGGGGGATCACATCGTTTCGACTCTAGCGGCGCGCAGGACGTTTGTCGCTCAGCAGTTGGAGCAAGCTGCATGAACTCTACGCCAACCAAGACAGCCCGCAGCAGGCGAGCGATGCGTGATCTATCGCTTGCGCAGGGCTTCCAGCTCACCGAGCACTTCAAGCAGGCCCGCATCCGATGCGATGCCGCGCTCGTATGGGCTGCCTGTGTAGTAGCCAGGGCTCAACCACGCCGCCGCCTTGCCACCGAGCACCACATCAGCTGCGTCCAGCAGAACCTCGTAGCGAGCATTCCGCTGCAGCAGTTCGATGCGGGCAGCGTAGCACTCGGCCAACGTGCCGGCGCCTTTCAATTGACCCTGTGGGTTGCGCATCGCCATTTTTGCATCGTGGAGCTGCATGGACATAGCCAGGAGCAGATGGGCTGTGTCCGAGTGCGGACCATCCAAGAGGTTGCCTGCGCGGCGCTGTGCCGAGTCAAAGAGCTCGGATCGGGTTTGATGGATATAGGGATTCTTCGCCATGGGCGGGATCGTAGCGCCAAGCAGTGTCAGGTGGTGAGCCGTGAGTGACTTCCGGATCAGCAAGCCACTCATCAAAGCCCTGCGCCAGCTTGCGCACGGTCAAAAGGGCTTGGATGCGGAGGACTACCGCGCCCACGTGCGTGCGGTCGGTTGCGAAAGCACCCTGGAGCTTAGCCGCGCCCAGCATCAGCAGCTGCTGCAGCGCCTGTTCGCTCTGCCCGATCAGCCCAAAGCGAAAGGTCGTCCGGATGCGTCGAAAGGCTGAGCAACTGGACATATTCGGCCACCGTGCTCGGTGGCTGGCTGACAGAAATCGCGAGGCCGCTGATGCAGCGCGCGTCGCATACAACTTCCCTGCCTCAGTTCGAGAGGAAAGGGTGAACTACTACCTAGCCGAGGCGGCTCAATGGGATGCCATCGCCGACCAGGCGCAGCAAGGAGAGGCAAGCCGTGGCGGATGAGATAGAGCAGAAAGATGTAACGACCCTGGCCGCGATGGCGCGCGATGCGGAATGGCTGTGCGCTGATGCATGCGCCTTCATTCTCGGGCTCACCACTCGTGCCGGGAAGGTGAACCGGCGCGCCTTCTTGGAACGCATCGCAGTTCGAAGCAGCTTCCCGAAGCCGATGTTCCTCGGCGCGAAGAGGCTATGGCGACGGGCCGATGTTGTTCGTTGGGCAGACGATGAAGCGAAGATCAGCCGAGCCGCTTAGCGAGCTCGGCGGCTGACGCTCGATAGTAGATCAAGAGGCTGGACAGGTTTCGGTGTCCGATAACCCGAGCCAGTTCCAGAACGTCCAGCTTCTTCGACAATCGCCAGATTGCCTCAGCGCGCGAGTCATGGAAGTGCAGATCCTTAATGCTCTTGACGCTGTCGCGCACTTTGCGGAACAGACCGTCGCGCTTAGATGCTTCCAGTCCAAACACCGGCTGGAAGCCGAGTGGCAACGCTTTCAAAATCTCCACAGCGCGCGAAGTCAGCGGAACATCTCGGCTATCGCCGTTCTTGCTCGTTCGCACTGTCACATATCGCTCAGCCAGGTGGACATCTGTCCAGCGCAGGGCGCAAATCTCACCTGAGCGCATTGCAGTTTCGAGCGCGAATAGGAACGCCAAGCCAATCCGGTTGCGCTGCGTCTCGATCTCCAGCGACTCCCAAACACCGAAAGCCTTTGCCAGAGCCTGGACCTCGTCGTCGGAGATTCGACGTGCGCGGCCCTTTGGCTTAGGTGGTTGCCTCACGTCACGCATGGGGTTCTCTTTCAGCCACCCCCACTCCTTTCGGGCAATCTCAAGGATTGCGGCAATGAGGTTCATCTCGCGGGCAACGCTACCCGGCTTCACTTGGTTGAGGCGCGCGTCGCGCCACTGAGCGATATCTGCTGGTGCCAGGGCCTGAAGGCGCCGCTTGGTGATTGGATCTTCGCGAATGAAGCGAGCGATGCGGATGCGGTCCCAGCGGCCGCCGCGCTTCGATTCGGTCACCTCATCGGAGTACTTCTTGCAGGCGTCGCCGAATGTCTTGTCCGGGAGCTGGGCACCTGAAAGCTGAGCCTCTTGCTCTTGTGACCATGCGAGCGCCGCGCGCTTCGTATCGAAAACTTTGGTCGCGCGCCGACCGTCAACCTTGACGAAAGCGCGGTACCGATTGCCTTGGGGTCGGATGGATGCCATGAGTCAATTGTGTGCCTTTCCGTGTGCCCGTGTGCCCACCGATACGGGGAACTACGGGGAGAAATGGGGAACTGACCAGCGCGTAGCCCGTTGATTTCGTTGCGAAACAGGGCAATACGGGGAACTACAGGGGGAGGTTAAAACGGGGGTCTGGTGCCGCTTATCCGAATCGAACGGATGACCTACTGTTTACAAGACAGTTGCTCTACCAACTGAGCTAAAGCGGCAAGGCGTGTTACGTGCTGCGGTTGCGCGATGGTAGCGCTGCAGCCTGGGGAAAGCCCAGTCGACACCGGTGCTTCCCGATCCCCGCCGTGGCGGGGCGCGCCATTCTACCGCAGACGCGCGCAATCCAACGACTGTTGTTGGGCGGCAGCTGCACGCTGCTTCAAGCTGGCCGGGGTGGCGGCACCGGCGGTGGCGGTGTCCACCCACCAGCTGGGTGCGATTTCGGTACCGCTGGTGGCCAGTTTGGCCGGGAAGCCAGCAGCGGTCAGGCTGGCCAGGCGGCGCTCGGCGCCTTCGCGGTTGCGGTACTGCCCCAGCGCGACGGCATTGGCCTCCTCGCCCTGGGAGACAACGAAGTAATCGCTGAAACCGGCCTCGACGATGCGCTTGGCGGTGGCCTGGGCTTCCTCGCGTGAGGCCGCCGGGGCGATCAGCACCCGGTAGCTGCTGGCTGCCTTGCCGGGCACCTCGCGCAGACGCGGGCGGGCAGCATCAGCACCCAGCGCGGTCATGGCCGCCTGCGCCTGCGCCTGCGTGGCATACGGGCCAAGGCTGGTACATTGCACGACGGCTGGCGGTCTGGTCTCGGCGGGCTTGATCTCGGCCGGCTTGGCCTGATCGGTCTTGGTTTCGAGCGCTGCGGTGGCGGCTGGCGGCAGCGCAGTCGGCTTGGCCTCCGTAGCGGCAACCGCCGCAGGCGCCGCGTTGAGCGGTGCAGCATCCACTGCCGCTGCAACCGGGGTTTCAGCAGCAGCCGGGGCTGCTGGACCGACATTCCCGGGCGCCGGCGAAGGAAGCACTTCCAGACTGGCGACGCCGGGCTCGGCAGGCGGCACGACGGCGACCGGCTCAGCGCGCGGCGCCATCCACCACAGCGCGACACCAACATTGAGGATGGCCAGCAGGACGATAAGGAGACGGGTCAGCATGCGGTGATCCTACCGGGCACACGCGCCGTGGTGAACTGCCCAGCGCGCCAGACCATCCAGCACCAGCGCCGGTCGGTAGTCGGCCCCGGGCAGCAACGGCAGCAACGGCGATGCGCCGCCACCATGCACCACCAGAGCCGGCTCACTGCCGAGCAGTACCTGCGCCTGGCGCAGGCTGCGTTCGACCAGCGCCACGGCGGCGCCATCGCAGCCGGAGGCCAGCGCATCGGCGGTGTCGTTGGCGAACTCGGCGTAGTCGCCGCCGCTGGCGGGCAACTGCACGGCGCGCGCATGCAGGGCTTCGCGCATCACCGTTGGCGAAGCGCCGATGCGGCCGCCGCGATGCAGGCCATCATGGTAAGCGCGGTGCCGACGCCGACCACCAGCACTGATTTCTGCGCTGGCGCCACCGCCAGCAAGCCGAGGAAACGATCCACGCCGAATTTCTCCGGGCGTGCATAGGCCACGGTTACGCCCGCACACTGCGGCAGGGTCCTGGCCACCTGCACCTTGGTGAAGCGGGCCTGCAGGATCTGCATGACTTCTTCCGTCAGCGCTGCCGAGGCAACGCTTGCGACCCATGCGGTATCACCTTGCGGCAAGGCGTCCAGCGCGCTGGCGGTCATCGCCTCGGCGCCATGTGCCCAGGCCTGCACGCTGCCAGCGCGATCGCCCTGCAATGGCGCGAACTTGAAACGCGAGTTACCCAGGTCAAACAACCAATCGCTCATGCCGCCCTCACGCTGACTTCGCCGGCATGGAAACAGGTTTCCCGCCCATCAATATTCACCCGCAATGCGCCGTCCTCGGCCAGCCCGCAGGCCACGCCATCGTGCAGCACGCCGGCCTCTTCCACTCGCACTGCGCGGCCCTGCAACACGTCCATGCCCGCATAGCGCGGCAGGAACGGGGCCAGGCCGTACTGCTCGAATTGTTCCAGCGCGGGCAGCAGGGACGCCAGCAAAGCCGCGACCACGGCATTACGCGACACCTCACGGCCGGCCAGCGTATCCAGATCGGTCCACGGTTGGGTGATGTCGGCGGCGCTGGCCTGCGGCATACGAACGTTCAAGCCCAGCCCGATCACCGCCCGTGCCGGCCCGGCAAATTCGCCGCCGCCCTCCACCAGCAGGCCGCCGAGCTTGTGCCCATCCACGACCACGTCGTTGGGCCACTTCAAGCCGGCGTTGCGGAAGCCCAGCCCGTGCAGGGCCTCGACCACGGCCACGCCAACCGCCAGGCTCAGCCCGCCCATCCGCGACAGGCCGCCACCAAAGCCGCGCGACAGTGACAGATAGACATGTGCAGCCAGCGGCGAGGCCCAATGGCGGCCGCGACGGCCGCGACCACCGGTCTGCCGTTCGGCCAGTAGGACCGCCGTTCCGCGCTCAGGCGCGCTGCGCTGCAGCAATTCCGTGTTGGTTGAGCTCAATGACCAGGCTATTTCCAGCTCGGACAGCAATGGCTGTACCGCCGCCGACAGGCCCGCACGGATCTGTGCCGGGTCCAGCAATTCAACCGGCTGGGCAAGTCGATAACCGTCGCCGGCGCGGCCCTCGATCATCACGCCAGCGGCGCGAAGCCCTTGAATACGCTTCCAGACGGCCGCCCGGGTCAGCCCAAGCTCACGCGCCAGCGTATCGCCGGACAACGCTCCGGCCCCCAGCTTGGCC
>QFOV01000195.1 GCA_003248565.1 Stenotrophomonas sp.
GTACAACTGCTCCAACCGCTCCTTCAGCTCGACCTTGATGGTCTCGACTGCCGCCAGCACACGCTCACGCGTGGTCGCGTAATGGGTCTTCGGATAGATGGTGTAGCGCTGCATCTTGCGCAGGCTTTCGCCGGTGAGGGGGTCGAACATGCTCAGCTGCTCGATGTCGCCATCGAACAACTCGATGCGCAGCGCCTCGCTGTCCAGCTCGGCCGGGAATACATCGATCACCTCGCCGCGCACCCGGAACGTGCCGCGCTGCAGCTCGTACTCGTTGCGGGTGTATTGCAGCTGGGTCAGATGCTTGATCAGGTCGCGCTGATCGATGCGCTCGCCCTTGGACAGGATCAGGCGCAGCGACAGATAGTCCTCCGGCGCACCCAGGCCATAGATGGCCGACACCGTCGCCACCACGATTGCATCCGGCCGCGACAGCAAGGTTTTGGTCGCTGCCAGGCGCATCTGCTCGATGTGCTCGTTGATCGAGCTGTCCTTCTCGATGAAGGTGTCCGACGACGGCACATAGGCCTCGGGCTGGTAGTAATCGTAGTAGCTGACGAAGTACTCCACCGCGTTGTTCGGGAAGAACGCCTTGAACTCGCCGTACAACTGCGCCGCCAGGGTCTTGTTGGGCGCCATCACCAGCGTCGGGCGCTGCACCTGCTGCACCACATTGGCAATGGTGTAGGTCTTGCCCGAGCCGGTCACACCCAACAGGGTCTGCTTGGCGATGCCGGCCTCGAAGTTGGCCACCAGCTTTTCGATGGCGGCCGGCTGGTCACCGGCAGGCGAATACGGCGATACGAGCTGGAAGCTATCGGACATGGCGGCACACACGGTATGGACCAGCAATTATAGCCCCCACCCGGATGACGACCGACTGAGAGCAGCCCCCATACCAGATGCGCTCGAACACTGATTCTCCATGTTCCCGAGCAGAGCGAGGATACCCACCACCACTGACCGATCCACAACGGCCTCAAGGCATGGATGCGCCACTACTCACTCCCCGCCCCCTGCGCTCATCAGGCGCTAGCTTGGTGGAGGTCCTGGTATGCACGCTCATACTCGCCACCCTCTCCGCGATTGCAATACCGCCCCTGAATGGCCTGGTCGAACGGCATCGAGTTGACGTCGCCACCCATATCCTGCTCCAGAATCTCGCGCTTACCCGCGCCACAGCAGTCAGCAGACGCAGCACCGCAGCCCTCTGCCCCACTTTGAATGGCTCCAACTGCCTCTCCTCGAACGACTGGAGCGACGGATGGATCCTATTTCTCGACCGCGACGGCAACCGCCACCCTGACGATCCCGGCAACATCGTGCATCAGGCTATCGCTCCCGCTTCGCGTCATCTGCAATTGAGAAGTTCCGCAGGAAGGCACCAGGTCCGCTATCTACCCGACGGCCGCAGCGCCGGCAGCAATCTGACCATTTCGATCTGCAACAAAAAGGGGCGATTGCTTGGATCAGTGGTCGTCAACAATGCAGGGCGGGCTCGCAGTGCACGCCCCAAAACAGCCACGACTTGCCCTGGCGGACGACTCCTTCCCCTTCCCCCGCGAACAAACCGCGCGCAGGGCTTGCGTATATCTGCAACGCTACGTACAATTCGCCTCCCCGCCCGAATAGCTCAGCCGGTTAGAGCACTTGACTGTTAATCAGGGGGTCGTTGGTTCGAGTCCAACTTCGGGCGCCAAGATAAAAAAACAAAAGCCGCGAGTGATCGCGGCTTTTGTTTTTTGTTGTCCAGCTCGCGGATCAGAGCCCGGATCACCACCACTGCCACCTTGAGATCCAAGCACATGTCTTGCGCGTAATCGGCGACGGGAACGCCGCGTCCCGCAAACACGCTGCAGTAGCCACATCAAGCACTGGAGATAGTGGTCACAAACGCAGCCCACATCCATCGCAGGGCCTGCACGCAAACCGGCAGCTCAGTGGGAAAGCACCCAAGTCGGCTCGCTCGTCGAAAATCCTTGGCTCACCGATGAAACGGAACTGCACTCAATGCACGCGATCCAGCCCTGCAATGACCCGCCGTCCCTATAAAAACCAATCCGGAGGTTTGGCCACACAGCCTCAGCCCAGAAGTGAGAGGGAGTCTCCGATACAACTTCCAATGGAAACCCTAGCCACATCACTCAGGGCCAATGGCTCACCATGCAGCCCTTGCATGATTCATGACTCGATCAGCCCGTCACCAGCACTCGGCCAGCGTCCCCGTCCCGGTAATGCTACGAACCCCCTGAGCATTTAGTCCGAGGTTTCCACAAACCGGATCGCTCTGGGCACCAGTAGGTACAGCACGCACTGCATAGTTCCGCGCTGCGACCGCCCCGTTGAAGCCAACATTGTAGAACCGGGCCACATTGGCTTCACAGGCTGGCGCAGCAGCGCCCACGTAGGTGAGATTGGTCGTGTAGTAGCGCTCCATGAGCTGTGCATGTTGCTGCAGGCAAGCCGTGGCCGCGGCGCGCCTGGATTTGACGACGTACCGCTGATAACTGGGGTACGCGATGGAGGCGAGAATGGCGATGATCACAACTACGATCATTACCTCGATCAACGTAAAGCCCACCTGTCGCCGCCCAGTTCGCCGCATCATGCCACGCAGCTGCCTCGTGTATTCACTGGATGCCATGCCTCAATCCCCCCTCTTGATTTCACGCCAGGAGACCCGGCCCAAATTGCGTATATCGTCGTAAGGCACACACACCAGTCTGCCGCTGGAGCCGGTCTCGCACATCATCCCCGGCGGAGTAGTACCCGTGCTTGAGCTCCCACCCGACATCAGGTTCGGCAAGGTTCCCATTCCGACCCCAAGATCCACCGACCCAATCGGCACCTTCTGGCCATCGGCGGCCGTCAGCACCTCGTCCGCAAAACTACCGTCACCGTTGGTATCGAAAAACGCCGAGGAGAGACCCGTGCCGGTAAAAGCATCCAACGCATTGATGTAACCGCGGCCATCAGACTGACAAGCACTTGCGGTTGGGATGACGCTACTGGTGACCATGACCGTCTGCCGCCCCCCCAGGATCTGAGCCGCAGAGACAACACGTTCACCTTCCGCGGTGGCATTTGGCGGCACTACCAAATCCAGGTACCACCCCTTGGAATCAACAGGCAGAGCGGCGTTGGTCTCGAACCCGCGGACCAGCTTTCCGCCGGATGTACCCACCACCACCGCGCTGCGCTGGGTCAGATTTGCGCCCGAACCATTACGCACAAGCGTGGTACCGTCATCGGTGATGCCATAGAGGCTTTGTACGTCGGCATTACTCATGTCACCCGTCGTCATCAAGCGCCCCGTACCGAAGAACAACCAAGTCTTGTACGTGGTCGGATGCATGGCGACAGTCAAACCACCGGTGATTGGCTGACGGACAACCGTACCGTTGCTCTTGACGTAACTGGCAGAGAAAATTCTGGAATACCCCCAACCCGAAGAAACGCTCGAGCTCAGATCGAACTTCCAGACATTCCCCAACATGTCACCGGCATACACATAATCCACCCTGCCATCACCATCACCATCCCAACCCACCGGCGCAGACAAACCGTTGGAATCAGCATGATCAGTCACAGCGGAGCCGACCTCGGTATCCAGCTTTTTGATCAGAGCGCCGGTACTCAGGTTATAGATAAGCAGAACAGCACGACCATTGCTGCTATTGATGCCGTTACTGACGATCAGCGCATTGGTGCCATCATTGAGCTGGGCAATGATCGGGGCGCTTTGCACAAGCCCGACATCACCGTCTGAGCCACCCAATTCCCATTTGAAAGTGGGGCTGGCAGGCGTAGTGACATCCAATGCAAACAATCCTTTTCCGCCCTTGCCCAGAGCGCCAACCAGAATATTCCTGCCTGATGCCTGTGCACGCGTGGACACCACCACTGGGCCATCGACAAAGAAATCATGCCCATAATCCGGGCGACTAACAGCCCCGAGCTTGCTCCAGTTGATACCACTTGGAACAAAGCCGAACAATTCTGCACCGGTGCTTGCATTGAACGCATGCAACATACCGTCATTTGCACCAACATACAGCGCATTGGTTTCGGCCGAATAGAATGGCGACGACCCTACCACATCACCGAGCAACGTATTGCGGTTACGCAAGATCCCGCCTTGCGCAATTTCACTTGAGCGATTGCCAGCCAGATAACTGGCATTGTCGTCGCCAGTGACCGGATAAACATTGGCACCGCCAGTACGCGTCAACGCAGTGCGCTGCGTTGCGGTGATGGAACCGGGGAATGACAGCAATTGCGAACCGTCGGAAGTAAACAACCTGCGATTGGTTGTCGGGATCCCCTGCGAAGCCCTCCACGACGGAGTAGCGCTCGCTCCTTGCGCATTCACCGGGTAAGCCGCCACTTCGCCGGTCCAGATTCCGGAAACATAGCTGGCCTGGAACAGCATGGAACCGGTGGACAGCGAAGCCGAGTTTGCACTGATGTTGGAGAACGAACCGGTGCGCTCGGTTACCGCAGCAAGCGCCGCCTTCAAACCCGAAGCAAATGCCGTGGGATCGCTGGCTGCCACATAGGTACCGCGACCATTGACTGCCGCATGCAGCAGATCGTCCACCGCACTGATTTTATTGTTAACCGGCATAGGCCAGCCCGCCGCGCCATTGACTGTTGCATTCCCATTGGCAAGCACCGCTTCGACACTGTCCTGGTCGACCGTACCAACCAGGCCCAAACCGATTGTGAAGGTAACCATGTGCTGCCAGAAAGCGGGGTCCTTGGCCGACGAAGGCACGATGTTCTCCATGCCCGCATCCGTGCGCAGATCGTTACGCCAGTAATACATGGCAACGTCCGCCAGCGTCGGAGTGTTATCCGAGGCCAAGCCACCGGTATACGGAGCAACCGGGCGATAGGTATAGCTCCCGGTCGGACCGGTAATGGTGCTACCCACGCTGCCATCGGCATCGCCAATGGTGGAATTATTATACGTCTCGTTCCAATAACCGTCCGTGGTCAAAATCGTGAAATTCTGCCTGCACGCCAGCTGATCAGCGCCACTTTCCGGACCATAGGCACCCGTGCTTCCGGAACCACTGAAATACTCACCTGCATCGGTCAACGATCTCCGCAGCGGCGTCGTGCCGCTACCGGTAGTCGTGAACAGTCTGTTGTACCACTGCGTCCGGTTATTGTAGGCCTTTGGCTGAGTAGTGGTACCGGTATCCGTGAACAAGCCATTGTTATAGTTTACGGGAATCGGAACCGTCGGCGTTGGCATATTTCTGACGCGGCTGGCTGTCGGAATATCCGTATCATTCCAGATAGTCCGAAAACCGACACGCACATTGGAATCCATGTCCAGTTCAGCAAAAGCAGCACTGGCGCCGGCCTTTGCTGCCTTGTAACGGGTGCGGTGATAGGAATACCAGGTGGCGAAATTGGTGCGCTCCGCCAGCTCGGTACGACCGGTTGGCGTGATCTGCGTACAATTTCGCCAATCGTTACCGCTGCCGGTGCTGCAATTGCGATTTGCGAGCCCTCGATTGTAGTTGGGGGAGCTACCAGCACGCGCCGTGTACTCACTGCGCACGATCATGCCATCCGTGTGGATTTCGTAGCGCCAGTAGTTTGTACCAACCTTCAGATAGTTATCATCAGTTCGACTGACGTCTTTCGGCACATAAAAAGTCCGCACAGCATCAGACAGATTCATCACCCCACTAGTGGTGGTGACGGTGCCAGTCCCTCCCGGACCAGTACCCACGTAAGGTACAAACACATCATCACTGTAAACGCTGTTGTAGCCAGTCCCGCCCGTCATCAAGCTACCATCCGCCAACGTCCACGGCTGATAGGTTATGGCGGGGTTATAGTAAATGGCATTGCGGGTATAGGCCGAAGATGCCACATTGGGAGTGGTTGTAGAAGGCACGGAATCCGGCAGAATTGTCGACTTCATCGAACCCGAATTATCGAGGATGAACAAGACATTCGGGGCCACCCGCACACCTGTGGTCAGCGGATCGGTAGGCAGCGTGATACCCGCACTGGCAGGACCAGCCAGCAGCGTGACGCAAAATGCCACCAGCGCGGGGAGCGCGCGCGATACCGCGCTACTGCGCTGCACCTGCCGAGCGGGCTTTGAAAGAGGCTTGCGCATGGCCGGATTCCTCACTGGACGTTATAGGTGGTTTGCAGCAACACGATCGAACGATCAGCGCTGTCCGAAATTGCAGTGATTCGGAAGCGCGGCGTCAAGCACAGCGCATCCACGGGAACCTTGCGGTCGCAGGCTGGCCAGCTGGGCGTCATGCCCACGTACTCGACGATATAGCTCGCC
>QFOV01000196.1 GCA_003248565.1 Stenotrophomonas sp.
TCTCGGTGAATTTGCTCTTGCGCATCAGTGGTCTCCTTGGGGCTAGTTTGCCCGGAGACCTCTAAGAATGCCTGGATCAAGTTTACGGGCAGGCGACACAGGCCTATCGCCCTTCAACAATGGAAAGGCACAGTCTTGCCTTCTGCCCACTCAGTTGAACGGACGTGGATGAAGATGAATCAGGGAGTTCGCGGTGCCGAGTACCGAGATTCCTGAAAGCGCTGTAAGCAAATGCCGGGGCATGTCCCAATCCGCGCTAGAATTCACACTCGCAGGAAGCACGAATTACTGAACCCTGTCCGAGCGGGCGCAATGCCCTCATTTTCAGGGACAGGTAACGGACATGGCACGGGAATCCATGAGCTTAAGACCCTTTTTCAACACCAGCACGCAGGAACTGGCCGCGCTATTTGATACCGCGGCGACGAAGCAGGATCTGGCAACGCTGAAGGCCTTGGCCCATGAGCTCAGGCATCGCGACCGACCGGCTGCCCAGCAGCTGAAGCGCAAGCTTAATGTTTTTCTCAAAGCGCAGAAGAAGCCGACCCTGCTGCAGGCGCCAAGTATCCCAGAGGCCTACTCAACAGATATCGGTCTTGAAGCGGCAATGGATGCTTCGCCGAAACTCGAGCCCGCCCAGCTCCCCCCTCCTCTCAACCAGCAGGCGCCTAAGCGTATGACGGATCCCCACATCATTGAGCGCTTCAAAGGCCTGTTGGAGTATGTGCGACAGACGGCATACCTGAAGGGCAAACCAAGTCGTCAGGTGGAGCAGCACAACAGCTTCAAAGCCTACGAACACGAGTTGCGTGGACTTCCTGGAATTCACTTTGACACCGGTACGTCGGACGACGACACCTGGCTGCGGGTAGAGCGCCTGCACGAAAGCAAGCCGCCTGCCCCGCAGACGCCGCTGCTGGCTGCACTTGTCACCCAGTCCAACACCCCCGCCAAAGAACCGGGGCTGGCGTCGCATGTCTCCCGCACGCAGCTCATCACCCTTGGGATCGAAGCACCGGCCTTGGCGGAAGGCGAAAAGCCCGAGCAGACAGTGGCTGTTGCCGCGCTGTCGATCAAAGAGCAGCTGCATAGCGAACTGAAAACCTATATCACGCACGTTTGGCAGCCCTGGGCCGAGCGGGAGAAGGAAGTTCGCAAGACCATTTCGAAGTACGCAGACCTGTTTGCCAGCTACCAGATGTTGCAGGGCAACCTCGTAGATTCCCCGCTGGAACTGGTGCTGGGTGTGGGCCTTGCCGTATGGGACCTGCCGGACGGAAAGCTGAGCTATCCGTTGATTTCACAGCTGGTGGAGCTATCCATTGACGAGCACAGCCACGCTATAGAAGTGCGCCCCCGCTCGCTGGATGCACGCCTGGAGCTGGATGTTTATACCGCGTTGGACAATCCGGGAGTGGCCGAGGTTGCTCGCCTGGGCAAGGAACACTTCAAAGCCGGCGACGGACAGGTCAACCCATTCGTACCCAGCAGCTTCGAGCCGGTCCTGAAAGCCGCCTCGTCACTACTGGACAGCAAAGGAGCGTACTGGCCATCGCACACTACGCCCGAAGATCGGCAGCTACCGAAAGCCGGCGAGCACCTGTTGGTGACCGACACCTGGGTACTGTTTGTGCGACCACGCACGTCCAACCTGTTCGTGCAGGACCTGGAGCGCTTTGAGGCCTTGGTGGAAACGGGGGTGGATCTGGAAGCACTCTCTCCGGCCACATTGGCACTGCTCGCCGATCCATCGCAGCAGATCCGTGAGCCAGCACCGGCCAACTACCGTGGCCTGTCCAATATCGACCGTCATGCTGGCACCTCGGCCAAGGCCAAGGATCTGTTCTTCCCGATGCCCTACAACGATGAGCAGGTGCAGATTGTGCACATGCTGGACCATCAGGACGGCGTCGTTGTGCAGGGCCCTCCGGGTACCGGCAAGACCCACACCATCGCCAATGTCATTTCGCACTACCTGGCTTTGGGCAAGCGTGTGCTGGTCACGTCGATGAAGGATCCCGCATTGGCAGTGCTACAGGAAAAGCTGCCAGCTGAGATTCGTCCGCTGGCAATCAGCCTGCTCAGCAGTGAAGCCGACGGAATGAAGCAGTTTGAACACGCCATCCGGCATATCGCCGCTGAAGTCAGCCGCATCAACAAGCAGGAGATGCGCACGCAGATCGATCAATACGAATTGGATATCGACCGCCTGCATGGGCAGATCGCCAAGACCGAGTACCAGATCGGGCAGTGGGCGAAGAAGAATCTGGAGCCCATTTCGTTGGACGGCGATGCACTGCAACCGCTGGACATCGCAAAGGAGGTTGCCCTGCATCCGGTTGAAGCTGCCTGGATCTCCGACACCCTGACCATCGCAGCCGAACATCGCCCGCAGTTTGGAGATGCTGACATCGTTGCCCTGCGCAATGCGCGTATGGCCTTGGCCGAAGACCTGCCGTTGCTGCAGCAGCGCCTACCTGCGCTGGATGCGTTCCCGGAGCCAACAAAGCTGCAGCAGGTCCACTTGGACCTAGGCCGCCTGGTGGAATTGAATGCGCAGGTGAGTAGCGCCGCATTGCCCCCGTTGCGAGATGCAGAGCAGACCACGCTGGACGAGGCAATCCTGCTGCACACCCGCGTTTTCGGGCTGCGTGAGAGCCGCGAATGGGTGGATGACGTAGGCCATGACTGGCTTAAGCTATTGGAACGGCGGATGCGTCAAGCCGATCCACAGGATGCGCTGCTCAAGCTTCTCTCCGCGATCCGCATCGAGATTCGTGATTTGCTCGCCTACCGCACGCAGTTTGTCGCGCGTCCGGTGACCGCGCCTGAGGGGCTGGCGAACAACCCAGAAGTGATCGAGGCCATTGACAACCTCGCGCAGGGCAAAAAGCCGTTTGGTTTGGCTCGCCTGTTCGGCAAGTCGGCTGAGAAGAAGCTGATCGAAAAGATCCAGCTGGTTGGAAAGGTGCCTGAAGGGGAAGGTGATTGGGCTCACGTGCTGCAGTACCTGCGCTTCCTGCAGAGCTGCAGTGCGATGGTTGTGCGCTGGGATGCTTTGGCGCTGGAGCTGGGTCTACCCAGCTTCATCACTCCGCAGGCACTGATCGTGCAAGGCAGCGATTCCCTGTTGGCATTGGATAAGCTGCAACATCTGCTGCGGGAAGAAAAAGCAGTCGCAGATCTGCTCCAGGCGCTATTACCAACGTGGCAGGAGGCGGGTAAGAGGCCATACGACCGCGAGCATATGCAGCAAGCACTGGAGATTCTTGATAAGAATCTAACCCGCAACAGGCTGGCCGACACTTGGAGGGTAAAGAATCGCTTTACTGAAGCGCTGAGCGACACCAACGGAGAGATTGTTGATGCGATCGGTGCCTTCTTGAACAATCGGCTGGGCGATAGCGCAGTGCTAGAGACCGAGTTGATGGCCGAGTGGACCACACTGATGACGGAACTGCGCCGTCAGAACGGCAAACGGCCACAGTTGCAATGCGTGCAAGATGCGACCGCAAAGATTGCAGCATCCGGCGCGCCGAGTTGGGCACAGCTGCTGCGAACCGAGCAGGCAACAGCAGCACAAGACGCTCAGCTTCCCGACAATTGGAAAGAGCTCTGGCGCTATCGTCGTCTGCTCACCTTGGTCGAATCCATGGACGGCAGGGCCGAGCTCGCAGTGTTGTCACAGCAGCGCAGTGAGCTGGAGAAAGACCTGTCCCGCCTTTATCAGAAGGCAGTAACAACACGCACTTGGCTGAAAATGGCCGAGAAAGCGACACCAATGGTTCGATCTGCGTTGGAAGCCTACCGCGTTGCGATCTCACGCATCGGCCGTGGCACCGGCGTTCGCGCGCCGCGCTACCGAAAGGATGCCCGCGATGCAGCCGCACAGGCTAGTCCCGCCATCCCGTGCTGGATCATGCCGCACTATCGGATCAGTGAATCATTGCCCGTTGCACTGGGAGAATTCGACCTGGTCATCATCGATGAGGCCTCGCAGTCCGATTTGAGCGCAATGCCAGCGCTACTGCGCGCAAAGAAAGTGTTGATCGTCGGCGATGATCAGCAGGTTTCGCCGGAAGGCGTTGGACTGGAGGAAGAGAAAATCCGAAGCCTGATGGGACAGTTCCTGGGCAAGCAGGTGGGCCTGTATCGGCCGCAGATGTCGCCGGATAAATCCATCTACGACTTGTTCAAAGTGGTATTTGCGCAAGGCCAAATCATGCTGCGCGAGCACTTCCGCTGCGTTGGTCCGATCATCGAATACTCCAAACGCGAGTTCTACAACCACGAGTTGCGGCCGTTGCGCATGCCGCTTGCCTCTGAGCGCATGGATCCACCGTTGATCGACGTGCATGTCATCGACGGGCAACGCGGCAACGGCAAGACCAATCAGGGTGAAGCGCTCTTCATTCTGGAAGAGATACGAAAGATCGTTGGCGACCAGAGCATGAGCCGCCGCACCATCGGGGTTGTGTCGCTGCTGGGCAGTGAACAAGCCCAACTGGTCTGGAGCCTCGTCGTAAAGGAGCTCGGAGAGGACGCGGTCCAGCGCCACCAGATGGCTTTCGGCGATGCCCGTACTTTCCAGGGCAAGGAGCGCGATATCGTGTTCCTGTCCATGGTTGATTCCGGCCGTGCTCAAGCCTCGTCGCAAGATATGTTCCGCCAACGCTATAACGTCGCAGCCTCACGCGCCCGCGACCGGATGTATCTGGTGCGCAGCATCACCCAGGACGAACTCAGCAAGACCGATAAGCTACGAAGCAGTCTGATACAGCACTTCCAGACCCCCTACACCCAGAACGAAGAGGAAGTGAGCGACCTGCGCCAGTTGTGTGAGTCGCCCTTCGAGCGGGAAGTGTTTGATGCACTGGTTGAGCGCGGTTATCGCGTGCAGCCGCAGGTGAAGGTCGGCAGCTACCGCATCGATCTTGTCGTGGAGGGTGAACGGGACGCGCGTTTGGCAGTGGAGTGTGACGGCGACAGATATCACGGGCCAGACCAATGGGAGCACGATATGCGGCGTCAGCGCGTGTTGGAGCGTGCAGGTTGGCACTTCTGGCGTTGCTTCGCATCGAACTTCGTCCTTCATCGTGAGGCACTGCTCGCCGATTTGACCGACACGTTGCGCAAGCGGGGCATTGAACCTATTGGCACGCAGAACGCGGTTCGCAGCCTGCATAGCCAAAGCCGGACTTATGAGGCGTTTCCCATTGAGCCCACCGCTGCGCTCATGTCCTGACCAAGCGGCCGACGGGGTTTTGATTATGAACTCATTCAGTTAGCTGCGCCGCTGGCGAGAGTTCCCGCAACATTGACCGAGAGGAGCAACGACCAGCTCCCACTGTTGTGCCAAGAACCTGGGACGCTTTGGCGTTGCTTGCAGGCAGGCGGCTCGCGAAGTGCCCCAAGCACCCTCACCCGCCCTTCGGGCTCCCTCCCCCGCAAGCGGGAGAGGGGGCGGCGCTGGGGTTCTGCGGTGTTGCTTGCGGCCTGGCATGGCCGGGTGCCGCAGCAGCCTGCTCCCTCCCTTTGGCCGCAGGCCAAGGGGAGGGTTGGGGAGGGGTGCTCTGGCTTTGGCTTTGGCTTTGGCTTTGGCTCTCCCGTCGCTTCGGCTTGTCTTCCCGCAACTGAGGCAAGGTCAAAAGCGCCCCCTTCCGCCCCCCGCCTTCGCGGGGGCAGGCTCTTCGGGCACCTTCCCCCGCTGGCGGGGGAAGGGACAGCCCGCGCTTGGATGCCTTGCTGAGTCTTTCTCCCCACCCGCCAAACCCCGCAAACCACAACAAAACCTATCGGGTGAATGTCGGGGAATACACTTTTTCAGCGTTCCGATTCGCGCAGACTGCCTCTCAAAGTGAGGGGAAGCCATGCGTAGCAAGCTGTTTGTGCCCGGCGCACGTCCGGAACTGTTCGACAAGGCCTTGGCCAGTGCGGCCGATGCCTTGTCCTTCGATCTGGAGGATTCCGTCCCCGAGGCTGGCAAACAGGCGGCGCGCGCGGCCATCGCCAGCTTCCTCGCCCGTGCCGACGTGCTTGCCAGCAACAAGCTGCTGATCGTCCGTACCAACGCCACCGACAGCCCGCACTTCGCCGCCGATCTGGCTGCGATGGCGGTGCCCGGCCTGTGGCTGCTCAATATCCCCAAGGTGGAATCGGCCGCGCAGGTGCGGCAGGTAGTCGTTGCGCTGGAACGCGCCGAGGCCGCCAATGGCGTCACCCGCCCGATCGGCCTGCTGCTGAACATCGAAACCCCGCGTGGCCTGCGTCTGGCCGCTGAATTGGCTGGCGCGCATCCGCGCGTCGCCGGCCTGCAG
>QFOV01000197.1 GCA_003248565.1 Stenotrophomonas sp.
GTGCGCACATAGGTCTTGATCAGGTCCGCGTCCAACGCGGTCAAGGTCAGGTCCGGTTCCAGATCCAGCGCAGCGAAGGCGCGACGCAGCGATGAACTGGTGCGGGTGGAAGACTCGTAGCTGATCAAGGGATGGCTGGCCAATGCGGCCATGTCCGGCGTTATCCCGGCACGATCCAGCGGATGGCCCTTGGGCACCAGCACCAGCCTGCGCCAGCGATACAGCGGCACGGCAATACCGGTGCTCGGTTCGCCACCTGCAGTGCTGATGATGGCGATGTCGGCATCGCCCTGGCTCAGCAGATCCAGTGCATCGCTTTCAGCGGCCTGCTGCAGGTGCACGCTCACTTGCGGATAAGCCAGCTTGATACGTGCAACCGCTGGTGGCAGCACGAAACGTGCCTGCGTGTGGGTCGTGGTCAAGATCAACTGGCCGTGGCTCTCGCGGCGTTGGTTCGCAGCGTAGGTGCGAATGTTGTTGGCTTCGGCCAACACGCTGCGCGCACGGTTGATGACTTCTTCGCCTGCAGGCGTTACCGATTCAAGACTTCTTCCTTTTCTCACGAACAACAGAAAACCCAACTCGTCTTCAAGCTGTTTGAGCTGTTTCGACAACCCCGGCTGGGTGGCATGCACCCGTGTCGCGGCGAGCGTGATGTTCAGCTCGGCATCGGCAATAGCAACGAGGTAACGCAGTTGGGTAAGTGTCATCGCAGTGTTGGAGAGAGATCTTCGGTAAGGAACTGTGAAGAATGTAGGCCAAAACGGTCTCGATACTTATAACCTAAAGTTATCTGACGTTGGGCGCTTTTCATTTCCGGCGCTGCGGGGCCGGCGCTACGGTCACGGACCTAACTCCGACTACCTCCGTCATCGCCTTGGACAGCCCTTTGTTCCCCCTGTTTGCCGACCTCAAGGGTCGGGCCGTGCTGGTCGTTGGCGGGGGCGCGGTGGCCGAGCGAAAAACCGAGGCGCTACTGCGTGCCGGTGCCCTGCCCCGGGTCGGCGCACCGGCCTTGAGCCAGGCACTGCGGCAATTGGCCGATGCCGGCCGCATCCAATGGCTGAATGGTCAGTTCGATCCAGCCTGGCTGGACCAGGCGATCTGGCTGGTGATCGCCGCCACCGACGACATCATCATCAACCGCGCGGTAGCCGAGGCCGCCGAAGCGCGCCGGCTGTTCGTCAACGTCGTCGATGACGCGGCACTGTCCGGCTTCCACGTGCCGGCGGTGGTCGAACGCGGGCCGCTGCAGATCGCCATTTCCAGCGGCGGCGGTGCGCCGATGGTGGCGCGGCATGTGCGCCGCCAGATCGAAGAACTGTTTGACCAGGCGTGGGGCCAACTGGCGCAACTGGTCAGCCGCAAGCGCGGGCTGATACGCGAGCGCTTCCCCGAGCTGGCCGCGCGCCGTCGCTTCTTCGACCGGCTGATCGACGGGCCATTGCTTGGCCTGCTGCGCGCACGCCAGTCCATTGCTGCCGAAACCCAGCTGCTGCTGGACATGGGCGCCGAAGCGCCGGCTCATGCCGGCTCGGTGGTGCTGGTCGGTGCCGGCTCCGGTGATCCCGGCCTGCTCACCCTCAACGCCCTGCGCGCACTCAACCAGGCCGATGTGATCCTGCACGACCGTCTGGTCAGTGCCGAGGTGCTGCAGCTGGCGCGACGCGATGCCGACTTCATCGAGGTCGGCAAATCCGCACAGGGCCGCAGCACCGCGCAGGAGCACATCCACGCGCTGATGCTGGAGCATGCCCGCGCCGGCAAGCGGGTGGTGCGACTCAAGGGCGGCGACGCCTTCGTGTTCGGCCGCGGCGGCGAGGAACTGCAGTTCCTGCGCGCCCATGGCATCGCCTTTGAAGTGGTGCCCGGCATCACCGCCGCACTGGCCTGCGCCGCCTACGCCGGCATCCCGCTGACCCACCGTGAGCACGCCCAGCAGCTGCGGTTGGTCACCGCGCACTGCAAGGACTCACTGGACACGCTTGATTGGCCGGCGCTGGCAGAGCCGCGGCAGACGCTGGTGTTCTATATGGGCGTGGCCGCGCTGGCGCAGATCCGCAGCCACCTGCTCGGCGCCGGGCTGGCGCCCAGCACCCCATTCGCCCTGATCGAAAACGGCTCGCGCGCCGACCAACGGGTGGTCAGCGGCCAACTGCGCCAGCTGCCCGAGGCCGCTGCCCAGCATCAGGTGAAGTCACCGGCGCTGCTGATCCTCGGCGACGTGGCGGCGCTGGCCGATGAACTGCATTGGTTCGGCGACGCGCCGCTGCACGCAACGCCTACTGTTTCCTCACTTTCCGCAAAGACGGCACCGCCCACACTGGCCGACGCCGCCTGACCACCTCCCCGGAGATTTCAATGGCCCTGTACAACAGCATCCTGGACACCATCGGCAATACCCCGGTGGTCAAGCTCAACCGCCTGGCCCCGGCCGGCGTCGACATCTACGTCAAGGTCGAGTCATTCAACCCGGCCGGCTCGGTCAAGGACCGCCTGGCCCTGGCCATCATCCTCGACGCCGAGAAGAAGGGCCTGCTCAAGCCCGGTGACACCATTGTCGAAGCCACCTCCGGCAACACCGGCGTCGCCCTGGCGATGGTGGCCGCCGCGCGCGGCTACAAGTTCGTCGCCACCATGGTGGAGACCTTCTCCATCGAGCGCCGCAAGCTGATGCGCGCCTATGGCGCCAAGGTCATCCTGACCCCGGCCGCCGAGCGTGGCAGCGGCATGGTGCGCAAGGCCAAGGAGCTGGCGCAGCAGCACGGCTGGTTCCTGGCCAGCCAGTTCGCCAACCCGGCCAACCCGGCCTATCACCGCCAGACCACTGCCGCCGAGATCCTGCGCGACTTCGCCGGCAAGCGCCTGGACTACTTCGTCAGCGGTTGGGGCACCGGCGGCACCCTGACCGGCGTCGGCGAAGTGCTGAAGCTGGCCCGGCCGGAAACCCGCATCATCGCCACCGAGCCGGCCGGCGCCGCGCTGCTGGCCGGCAAGGATTTCACCCCGCACAAGATCCAGGGCTGGACCCCGGACTTCGTCCCGGAAGTACTCAACCGCAACGTCTACGACCAGTTGCTGTCGGTCCAGGACGAACGTGCGATTGAAACCTCGCGCCGCCTGGCCGCCGAGGAAGGCATCTTCGTCGGCATTTCCTCCGGCGCCACGGTTGCCAGCGCGCTGGATGTGGCCGCCACGGCCGAGGCCGGCTCGGTGATCCTGGCGATGCTGCCCGACACCGGCGAGCGCTATTTCTCCACGCCGCTGTTTGCCGACATCAACGACGGCTCCGACGACGACTGGCTGGCCGGCCTTCCGTAACAGCCGTTACTTAACCCGTCAGCAACGCGAAGGCCGCCCATGCGGCCTTCGTGCTTTTCCGTGCCCGTGAATCGCGCCAGATGAGACGCCATGGGCGCAGACTGCAGTTGTGTCCGGCCAGGCGGTAGCCGTCACATCTTTCTCATACATCGCAATGGAAGATCACGGCCATGAACATTGAAGTTTGGCAGGGCGACATCACCGAACTGGCCGTTGACGTCATCGTCAACGCGGCCAATGAAACCCTGCTTGGCGGCGGCGGCGTAGACGGCGCAATCCATCGGGCCGCAGGCCCCGGCCTGCTGCGCGAATGCGAGCAGCTACCCGAACTGCGCGCCGGCGTGCGCTGCCCTACCGGCGAAGTGCGCGCCACCGGCGGCCACAATCTGCCGGCCAAGCATGTGTTCCATACCGTCGGCCCGGTGTGGCGCGACGGTCGCCATGATGAAGCGGCGCTATTGGCCAATTGCTACTGGCAGTCACTGCGGCTGGCCGAGCAGATGGGCCTGGAGTCGATTGCGTTCCCGGCGATCAGCTGCGGGGTTTATGGCTACCCGCTGCACCAGGCGGCGGTGATTGCAGCTACCGAAACCATGACCTGGCAGAAGAGCCATGCGCGGCCTTCGCGGATCGTGCTGGTGGCTTACAACGCGGCGGCGTTCAAGATCTACCAGCAGGCCTTGGCCAGCGCTGGGCCGGCGCAGGAGCAGGCGGGCTCGGTATTGGCGTCGTTTGCGGGTGGGTTTGCGCCTGCGCATTGAGGTGTTTGGCTGTTCGAGCCGAGCAAAATCAAAACCTACCCCTCCCCAGCCCTCCCCTTGCCTGCGGCAAAGGGAGGGGGCAGAAGCGCTTGCCTCCCCCGACCTGCATGAACAGCCCCCTCCCTTTCGCGCAGCGAAGGGGAGGGCTGGGGAGGGGTAGCCCTTGGCAGCAAGCCCATCACCCCAGCGCACCACCCACCCCATAAACCCAAGCATCAAAAAAACCCAGCAGTGAGCGCCCGGCCGCACGCTCCATCGCCTGCTGGAAATCCGCCGTCACCACCGAGCGCCCATCATTGGCCTGCGTGTACTCGCGCAGCCCGCGCCAGAACAGCTCCTCGCCCAATTCCAGGCGCAAGCGGTGCAGCACATAGGCGCCCTTCTTGTAGACCACCGCACGATCATCAGCGCTGGGTTTGTTCCAATCCGGATACACCAACGGCCGATCAGCACCCTTCTCGCGCAACGCCAGCAGCCGCTGCTCCCAACCCTGCACCATCGCCTGATACGCCGCTTCGCCCTGCGCCTGCTGCAACCACGCTGCCGTCATGAAGTTGGCGAAACCTTCGTTGAGCCAGAAGTGCTCCCAGCTGGCACAGGTCACGCGTACGCCCCACCATTGATGCGCGGCTTCATGGGCGATCAAGCCAGTCTGGGTGGGATCATCCAGCACACCTTTGCCATAGGCCTCCGACATCACCGACAGACCGGCCATTTCCTGGCCGATGGTGTTGGCGACCAGCGCCTGCCGATAGTCGCCTTCATAGGCCAAGCCTGCGCGTGCGGCGAAGAAGTCGAGCATGTCGTCAGTGGCGGCAAACACCTGCCGCAGTTCGGCCTCGGAGCGGTCCTTCGAGTAGAACTGCAAGCGCCCCTGCCGCGCGTGCTGATAAGGGCCGGCAGCAAAGCCATAGACGAACGCAGGCGTTGGTTTGCGCAGCTGCCAACGGTGTTCGATGCGCCCATCACCGAGCAGGCGCGATGGCAGTTCATCGCCAACCGCCGTCGCATGCAGGTCGCGAGGAAGGCGCAGCGCCAACTGCAGCGTAGCGCGCTCGTCCGGCGCATCCACCGACGGCATCCATTGGCTGATGGAGAATATCGTGTAGACCTCATTGCGTTCGGCAGCGAACTCCAGACCAAAGCGTGGCTTGCCGCGGTAGTGCATGCGTACGCTGCTTTGCTGGCCCGCCGTCAACGTCGCTGCAAGGCTGATGGCCAGTTTTCCATCGGCCTGCAGGAAGATGAGCGGCTTGTCATCCTGCGTGACCGAATCGATGACCAGCTCACCACTGTCCAGGACCAGCTGCCGCAGTGGGCCTGTGGCGTCGAAACGCACCAGGGTCTCACCCTGCAGCTGACCGGCGGCGATATCCAGATCCAGAGTGGTTGCGTAGTGCTGGACATCGAAATCGCGTGGCTCCGCAGCGAAGGCAGATACGGTCATGGTCGATGCCAACAGTGCCAGCGCGATTCTGCGGTGCATCGGATCATCCCTGAGGAAAAATCCGATTGTAGGGCTGTACTGCGGGAATTGTGGGAGCGGCATAAGCCGCGAAGCTGATGCAAAACAAACTGCCGCGATGGCCGCAATTGCAAACATCTTGGCGGCTGTTGCCTTGCCAGCTTCGCGGCTTATGCAGCTCCCACAAAAAAAATAGAGCAAAACAAAACGCCGGCTGTTGGCCGGCGTTCTGTTCAACTCACGCAGGTTGGCCTATCAGCCTTCCCACTTGCCCTGTGCAGCCAGGCCGTTTTCCTTGGCACGCTCGAACACGGTCTTCTGTGCGGCAGCGTAGTTGCCCTTCATGTCCTTGGCCCACAGCTTCAGTGCAGCCTGCTGCATGGCGCGGCCGTAGGAGAAGCTCAGCGGCCACGGCAAGGTGCCGACCTGGTTCATGGCATTGAGGTGAGCGGTGGACTGCTCGTCGCTCTGGCCACCGGACAGGAACACCACACCCGGCAGGATCGCCGGCACGGTCGACTTCAGGCACATCACGGTGGACTCGGCCACTTCCTCGACATCCACCTGCTCGTCACAGGCCTTGCCCGGAATGACCATCGAGGCCTTCAGGATGGTGCCTTCCAGCACCACGTTCTGCTGGTACAGGGCGTCGAACAGCGAACGCAGGGTGGCTTCGGTGACTTCGTAGCAGGTCTCGATGTCGTGGTCGCCGTCCATGATCACTTCCGGCTCGACCATCGGCACCAGGCCGCATTCCTGG
>QFOV01000198.1 GCA_003248565.1 Stenotrophomonas sp.
GGTATCGACGACACGCGCATGCAGGTGTATCGCGAGCTGTACTTCAACAATATCCAGAGTCTGCTGGCCGCGAATTTCCCGGTGATCGCGCGCACCTTGGGTGAATCGCATTGGCAACAGCTGGTGCGCGATTTCTGTCGCGAGCATCACGCGCACACGCCGTTGTTCCCGGAGATCGGCCAGGAGTTCATTGCCTTTCTGGACAGTCGGCCGGTCGATCCGCAAGCGCCCTGGTTGCTGGAACTGGCGCACTACGAATGGATCGAACTGGCGCTGAAAATCAGCGACGAGCCGCTGCCTGCGCATGATCCCGGTGGCGACCTGCTGGCTGCCAGCGCGGTCTGTTCGCCCAGCTGCCGGGCATTGGCCTACCAGTGGCCGGTGCATCGGATTGGTCTGGAATATCAGCCCAGTGAGCCACCGTTACAGCCGACTTTGTTGCTGGCCCGGCGCGAGGCTCATGGAAACATCATGTTCTCCGAACTTTCGCCGATGCTGTACCGGTTGCTGGAAAGGCTGGAGCAGTTTCCCGAGCTCAGCGGGCTTGAGCAGCTGCGGGAGTTGGCGACCGAGGCAGGTACAGCGGCGGATGCTGTTTTCATCAGCAACGGCGCGGCAATGCTGCAGCAACTGCGGGACAAGGGCTGCTTGTTGGGCGCTTCTACCCCCTCCCTTGCGCCGCAGGCGTAGGGGAGGGTTGGCTTTCAGGCATTGCCGGGAATGCTTCTGTAGAGCCGAGCCATGCTCGGCTGAGGCCCTACCGGTAAAGCCCTTGCCGAGCATGGCTCGGCACTACGGCCTCCTGATAGTGCATGCAGCCTGCCGCTGACACGGCCACTTGACCCGCTCTGCTACCCTATTGCGATGAACGAACTTGCTGAATCCTCGGTCCCCCGCCCTGCTTTCACGCCGATGGCGCAACGCTTCCGTGGCTTCCTGCCGGTGGTGGTGGATGTGGAAACGGGCGGCTTTGACTGTAATCGCCACGCCCTGCTTGAGATCGCCGCCGTGCCGGTGGAGATGGACGAGAACGGCCTGCTCTACCCCGGCCAGACCGCCAGCGCGCATGTGATTCCCGCCGAAGGCACCGAAATCGATCCCAAATCGCTGGAAGTCACCGGCATCGTGCTCGACCACCCGTTCCGCCTCGCCAAGCCCGAGCGCGATGCCTTGGAGCATGTGTTCGCGCCGGTGCGTGCGGCGATGAAGAAGTACAACTGCCAGCGCGCGATCCTGGTCGGCCACAACGCGCATTTCGACCTGAATTTCGTCAACGCCACCGTCGCCCGCAGCGGCCACAAGCGCAACCCGTTCCATCCCTTCAGCGTATTCGACACGGTGACGCTTGCCGGCGTGGCTTACGGTCAGACCGTGCTGGCCCGCTCGGTGCAGGCGGCTGGCTTCGAGTGGGATGCCAGTGAGGCGCACAGCGCGGTATACGACACCGAACAGACCGCGCGCCTGTTCTGCAAGATCGTCAACGCCTGGCCAACCACGCCCGGCCGCTGAGCCGCACGATCATCAGGCCGCGCAAGTCCTTGCGCGGCCTTCCTTCTTTGCCTGCGCCAATGCGTTCTTGGCACGCTGGTAGAACAGCACCGGCGCCTGATCGTCTTCACCCAGCTGCACTACGCCCGCGCTGAAACTGACCTTGATGTCACCGGCCTCGTGCCCACCCCATTCGGCGTACTGACCAAACAGACGCTGCAGGCGCTGGCAGGCGACCTCGGCCTCGGGCAACGCGGTATCGGCCAACAGCACGGCAAATTCCTTGTTGCCCAGCCGTGCCGGCATGTCGGATGCACGCAGGCTGCGTCGCATCAGGTCGCCTACCTCGCACAGCACCAAGTCACCGACCGCACGCGACCACTCGGCATTGATCTGCTTGAGGTGATCGATGCTCAGTACCACCAGGCTCAAGGAGCGTCCGGTACGGCGCGCTGCCGCCATGTCACGCGCCAGCACGTCATCGAAGGCACGGCGGTTGGGCAGGCCACTGAGATCATCCTCATTGGCCAGCCGCTCGAATGCTTCGGCCTGCTCGCGCAGCCGCTGTTCCAACTGCGCCTTCTCCAGCAGGGCGACTTCCAGCCGGCCGTTCTGCTGCTGCAGCTGTTCGGATCGAGCATGCTCCTGCGCGGCGAGCTGCTGGGCCTGGCCACGTTGCTGCCTGAGCTGAAGCGCCAGCCACAGCACCAGCACGAGCAACAGCAGGCACAGGCCGGCGAACAGACCGGGCAGCGGCAATACCGCCAGCGACGGCGAGAAACCTTCGACTCCACCCTGCGCCCAGGCTGGTGCGGCAGCAACGCCTGCCAACACGCTCAGCGCTGCCAGACATCGTTTTGCAAAGACCCTCGCCCTGCCCGACGTCGCGCGCATCCCCATGCCCGACCGGGTTACCGGATTCTTCTCTGCTGCCATCGTTCATGCCCCAAACTGGTGTGGCGATACTAGCAAACAGAGGCCTTGTTGCAGGGATGAGTAAGACTTGGCGCTGAGGATTTTCGCTGGAATGTGATTGGCGGTGTGAAAGCCTAGCGCCCCGCTGTTGTGGGAGCGGCGTCAGCCGCGAAGCTGGTTATCCGCCAGACTCAAGCAATGGTTTCCTGCGCTCGACATACCAATGATGGTTTGCCTTCGCTCGCGCCGGATGTATCTGTGGCTTCGCGGCTGACGCCGCTCCTACAACAGCCCAGCGCCGCTAGGCGCTGGCCGGCCACTGCGGCGCTTCCCACCGAACGATGGCTTCCAGACCGCCTTCGGGGTGATTGCGCAGGATCAAGCTTGCACCGTCTTTTTCTGCCAGTGCACGGGCGATGGTCAGGCCCAGGCCAGCGCCGCCGGTCTCGCGTGAGCGCGAGGTTTCCAGGCGCAGGAACGGGGTGAACACGGCTTCGAGTTCGTCCTCGGCCAGCCCTGGCCCGTTGTCACGCACCCGCACCTCGACTGCATCGCCATCACGGCGTGCACTGACATGCGCGGCGCGGCCATACTTCACCGCGTTGTCGACCAGATTGGAGAACAAACGCCGCATCGCCAACGGCCGCAGCATCAGCACCGCCCCGCTCCCCTGCTGCAGCACCGCGTCATGACCGGACTCGGCAGCGTCCTCGACCACGCTTTCCAGCAGCGAGTCCAGGTCGAGCGCCGCACGTTGCTCGGCGCTCTCGGCACTGCGAGCAAGATCCAATCCCTCGCGAATCAAGGCCTGCATCGCGGCAAGATCGCCGATCAGGCGCTCACGCAATTGTTCGTCCTGCACGTTTTCCAGCCGCAGGCGCAGCCGCGTCGATGGCGTCTGCAGGTCGTGGGTGATCGCCGCCAGCATCTGCGTGCGTTCGCTCAAGTGGCGCTGCAGACGCTTCTGCATGGCATTGAAGGCTTCGGCAGCACGCTGCACTTCCAAGGGTCCGCTGACCGGCAGCGGTTCGCGCTGCAGGTCATGGCCAAGCTCGGTGGCGTGGTTTGCCAATCGCTGCAATGGCGAGCTGGCGATACGCGCAACCACATAGGCCAGCAAGCCAATCGCCAGTGCCAGCAGCGACAGGAACCATGGGTCAAACGCCGCCCCGCTGCGCCTTGCCACCGCCGGGTATTCCAGCGCCAAGCGCAGCGGCGTGCCATCAGTGAGCTGCAACTCCACCAGACGGCAGCGCGGCGGGGTGAATGCCGGATCGCGCTCACGCGGGTGCTGTGATCGCTGTCCGTGCCCAGGTGGTGGCAGGAATTCCGGCAGCGGCGGCATGCAGGAGCGGAAACTGGTCGCGCGCACCTGCGCATTGGCGACTGCACCACCGCGTGCCGCCAGCACCGCCATCAGGGACTCGTCCATATCGCCGACGCGGAAGTCGCCTTTCACCTCGCGCACATTGGGTCCGCCCACCGCCAGCAGGCGGCTGCGCAGCTCCGGGTTGCCGTCCAGCAGATTGACGAAGCCCTGCAGACGGTCGGCGATACGCGCAAGGTTCTGCCGCTCGAATTCCTGCTGGCGCCGGCTCTCGGCCAGCAATGTCGCGCCAATCGCCGCCACCATCATGCCGACCAGCAGGATGACGAACAGCCGCCCGGCCATCGACGACAGGAACAGGCGCAGCCGCTTCATTCCAGCGTCACCGCGCTGGCGAACACATAGCCCTCGTTGCGCACCGTCTTGATCAGGCCGTCGGCACCGCCGGCATCGGCGAGTTTCTGCCGCAAGCGGCTGATCTGCAGGTCGATGGCGCGGTCCTGTGATTCGTAGTTGCGACCGCTGCTCAGCGACACCAGCTGCTCGCGCGACAACACCTTGTTGGCATGCGCCACCAGCACCCGCAGCAGGCGGAACTCGGCTCCCGACAACATCACCACGCGCTTGGCCGGGTCAACCAGATGCCGGTGTTCCAGATCGAATACCCAGCCGGAGAACAGCGCCCGGCGCATCGCCAGCGGTTCCATGTTGGTCGGCAAGGCCTCGGTCCGGCGCAGCACGTTGCGGATGCGTGCCAGCAGCTCGCGCGGCTCGAAGGGCTTGGCCAGGTAATCATCGGCGCCCATTTCCAGCCCCAGCACGCGATCGATCGGTTCGCTGCGTGCGGTGAGCATGATCACCGGCGTGGTCGAACGCACCCGCAACTCGCGACACAACGCCAGGCCGTCTTCGCGCGGCAGGTTCAGGTCAAGCACGATCAGGTCGATGTGCTCGCGCGCCAATACCTGGCGCATCTGGTTGCCATCGGCCGCCGTGCTCACGGCATAGCCGGCCCGGCCCAGTTGCTCGGCCAGCAGGCTGCGGATGTCACTGTCGTCGTCTACCACCAACAAGCGGTGCAAGGTCTGTATGTCCGTCATGGGGCAATGATCCATGCTAGCGGATCGTCGTGCGCGGCCGCAGTGTATCCACAGGTATCAACGCCCGCACTTGATACACGCCGATACATTGCTGGCTGAACCTGATACATGCCGACACACACTGTGCCTTGAGGCTGAACAAGGCGCTGACCACACTGGCATCAACGCCGCACGCTGCGGCCCAGCCTGAGTGCCTGATCACCGTGAAGCTGCTGCCCTCCTCCCGCCGCAACCGCATCCTGCTTGCCACTGCCATCGTCGCCCTGATCGCCGGCGGCGTGTTCTGGGCCACGCGCAAGCCCGCTACTCCTTCGATGGCCACCTCGCCGGTCAGCCGTGGCGATCTGGAACAGACGGTCGACGCCACCGGCGTCATCGATGCCTACAAGCTGGTCAGCGTCGGTGCGCAGGCTTCGGGCCAGATCAAGGTGCTGAAGGTGCAGCTGGGTGATGTGGTCAAGCAGGGTGACCTGATCGCCGAGATCGACTCGGTCACCCAGGAGAACAGCCTGAAGAACGCCGAAGCGGCGCTGGAGAACATCCGCGCCCAGCGTGCGGTGCAGACCGCCTCGCTGAAGGAATCCGAGCTGGCCTTCGCCCGCCAGAAGGAGATGCTGGCCGCCGAAGCCACCTCGCGCGCCGACTACGAGTCGGCCGAAGCCAACCTGGCCAGCACCCGTGCCCAGATCCGTGCGCTCGACGCACAGATCCGCCAGCGCGAAACCGAACTGGGCACCGCCCAGGCCAACCTCGGCTATACCCGTATCACCGCGCCCATCGACGGCACCGTGGTCGCGGTGGTTGCTGAAGAAGGCCGTACCGTCAACGCCAACCAGTCCGCGCCGACCATCGTCAAGCTGGCGCGGCTGGACCTGGTCACCGTGAATGCCGAGATTTCCGAAGCCGACGTGGTCAAGGTCAAGCCCGGCATGCCGGTGTACTTCACCATCCTCGGCAATCCGGACCACAAGTACGAAGCCAAGCTGCGCACGGTGAACCCGGCGCCGGCCTCGATCAGCACCGACAGCACCAGCTCCAGTAGCTCTTCCTCGTCCAGCTCCAGCACCGCCGTGTACTACAACGCGCTGTTCGACGTCGAGAATCCGGACGGCACGCTGCGCATCGACATGACCGCGCAGGTCTCGGTGATGCTGGCCCAGGCCAAGGACGCGCTGTTGATCCCCACCGTCGCGCTCGGCCCCAAGGTGCCCGAAGGCAGCCGTGCCCCCGGCGCGAATGCCGCCAATGGCGAGCAACGCGCTGCCCGCAGCAAGCAGGAAGGCCAGCGCCAGCAACGCCGCCAGCCGGATGCCGCCGCACTGGCCAAGAGCAACAGCTACGTGGTCCGCGTGGTCAACAAGGACGGCCAACCGGAGCCGCGTACGATCAAGGTCGGCCTCAACAACGGCTCCAACGTCGAAGTACTGGAAGGCCTGAAGGAAGGCGAGCTGGTCGTGGTCGGCGAAGTCACC
>QFOV01000199.1 GCA_003248565.1 Stenotrophomonas sp.
ATCAATGAGAATTCTGTTTCATCGGATTGGCTGGCAGTACACGCCGGGCTTGTTACACGGCATTGACGTAGCGCTTCAATGGCTTTCGTCGCCTTGCTCAGGGACGAGCGAGTCCTCCTGAAAGAAGACCGGCGATGTGAGCCATCGCCGGTCTTCTGCGGTACCAAGGTCATGCGTGTGCAGCAGGAGCAACTTTCGCCGCCGTGGTTGAAGCGAACTGATGATCTATCTGCTTCACGGCCCACGCCGCTCCCACAAACCCGTCAATCCGCCTTCGGCTTCAGCAGCAGGTCCTGGAAGTCGAAGCTGAAATCGGTCAGCGAGGACACGGCCTGCATCCGCACCTCACGCACCTTGCCGTCCGGGTCCAGGCTGAAGTTGACGAAAGCATCGGCGTTGAGCGAGCGGTTGTCCCAGCGCACGATGAAGGTGTCATGCTGCCAGTGCTCCATCGTGCCGACCAGATCGGCCGTCGCACCGAAACGCAGGCGCAGCTTGCCGCCTTGCTGCTCGACGAACACATCGCCGTACCACGCATCGCTATAAGTGCCCGCATACTTCGCCAGCGGCAACGAAGGCTTGCTCTTGGCATCGCGCGCCGCCACATGCTTGTCCCAGCCTTCGTCGGCGTTGCCCTGCGCCTTGGCCACGCCAGCGGCATACGCAGCCACCCAGTCATTACCCTGCGCGCCGAGCATGGCGTCGAGCACGCTCATGGTGATCGCGTTGAAGGCGGCGCCGGATTCCTGGTTGGTCAACACCACCACGCCCAGGTTCTGTTCCGGCACCAGAGTCAGGCGCGACACCTGGCCCGGCCAGCCGCCGGTATGCCAGACCAGCTTCTGCCCGCGGTAGTCACTCAGGCTCCAGCCCTCGCCATAACCGGCGAAGTTCGGCCGGGCCGGCGCCAGCTCGGGCACCGACGGCTTCGGCACGACCTGCGGAATCTGCATCTGCCACATCTGCTGCTGGGTCTTCTCGGTGAACAGCGGCGTGCCATCGGCGAGCTTGCCTTCGGCCAGCTGCACGTTCATCCACTTGGCCAGGTCATGCACGCTGGAATAGATGCCGCCAGCACCGGCGTTGTTGGACCAGGTCAGCGGCGGCACCGGACGCAGGTCCTTGAAGTCGTACTTCGCATGGCCCACGGCGGCCTTGTCACCCGGCTGCAGATGATCGGCGTTGTAGCGCGTCCCACTCATGCCAACCTTGTTGAAGATGCGCTGCTGCAGGAAGTCGGCAAATGACTGCCCGGACACCTTCTCGATCACCTGCTGGGCCACCGCATACAGGATGTTGTCGTAGGCATAGCGATCACGGAAACCATTCTTCAGCGGCACCTGCGCCAACCGCGCGACCACTTCCGCATTGCTGTAACGGGTGGTCGGCCAGAACAGCAGGTCGCCCGCGCCCAGGCTCAGTCCGCTGCGGTGCGAGAGCAGGTCGCGGATGCGCATCTCGCCGGTGACGTAGGGGTCGGACATGCGGAACGACGGCAGGTGGTCGACCACCCGGTCATCCATCTTCAGCTTGCCCTCTTCGGCCAGCAGGTTCAGCGAGGTGGCAGTGAAGGCCTTGGTATTGGAAGCGATGGCGAACAAGGTATCGGCCTGCACCGGCTCGGGCTTGCCCAGTTCACGCAGGCCCCAGCCGCGCTCCAGGAGCACCTTGCCATCCTTGACCACGGCCACCGCCACGCCCGGCACGTCGAACTGCTGCCGCACGCGCTCGACCGTGGCATCCAGCTGCTGCAGTTCCGTCGGCACTGCCTCCTGTGCGGAGGCCATCGGTGCCACCACGCCCATCGCGAGCACCAGCCCGCTTCCCAACCAACTATTCAAAGTGCGCTCCTGTGTGGATCGGTGCCAGCGCCGCGCCGGCCTTCTCGCGATGGTAACGCGAGCGCGCCCACTCTCGCCTTTCCACAGCTGCCCATACGCGACCATGGACCTCGCCGCCCGCACCACCGCCACCATCATTCCCTGCCTGCGCTACCGCAATGCGCCAGCCGCCATCGAGTGGTTGTGCACGGCCTTCGGCTTCCAGCGCCATGCGGTGTACCAGGATGGCGATGTCGTCCATCACGCGCAGCTGGTGTTCGGCAACGGCATGATCATGCTCGGCTCGGTGCAGCCCAGCGAATGGGGCAGCAACATGATCCAACCCGACGAAGTGGGCGGCATGGAGACGCAGAGTGCCTGCGTCATCGTCAGCGATGCCGACGCACACTACGCGCAGGCCAAGGCCGCCGGCGCGGAGATCGTCATCGACATCGCCGACCAGGACTACGGCGGCCGCGGCTATGCCTGCCGTGATCCGGAAGGCCACCTGTGGTGGTTTGGCAGCTATGACCCGTGGGGCCCGAACATGTAGTGCCGAGCCATGCTCGGCAGAGGCCTTACACATAGCGTCTGAGATTGCCGGCAAGGCCCCTGCCGAGCATGGCCCGGCACTACCTTGTGCAGGTACATTGTCGGCTTCGCGGCCTGCGCCGCTCCCACAAAGCATCGGGGCATTGTCTTGAACGATCTGTTTTCCAGCCCAGCGCATGCGCCCGGCGTGCATATCGGCATCGGTGGCTGGACCTATGTGCCGTGGCGCGATGGCACCTTCTATCCGGTTGGTCTGGTGCAGCGGCGTGAACTGGAGTACGCCAGCCAGCAGCTGACCAGCATCGAGATCAACGGCACCTATTACGGCGCGCAGAAGCCGCATATCTATGCCGCCTGGCGCGATGCCACACCAGAGGGCTTCGTGTTCTCGGCCAAGGCGCCCAAGCGTATTGTCACTGCGCGCAAACTCGCCGGCAGCGGCGTGCAGATCGAGGACTTCATCGACGGCATCAGCCATCTCGGCGATCGGCTTGGGCCGCTGCTGTGGCAGTTCGACGCCGGGCGCACGCTGGACCGCGAGGATCTCGCGGCATTCCTGCAATTACTGCCACAGCAGGTCAACGGCCGCCGCCAGCGCCATGCCCTGGAAGTTCGCGATCCCGGCTGCTTCGATGCCGAGCTGGTGGCGCTGATCCGCCAGCACGGCATCGCGCTGGTCTATACCGACTCCGCCGCCTATCCCAACGCTGCCGACTTGTCCGGCGACTTCGTCTATGCACGCCTGATGGGCAGCCGCGACGAGCACGCTACCGGCTATCCGGCCAGTGAGCTTGCACCATGGGCCGATCGCGTCCGGCGTTGGCGCAAGGGCGAAGACGCAGCCGATCTGCCGCATCTGGCTGCGCCATCTGCAGCCGCCGCACCGCGCGAGGTCTTCCTGTACTTCATCAGCGCCGCCAAGCACCGCAACCCGGCAGCGGCACGCGAACTGCAGCGGTTGATCGACGCAAACTGAAGCCCGCGGCGCGGCGCAAGCGTCCCGCATCGGCGACAATACCGCGATGCCTACCAACGACACCCGCAAAGCCCTGCTGCAGATCCACTTCTGCGTCCTGCTATGGGGCGTCACCGCCATCCTCGGCAAGCTGATCACCCTGCCTGCGTTGCCGCTGGTGTGGTGGCGGATGTTGCTGGTGGTGGCGATGCTGGCACTGCTGCCGCGCGTCTGGCGCGGGCTGTCGGGCTTGAACCCGCGGCTGGTGCTGGGCTATGCCGGCATCGGCGCACTGGTGGCGCTGCACTGGCTTACCTTCTACGGCGCGGTGAAGCTGGCCAATGCCTCGGTGGCGGCCACCTGCATCGCGCTGGCGCCGGTGTTCACCGCCATCATCGAGCCGTGGATCGCGCGGCGTCCGTTCCAGATGCGCGAATTGGCGCTGGGCGTGGTCGTGCTGCCCGGTGTCGCATTGGTGGTTGGCGGCGTGCCCGATGGCATGCGCTTGGGCGTGGCGGTCGGTGCCGCCTCCGCATTGCTGGTGGCGCTGTTCGGCTCGCTCAACAAGCGCATGGTCGGCCACGCCGACCCGTTGACGGTCACTGCGGTGGAACTGGGTGCAGGCACCTTGACCCTGACCCTGCTGGCGCCCGTCATGCCACTGTTGCTGCCGGCGCTGGCCAGTGACCTGTGGGTGTTGCCCAATCTGCACGACGGCCTGTTGCTGCTGGCCCTGTCCGGCCTGTGCACGCTGCTGCCGTTTGCCTTGGCATTGGTCGCGCTAAGGCACTTGAGCGCCTACACCACGCAGTTGGTCACCAACCTGGAACCGGTCTACGCGATCGTGCTGGCGATGCTTTTCCTCGGCGAGCAGCATGAGCTGACGCCGCAGTTCTATCTGGGCGTGGCGATCATTCTTGGTGGCGTGTTCCTGCACCCGCTGTTGAACCGGCTGCGGCCGGCTACGGCAAGCACCGGCCAGGCCTGATCGCTAGCCGTCATGTAGCCCGGGTAAGCGCAGCGCACCCGGGGCTCGCCTCAGACACCTACCGAGCGCTTGGGCCAAGGACGTCGTATGGACGGAATATGCTGGCCGCGCGGCCATTTGATTCCCGGGTGCGCTGCGCGTACCCGGGCTACGGCATCTCGGCTCAGCCCGCCACAACCACCCGATCACGGCCCTCGGCCTTGGCCTGGTAGAGCGCGGCATCGGCACGGCGCAGGGTTTCGCCTGGGGCGTCACCTGCGCGGTGCACGGCAAGGCCGATACTCACCGAAATCGGCGGGCCGATCGGCAGCATGCCCACCGACTCACGCAGGTATTCGCATTGCAGCTCGGCTTGTTGCAGCGGTGTATCCGGCATCAGGATGACGAACTCCTCGCCACCATAACGCGCGGCCATGCCGCGCGCGGCAAACTGTGACTTCAGCACGCTGGACAGCTCGACCAGCACCCGATCACCTTCGGTATGGCCATGGATGTCATTGACCAGCTTGAAGTGGTCGATATCAACGATGGCCACCACCGGCGCAACCTCACCTGCACGTCCGATCGCTTCCGTCAGCGCAGCGGACAGCGCGCGGCGATTGGGCAGCCCCGTCAGCGGGTCCGTACGGGTCTGCTCGGACAGCTCCACATTGAGCTGCTCCAGCTGCTGGTAATACTCGAGCAGGTGCGCCTCGTACCAATCGTGCTCGGCCTGGTGATGATCGATCTCGATCCGCAGCAGGCGCATTTCCATCATCCGGCTGACCTGCCGCGACAGCGCGCGCAATGCCTCGGCCTGTGGGGTGCCCAGCTGCGCCGGCACCGAATCGAACACGCACAGCGAGCCCAGCGCATAGCCATCGCTGCTGAGCAGCGGCGCACCGGCGTAGAAGCGGATATGTGGATCACCCAACACCGAGGGGTTGCCACTGAAACGCTGATCCTGGCGCGCATCGGCCACCACGGTCAGTTCCTGCGGCCTGAGGATGGTGTGGGCGCAGAATGCCTCGTCGCGCGGGGTCTGTTCACCGTCCAGGCCCTGCAGGGCCTTGAACCATTGGCGGTCGCGATCAATCAGGGTCACCGCCCCCATCGGCGTGCCGCAGATGGTGCGGGCGATGGTCACCAGGTCATCGAACTCCTGCTCGCGTGCGGTGTCCAGCACCCGGTAACGCTGCAGCGCGGCAATACGTTCGGCTTCATGGGCAGGCAATGCGGGCTTGATCATGCACGGGTCCAAAGCGGCAGGATGGAGGCGCAGCAGAGTCTAGCGGCTCACCGCGCAAGGCGCGGTGAGCGTGTCACATTTCACCACTGCTGCTGTTGCGGCAGCAGCCCGCGCAGTTCCTGCTCGCTCAGGTTGCGCCATTGACCGGGCTTGAGCGCACCGATCTTCACGTTGTCGATGCGCACACGGCGCAGCTGGGTGACGCGATAACCGAACTCGGCCGCCATCAGACGGATCTGCCGGTTCAAGCCCTGCTCCAGGATGATGCGGAAACCGTACTTGGCAATGCGGCTGGTGCGGCACGGCAAGGTCATCTCGTTGTGGATGCGCACGCCACGCGCCATGCCGCGCAGGAATTCATCGGTAACTGGCTTGTTGACCGCCACCAGATACTCCTTCTGGTGGCCGTTCTCGGCACGCAGGATCTGGTTGACGATGTCGCCGTTGCTGGTCATCAGGATCAGTCCTTCCGAATCCTTGTCCAGGCGACCGATCGGGAAGATACGCTGCTCGTGGCCGACAAACTCGACGATGTTGTCCTTGACCGCGCTCTCGGTGGTGCAGGTGATGCCTACCGGCTTGTTCAGCACGATGTAGACATGGCGGCGGCCGGTGCTCTTCTGCACCGCACGGGCGCGCAGCGGCTGGCCGTCCACCTTGACCTCGTCGCCCTCGCCCACGACCGCGCCGGTGCCGGCGACGATGCCATTGACGGTGACGCGACGGGCGGACAGCAGGCGATCGGCCTCACGG
>QFOV01000200.1 GCA_003248565.1 Stenotrophomonas sp.
TAGTAACCCGGCTCGTAGCCGATCATGTTCATGGTCCAGGCCACACTCCAATCGCCGCGCTCCCAGCGCGTGTTGAGGTTGGCACGCCATTCCGGATAACCGCTGGTGCCCACGTATTCGTCCGAACCGTAGCGACTGTCCACCTTGTAGCTGTGGGTCCAGGAACCCTGCAACGACGACGTCAGCTTGCCCCAGTTGTCGAAGTCGAACTGGGTGCGGATGTTGAGGTCCACACCATCGGTCTTGACCAGACCTTCATTGCCGTAGCCGGCATATACCGACTGGATCGAACCGTCGGTATTGCGCACCACCGACAGGTTGTCCGGCAGGAACTGGCCCAGCTCGGTACGGTTGATCACCGTCTGCGCGGAATACCACTTGATCTGGTTCTCGATCTTGGTATTCCAGTAGTCGACAGTGACATTGGCCCATGAGAACGGGTCATACACCACGCCAAAGCTGAACTGCTTGGAGGTCTCGGCCTTCAGGTCCGGATTGGCGACATGGTAGCCGTTGATCTGGATGGAGCTTGAAGCCGCCAGACCGTAAGCCAGCGCCGTGGCTTCATCAGTCACCGTATCGGCAGAGAACGCGGTCTGCTGGTTCAGCGCCTGCAAGGTGGGCGCGCGGAAGCCTTCACCGTAGGAGGTACGGAAGGTCAGGTTCTGCAACGGCTGGTAGCGCAGCGACAGCTTGGGGGAGGTAGCGTCACCAAAGTCCGAATAATGGTCGTAACGCAGCGCCACGTCCGCCGAGAAATTGTTGAAGATCGGCAGGCTCCACTCGGCATAGACCGAACTCAGCGTGCGATCACCCCAGGCCGAGTTACCCGAGGAACCACCGACGTTACCGGCGGCAGACTGCTGGTCGTAGATGTCCGAGTAATCGTGCTTGCTGTACTCACCGCCGACCGCCAATGCCGACACGCCACCGGGCAACTCGAACAGATCCGTGGTCAACTGCGCGTTGACCTCCTGCTGCTTGTAGTAGGTATTGCGGTTGATGGTGGTGGCGATGGCATCCAGCACCGCAGCCGAGTTGGAGTACGGATCAAATACGTTGTACTCGCCCGATTCGAAATATTTCTCCGCCACCGGAATGTTCACGTAGTTGTAGCCGGTGATGGTTGCGCGCGACTCGTTGCTGCGTACGCCGAAATCAACCGCGGTGCTGTCAGTCAGCTGGCCATGCAGGCTGAGGTTGACGTCATGGCTGTTCTCGTCGGTATAGGTGAAACGATTACCCAAGGCAGCAAAGCGGTGCTTGATGTAAGCATCCTGACCGGTGGTGTTGTTCGGGCTGTCGGCGCTGACGAAGATGCTTTCCGGCACCGGCGCGTAGACGCTGTCGCTGTTCTTGCGGTTGACGTAGATATCGGCGTTGACGGTCCAGACATCATCGATGCTGTACTCGCTGCGCAGGAACAGGTTCTTGTTCTTGATGCTGGCGGTATCAGCCATGTCGCCGACATAGTTGTACAGGCAGCTGGTACGGCCCGAGCTGCTGGTGCTCTCGTAGAAATTGGTGCCCGAGCAACCACCCGGCACCACCGAGCTGTTGTTGGTGTAGAGGTTGGAGCCGGGAATGGTGCTGCCATCGGCGGCCGTCAGCACATTGAGGTAATTATTGGAGTACGAGGAGCCGGCCACGGTATCCGACCAGGGGTAATCGCGTACGAAGCTGATCTTCTGGTTGGTGTAGGAGATACCACCCATCACCGAGCCACGCTCACCTGCGGCACCAAACAGCACCGAGCCTTCCGATGCATCGCCACCATACTTGTTGTCGGTGATGCCAGCGCTCACCTGGAACCCTTCGTAGTTCTTGCGGGTGATCACATTGACCACGCCACCAATGGCGTCGGCACCGTAGATCGCCGAAGCGCCGTCGGTCAGCACTTCGATACGCTCCACTGCTGCCGCCGGAATCGAACTCAGGTCCTGCCCTTCGCCGGTCAACGGCGACACTGCCGCGCGGCGGCCGTCGATCAGGATCAGGGTGCGGCCTTCGCCCAGCCCGCGCAGGCTCAGGCCCGCGAACGATTGCGCCGAGCTGCCGGAGCTCGGCACGAACGAACCAAAGGAGTTGAAACTGGAGCTCTGCAGGATGTCGGCCACAGTGGCCTTTCCGCTTACTTCGATGTCCTCGCGGCCGATCACGGTAATCGGCAATGCACCTTCCACGTCTGCACGCTTGATGCGCGAACCGGTGATCTCGATGCGGTCCAACGTGGTGGCGCTGCCGTTCGCTTGAGTTTCCTGCGCCAGCGTTGTTCCGCTGATGGACAGGCCAATGGCAACAACCAGGGCGCCCCGGCGCAGGCCGGAGTTCAACTTATTCTTTTTCATTGTTAGCGTGTTCCAGATGAAGAAGGACACGTCCTGATCGCTCAGAACCGTTACTGGGACGCTGCGCTGGATGACACCAATCGCATCGGCCTGACGGAAAATTAACGATCGAATTTCGCCGCTGTTTTTCGCTGCGTGGCAGCAGGCACGGGGATTCTTGTCAGGCCGTGTCAGCCGGCCTCAAACGCGCCATGTGCGGCGCATGCACGCATAAAAAATGCCACTGACAGGGCAGTGGCAAGGAGAGAGAGATGAACCAGTGTTTTCTTGTGGCTCCATCCTGCATCCCCAACATGTTGAGAATTTGTCTAAAACCGACTTTATTTCGTGCAGAGATTGCTGGATTGCCACACGTCAGGCGCCATCCAACCCGAACTGACATGGACCACCACATCCGCACCGGAAAAGCGCACACTCAACGCGGCCAGGGAGGTCACAGTCCCAATGCGGCACAGACAGAAGGGGCCTGCTGGCCCCTTCCATTTACACCTGCCGGCGGCCGGACGATCAGCCGCGATAGCCATTGGTGATGGGATAGCGGCGCTCGCGGCCAAAAGCACGCCGCGACACCTTCGGTCCCGGCGCCGCCTGATGACGCTTCCATTCGCTGATGCGCACCAGCTTCAGCACCCGGTCCACGACGTCCGGCGCATACCCGGCAGCAACAATGTCCTCGCGCGACTGTTCCTGGTCAATGAAGCGGTACAGGATGCCATCCAGTACATCGTAGGCCGGCAGTGAGTCCTGGTCGGTCTGGTTCTCCCGCAGCTCGGCCGAGGGTGCGCGACTTATCACCGCCGGCGGAATCACCGGCGCGCCACCCACGGTATTGCGCCACTTGGACAGGCCGTAGACCTCCGTCTTGTACAGGTCCTTCAGCGGCGCATAGCCGCCGCACATGTCGCCGTAGATGGTGGCGTAACCCACCGCGTACTCGCTCTTGTTGCCGGTGGTGAGCAGCAGGCCGCCAAACTTGTTGCTCAACGCCATCAGGATCACGCCCCGGCTGCGCGACTGCAGGTTTTCCTCGGTGACATCGGCCGCCTGCCCTTCGAACATGGCCGACAACGACTGCATCAAGCCCTGGACCGCCGGCTCGATCGGCACCGTCTCCAGCTTTACACCGAGCGCACGGCATTGCTCCACCGCCAGGTCATTGGACAGGTCAGCGGTATAGCGCGACGGCATGCTGACTGCGGTGACGTTGTCGGCACCGAGCGCATCGACCGCCATCGCCAGCACCAGCGCCGAGTCGATGCCCCCTGACAGCCCCAGCCATACCTTGCTGAAACCGTTCTTGCCGCAATAGTCCTGGATGCCGCGGGTAACCGCGCGCCAGGCCAATGCATCCATGCTTTCATCGCCATCATCAATCCAGCGCAGCGGCATGAAATTGCGCCCAGCGACGTTGTATTCGACCACCAGCATTTCTTCGGTGAACGCCACGGCAGCCGGATGCACGGTGCCATCGGCATCGGCCACAACCGAAGCGCCATCAAACACCACCGCATCCTGGCCACCAACGGTGTTGACATAAGCGATGGCCGCGCCGCTCTCGCGGCTGCGCTCGGCCAGCAGCGCATCGCGCTGGGCGTGCTTGCCACGTTCGTATGGCGAGGCGTTGGGCACCAGCACCAGTTCGGCGCCCGCTTTGACAGTGGCGGCCAGCGGTTCGGCGAACCACAGGTCTTCACAGATCACCAGGCCCAATTTCACACCGTTGACCTCGAACACACAGTTGCCACCGTCCGGGTCCACGTCGAAGTAGCGTCGTTCGTCGAACACGGCGTAGTTGGGCAGCTCGCGCTTGCGGTAGGTAGTGGCGACGGCACCATCACGCAGCACGCTGGCCGCGTTGTAGACCACCGCACCGGCGCTCTGCGGCCAACCCACCACAGCGACGATGCCCTGCACTTCGGCCGCGACCCTTGCCAAAGCCTGCTCGCAACTGCTCAGGAAGCCGGGGCGCATCAGCAGGTCTTCCGGCGGATAGCCGCTGATGGCAAGTTCCGGGAACAGCACCACATCGGCACCGTATTCGTCACGCGCCTCCTGCATCAGTTCGATGATGCGGCTGGCGTTGCCGTCCACGTCCCCGACCGGGAAATCGAACTGGGCCAGGGCGATGCGTAGCGATTCGGACATATCAACAACCTTCTGCTTGGCCCCGCACCCTGCGGGGGCTTGGTGTTACCGATGCCGCACGCAGGATGCTTTCGCAGACCGCGGCGGTATGGCTCAGGGCCTCATTATTCCAGAAGCGCAGCACGCGGTAGCCGTTGCGTTGCAGGAAGGCGTTGCGACGGGGGTCGTTGGGGTCGGATGCGTGTTGGCCGCCGTCGAGTTCGATGACCAGTTTTTGCTCCAGGCAGACGAAATCCACGACATAAGGCCCGATGGGGTGTTGCCGCCGGAACTTGAAGCCGACCAGGTGGCGGCCCCTGAGAAAATACCAGATGCGCCGCTCGGCATCGGTCATGCGCCGGCGCAGGGCTCGGGCACTGTTGGTTTTGCTGCCTTTGCGCATGGATGCCTCCTTTACAGGGAGACGATTACCTGGCAAGGCGGTGGTTGAAATCAGGGAAAGCGCGCTTTTGGATGTAACGATTTTGGGCTTTTGGGGCGCTGCCTTCGAGGTGACAGATAGCGATAGGAGAGGCTAACGGCAAGAAGCCAAAGCTTCCCCTCACCCCTGCCCCTCTCCCGCAGGCGGGAGAGGGGAAAGCAACTGCCGGAGCTAGAACCAGAGCCACAGCCAAGGCCACAGCCAAAGCCAAAGCCAAAGCCAAAGCCAAAGCCAGAGCCAGAGCCAGAGCCAGAGCCAAAGCTAAAGCCAAAGCTACAGCCAGTGCAAAAGATGAGCTTTAGCCAATGATCTAACGTCGACGTGGACTTCAACTCTGGCCGTGGCTTGAGCCCCGACCGCGGCTTTAGCTTTAGCTTTAGCTTTGGCTTTTTGGCTTTAGCTTTGGCTTTAGCTTTGGCTTTAGCTTTGGCTTTAGCTTTAGCTTTGGCTTTGGCTTTGGCTTTGGCTTTAGCTTTAGCTTTAGCTTTGGCTTTAGCTTTGGCTTTGGCTTTGGCTTTGGCTTTGGCTTTGGCTCTGGCTCTGGCTCTGGCTCTGGCTCTGGCTGTGGCTGTGGCTGTGGCTTCGGCTTCGGCTGTCCCCTCTCCCGCCTGCGGGAGAGGGGTAGGGGTGAGGGCAGGCTCTTAGACGTTGCTTCTGTTCTTGGCTTTTACCCCCGATCACCCAACCCCAAAAACAAGAAAGGCCACCCGAAGGTGGCCTTTCTCAAATCACTGAAGCGCAGTCTTACTTGACCAGCTTCGCGATGGCAGCGCCCAGGTCGCCCGGCGAACGGACGGTGACAACGCCAGCAGCTTCCATCGCCGCGAACTTGCCCTCAGCCGTGCCCTTGCCGCCCGATGCGATCGCACCAGCGTGGCCCATGCGCTTGCCGGCCGGAGCCGAAGCACCTGCGATGAAGCCGACAACCGGCTTCTTCACGTGGTTCTTGATGTACTCGGCACCGGCTTCTTCAGCGTCGCCGCCGATTTCGCCAACCATGATGATGCCTTCGGTCTGCGGGTCTTCGTTGAACAGCTTCAGGCAGTCAACGAAGTTCAGGCCGTTGATCGGGTCGCCGCCGATGCCGATGCAGGTCGACTGGCCCAGGCCCACTTCCGTGGTCTGCTTGACCGCTTCATAGGTCAGGGTGCCCGAACGCGACACGATGCCGATCTTGCCCGGCATGTGGATGTGACCCGGCATGATGCCGATCTTGCACTCGCCCGGGGTGATCACGCCGGGGCAGTTCGGCCCGATCAGCACGGTGTCCGGATGCGAACGGGTCAGCACGTTCTTGACGCGCAGCATGTCCAGCACCGGGATGCCTTCGGTGATGCAG
>QFOV01000201.1 GCA_003248565.1 Stenotrophomonas sp.
GCTGATCGTCCTGATCCCGTTGCTCGGCGTGTTCCTGAAAGCAGCAGGGCTGGGCCTGGGCGGCATCTGGCAGATATGGACCGAGCCGCGCGTGCTGGCTGCATTGCGGCTGAGCTTCGGCACCGCGTTTGCCGCAGCTGCATTCAACACGCTGATGGGCACGTGGGTGGCGTGGGTATTCGTGCGCTACAACTTCCCCGGCCGGCGCCTGTTCGACGCGATGATCGATCTGCCATTTGCCTTGCCGACCGCCGTGGCCGGCATCGCCTTGACCGCGCTGTATGGCGGCCAGGGCTGGATCGGGCAATGGCTGGAGCCGTTGGGCATCAAGGTGGCGTACACGCCGCTCGGCATCGTGGTGGCCTTGGTGTTTGTTGGCCTGCCATTCGTGGTGCGCATCGTGCAGCCGGTATTGGCCGAAGCCGAGCGCGAGTTCGAGGAGGCCTCGGCAACGCTCGGCGCCACACGTTTCCAGACCATCGTGCGGGTAGTGTTGCCCAGCCTGTGGCCGGCAATGCTGACCGGCTTTGCGCTGGCCTTCGCACGTGGCGTGGGTGAGTACGGCTCGGTGATCTTCATCGCGGGCAACATGCCCAGCGTCACCGAGATCGCGCCGCTGCTGATCACCATTCGACTGGAGGAGTTCGACTACGCCGGTGCCACCGCGATTGCCGGTGCGATGCTGCTGCTGTCGTTCGTGCTGCTGCTACTGGTCAACACGCTGCAGGCGCGCTTGCAGCGCAGGGGGGCACGATGAACGAGCTGGTGTCGGAGTTGCCGGTGGAAATCGAACGTAGTGCGCGTGTTGTCCGGCCGCAGCAGGTGACCAGCGAACCGCGCTGGGTGCAGGTGCTGTTGATCCTGGGCGCGCTGGGGTTTCTGCTGTCGTTCCTGCTGCTGCCGCTGGTGCTGGTGTTCGTCGAGGCGTTGCGTGGTGGTGCGCTGGCGTTCTGGAATGCGATCAGCGATCCGGATGCCTTGTCGGCGATACGCCTGACGCTCCTGGTCACGGCGATAGTCGTGCCCTTGAACCTGGTCTTCGGCGTCGCTGCGGCCTGGGTGGTGAGCAAGCACAGTTTCCCGGGCAAGCGCTGGTTGGTGACGCTGATCGATCTGCCGTTCTCGGTATCACCGGTGGTGGCCGGTCTGGTCTTCATCTTGCTGTTCGGCCGCGATGGTTGGTTCTGGCCGATGATCGAGGACGGACTGCGCCTGCACCTGCCGGTGCTCGGCGAAACCTTGTTGCAGCTGCCACGCATCGTGTTCGCGATACCCGGCATCGTGCTGGCCACGGTGTTTGTCACCTTTCCCTTCATTGCCCGCGAGCTGATGCCCTTGATGGACCAGCAGGGCAGCGACGAAGAACTGGCGGCGCTGACGCTGGGTGCCAATGCCTGGCAGATGTTCTGGAAGGTGACCTTGCCGAACATCCGTTGGGGCCTGCTGTATGGCGTGCTGTTGTGCAGCGCGCGGGCGATGGGCGAGTTTGGCGCGGTGTCGGTGGTGTCCGGGCATATCCGCGGGCGCACCAATACGCTGCCGCTGCACGTGGAGATTCTCTACAACGAATACGCCTACAGCGCCGCCTTTGCCTGTGCCTCGCTGCTGGCCGCCACCGCCTTGCTGACGCTGGTGGTGAAATCTTTCCTGGAGTGGCGCCACGGTCAGTCGCTGTCCGCCGCCCACCGTCATTGAGGTCGCAATGAACATCCGCATACACAACCTGGGCAAGCAGTACGGCACGTTCCCCGCGCTGGACGGGGTGAGCCTGGATATCCGCAGTGGCGAGTTGCTCGCGCTGCTGGGTCCATCGGGTTCGGGCAAGACCACCTTGCTGCGCGCGCTGGCCGGCTTGGAGCATCCCGAGCGCGGCGAAATCCTGTTCGATGGCGAGGACGCCACCGGTTTGAGCGTGCAGGCGCGCCGCGCCGGTTTCGTGTTCCAGCACTACGCCTTGTTCAAGCATCTGGACGTGCGCCGCAATATCGCCTTCGGGCTGGAAGTGCGGCGCGGCGCCGAACGTTGGCCGAAGGCGCGCATCGACGCCAAGGTCGATGAGCTGCTGGCGCTGGTACAACTCGATGGGCTGGGCGGGCGTTACCCGGCGCAGCTGTCCGGTGGCCAACGCCAGCGCGTGGCGTTGGCGCGCGCGCTGGCGATCGAACCGCGCGTGCTGTTGCTGGATGAGCCCTTCGGCGCGTTGGATGCGCAGGTGCGCCGCGACCTGCGCCGTTGGCTGCGCGAGCTGCACGACCGCACCGGGTTGACCACGGTGTTCGTCACCCACGATCAGGAAGAAGCATTGGAGCTGGCCGACCGCGTCGCCATCCTCAACCGTGGCCGCATCGAACAGGTGGGTACACCGGGCGAGGTATACGACCAGCCGGCGTCGCCCTTCGTCTATGGCTTCGTCGGTGAGGCCAACCGGCTGCCGGCACGCGCGCAGGGGCAGACGCTGGAAGTGGCCGGGGCGCAGTGGCCACGGACTGGCGCAGTGCCGGAAGGTGAGGCGCTGGAGGTATTCGTGCGGCCGGAGGATCTGCTGGTCGAGGCTGATGGTCACTGGCAGGCCACGGTTGGGCTGGTGCAACGCAGCGGTCCGCGCCAACGCCTGCGCGCGCGCCTGGCTGGCGCAACTACCGAGCTGGAAGTGGAGTTGCCGGCGGATGCGCCGGCGTATGCGGCAGGCCAATCAATCCGGCTGGGAGCCCGTCGTTACGGGGTATTTCCGTTGGGCGAGCACTGATTCGAGACGAATCCGGGGCACATGGATGTTGCATCGCAATATCAATGTGGTTAAAAATTTGTGAACCGCTGCCATGAGGGCAGCGGCCCCCCACACCCTGGAGATTCGCATGATGCACAGCAAGCGTCTTGTCGCCGTGGCCTGCGCCGCCCTGTTGTCCGTTCCGTTTGCCGTCAGTGCCCAGGAGAGTGAGGAATCCACCTCTCCGTTCAGCGCCAGCTTCGGCGTGACCACCGATTACGTGTTCCGTGGTGTGTCGCAGACCGACAATGAGCCGGCATTCCAGGCCGGTGCCAACTACACCGCACCGTTCGGTCTGTACGTGGGTGTGTGGGGTTCGAACGTCGATTTCGGCGACGGCGGCCCGAATTTCGAAGTCGATTACAACATCGGCTGGAGCAAGGACCTGTCCGACAGCTGGAACCTGGACCTGGGCGTCAACCGCTACACCTACACCAGCGCCTCCAGCGGCTACGGTGACATCGATTACAACGAATACCTGGCCAAAGTGACCTGGACCGGCCCGGTGGTCGTCAGCGGCCTGCTGGGCTACGCCGACGATTACAGCAATAGCGGCGCCGAGCAGATCTATGCCGGCCTGGATGCCAGTTACGAGATCGGCAACGGTTTCTCGGTCGGCGCATCGGCCGGTTACACCACGATCAAGGCCGACAGCAACGAATGGCCGCGCCGTTCGGATTACTTCGATGGCTCGGTGTCGGTGTCCAAGGGCTTCGGCCCGGCCACCGCAACCCTGGGTTATTACGACACCTTTGGTTCGGATGCGTCCGACCTGCGCCGCGGTTCGGATACCTACAAGCCGGGCCTGGTGTTCAGCGTCTCGGTCGACGTGCCCTGATCCAGATGTGATGCAAAAAGAAAAAGGCGCCTTCAAGGCGCCTTTTTCCGTAGTGCCGACCCATGGTCGGCAATGGGCATTACCGGTGACGCCAATGCCGACCATGGGTCGGCACTACCGATTCCGCCTGGGCTCAATTCCAGCTCAACACGACCTTGCCAGCCTTGCCCTGTTCCATCAGGTCGAAACCTTCCTGGAAGCGATCCACCGGCAGCTGGTGGGTCATCACCTTGCCCAGCGGGAAGCCGCCCAGCACCAGCTGGGTCATCTTGTACCAGGTCTCGTACATCTTGCGGCCGTAGATGCCCTGCACGGTCAGGCCCTTGAAGATGATCTTGTCCCAATCGCAACCAGCGCCCTTGGGCATGATGCCGAGCATGGCGATCTTGCCGCCGTGGTACATGCAGTCGAGCATGTCGTTGAAGGCGCGCGGGTTGCCGCTCATTTCCAGGCCCACGTCGAAGCCTTCCATGTGCAGCTCGGCCATCACGTCCTTCAGCGACTGGTTGGCGACGTTGACCACGCGGGTGGCGCCCATGTCGGCGGCGAGCTTCAGGCGGAAATCATTGACGTCGGTGACCACCACGTTGCGCGCACCGATGTGCTTGCAGATGCCGGCAGCAATGATGCCGATCGGGCCGGCGCCGGTGATCAGCACGTCTTCGCCGATCACGTCGAACTCCAGCGCGCAATGCGCGGCGTTGCCGTAGGGGTCGAAGAACGCCGCCAGCTCGGACGGAATCTGGTCCGGGATCGGCCACAGGTTGGTGGCCGGCATCACCATGTATTCGGCGAAGGCGCCATTGACGTTGACGCCGATGCCGACGGTGTTCGGGCACAGGTGCTGGCGGCCGCCGCGGCAGTTGCGGCAATGGCCGCAGACGATGTGGCCTTCGGCCGAGACACGCTGGCCGACTTCATAGCCGGTCACGCCCGGGCCGATCTCGGCGATGCGGCCGACGAACTCATGGCCGATGGTCAGGCCCGGCTTGATCGTGCGCTGGCTCCACTCGTCCCACAGGTAGATGTGCAGGTCGGTGCCACAGATGGCGGTCTTTTCCAGCTTGATCAGCACCTGGTTCGGGCCCGGCGTAGGCACCGGCACCTCTTCCATCCAGATGCCCTTGGTCGCTTCGCGCTTTACCAGCGCCTTCATCGTCTGTGCCATTGCAGGAGACCGCAGTGTGAGGAAAGAGGGCGATTATAAGCTTTCAGCCGTAACCGCCCCGTACTGACCGATGGCAGGGGAGGCGGACGGTTACAACGGCTACAATCGGCCCTTCCAAACTTTCGGATGTGCGTAATGCGCGTGAATTTCCTTGCGTTTTCCATCGTTGCTGGCCTGGGCCTGGCGCAGACCGCGCACGCCGCCGAAGGCATGTGGGTGCCGCAGCAGCTGCCGGAAATCGCCGGCCCGCTGAAGCAGGCTGGCCTGAAGCTGGACCCGCAGCAGCTGGCCAACCTGACCGGCGACCCGATGGGCGCGGTGGTTGCGCTGGGTGGCTGCACCGCCAGCTTCGTTTCGCCGCAGGGCCTGGTGGTGACCAACCACCATTGCGCCTACGGCTCGATCCAGCTGAACTCCACCGCCGAGAAGAACCTGATCAAGGACGGCTTCAACGCGCCGACCCAGAAGGACGAGCTGAGCGCCGGCCCGAATGCCCGCATCTACGTGCTGGACGACATCACCGATGTCACCGCACAGGCCAAGGCCGCCATCGCTGGCGCCGGCAACGATCCGCTCAAGCGCACCCAGGCGCTGGAAGCCTTCGAGAAGCAGGCCATCGCCGCCTGCGAAACCGACGACGCCTACAGCTGCACCCTGTACAGCTTCTCCGGCGGCAACACCTACCGCCTGTTCAAGAACATGGAAATCAAGGACGTGCGCCTGGCCTATGCGCCGCCGGGCAGCGTCGGCAAGTTCGGCGGTGACGTCGACAACTGGATGTGGCCGCGCCACACCGGCGATTTCTCGTTCTACCGCGCCTACGTCGGCAAGGACGGCAAGCCGGCCGCCTTCGCCGCCGACAACGTGCCATACCAGCCCAAGCATTGGCTGAAGCTGGCCAACCAGCCGCTGGGCGAGGGTGACTTCGTGATGGTCGCCGGTTACCCGGGCCGTACCGATCGCTATGCGCTGGTCAGCGAGTTCGAGAACACCGCCACCTGGACCTACCCGTCGATCGCCAAGGCCTACAAGGACCAGATCGCGATGGTCGAAGCGGCCAGCACGGACAACCAGGACATCGCGGTCAAGTACGCGTCCAACATGGCCAGCTGGAACAACACCAGCAAGAACTACGACGGCCAGCTGGACGGCTTCAAGCGCAACAACGTGCTCGGGCAGAAGCAGGCTGCAGAAACCGCGGTACTGGAGTGGCTGCGCGGGCAGGGCGCTGCCGGCAAGCCGGCGCTGGATGCGTTCGCACAGCTGCAGACGCTGGGCCAGCAGTCGCGCATGAACCAGGCGCGTGACCTCAACCTGGCCATGCTCAACCGCACCGGCACCCTCGGCACCGCCGTGCGCCTGTACCGCCTGGCCATTGAAAAGGCCAAGCCGGACGCACAGCGCGAAGAGGGCTACCAGGAACGTGATCTGCCGACCATCGAAGGCGGCCTGAAGCAGATGGACCGCCGCTA
>QFOV01000202.1 GCA_003248565.1 Stenotrophomonas sp.
TATTCGCGCAGTGGCTGCTGTTCGAAGCCATGGTAAGCGGGGCGTGCAGACTCAGTCATTGCGGGTGGGTGCTACCTGTTGTGCGGAGCCAAGGCGGGGGCCGCCGGCTGCCTGATCCGACGATTATCCGGATGGCGGCGGAGATGCCAAGCCACGGACGGGATCGAGCCCGCCTTCCAGCCCCTGATCGGCCCGGCTCTGGTAGCGGCCGGGCGGCAGGCCGAAGTGGCGGCGGAACACGATCACGAAGGCGCTGGGGCTGCTGAACCCCAGTGAATGGGCGATGTCGGCGACGGCATGGCCTTCATTGAGCCGGCGCAGCGCTTCGGCCAATCGCGCCTGCTGGCGCCACTGGGCGAAGCTCAAGGTGGTCTCGTCGCGGAAGTGGCGGCTCAGGCTGCGCGGTGACAGGCCCGCCCACTGCGCCCATTGCGCAAGGCTGCGGTCGTCGGCGGGCTCGGCCAGCAGTTGCGAGGCGATTCGCAGCAGGCGGCGATCGGCCGGCATCGGCAGATGCATGCGTTGGCGGGGCGCGTCCCGTATTTCGTCCAGCAATACGTCGAGCATGTGCTGCTGGCGCGGGGAGAGGGCCTGGTCCGGCGACCAGTCGCTGATCCGCTCGGCCAGTGCATTGAGCAGGCGGGAAATGCCGATCACGCAGGGATCGTTGGGCAAATCAGTGCATATCGGGCTGGCCAGGGCCATGCCCCAGCCGCGCAGCGGGCCGTCGATCACCACCGTATGCGGCTCGGCTGCGGGCATCCAGCCACCGGAGCCGGCCGGCAGCGACCAGGTGCCGTGGCGGGTGCGGGTGGTCAGCAGACCGCGTTCGACGCAGATCAGTTGCGCCCGCGCATGCTGATGCCAGTCCACTTCGCGGGCCAGACCCTGCGGGCTGTCGAAGCGGAAGCCGAACACCGGCGGCCCGTCATCGCGCTCGAACCAGTCCAGTTCCTCGTCATGCAGCAGCGGGGCGGGCAGGTGCATGTCAAAGCCCTGCGGTGCCCGGCGCCGGACCGACGAGAGTGTTGCCCCTGGGGTTGGCTGGATTTCGTCATTCATTGGCCAGATTGTATTACCCGGCCATGACGGCAGCCATTACTGTGTCCCTGTCGGACGCAGACACTATTGGTGCAACACAGCATTTGATGCCAGTAAGAATATTTCCATTGAGAATTATTCCATCTGGAAGGAAAATGCCCGCCCATGATCTGTGCCGATACCACCACGCCCCCCAGCTTTGGCCTGTTGCTGCGGCAAGTCCGCGACGGCCTTGCCAGGCAGCTTGATGCCTCCATGGCCGAAGAAGACCTCGGTCTTGGATTCAGCCACTACATCGGTCTGAAGACCTTGATGCACATGGCGCCGTGTACTGCCAACCAGCTCGCCCGCACCCTGGACCAGGTTCCCAGTGCGGTGACCCGTCTGCTGGACAAGTTCGAAGCGCTTGGTTGCGTGCGTCGCGAGGCGCACGCGCAGGACCGCCGTGCATTGCAGATCGTGCTGACCGATGAGGGCCGTGCCCTGTGGCTGCGTCTGAAACAGCGCGGCGACAAGGTGATGGAAGACGCCATGCGTGACCTGCAGGCGGAGGAGCGGGAGATGTTGATGTCCCTGCTGCTTCGCATACGTGACTCCTTGATGACCCCATGAAAACCATGTCCTCCCCCACATCCCTGGTTTCACCCGCCCGCGGCCTCCTGGCCGCGGCGCTGGTTCTTACGCTGGCCGCGTGCGCCAGCAGCCGTGGCCTGCAACCGCAGGGGCGACTGCTGGAGGCCGACAGCCTGCACAGCAGCCGCAGCCTGGCCGGTACGCCGCTCAGCGCGGCAGGCTTTCCGGCAGCTGATTGGTGGCGCGCGCTCGCCGATCCGCAATTGGATGCGCTGATCGACGAGGCACTGCGCGGTTCTCCTTCGCTGGAAGCTGCCGACGCGCGCCTGCGCCAGGCCCAGGCACACGCCGCCAGCAGCAATGCCGAGCGCAAACCCAACCTGTCGCTGTCACCGGGCTATACCGGCATGCGACTGCCCGAATCCATGGCCGGTGACGAAGTCGGCGGCCATTACATGGGCAGCGTGCAGGCCGTGGCCAACTTCAGCTATGGCGTCGACCTGTGGGGTGGCAAGCGTGCCGCCTGGGAAGCTGCGGTCGACAGCGGCCACGCCGCTGCCGTGGATGCGCAGGCGGCACGCCTGGACCTGGCCGCGGCCATCGTCCAGGGCTACGTGCAGCTGGCCCATGCCGGCCAGTTGCAGCGGGTTGCCAATGACGAACTGGCACGCGCCGAGAAGACCTTGCAGCTGACTCGCCAGCGTCGTGCTGCTGGTATCGACAGCGAACTGCAGGTGCAGCAGGCACAGTCGCGGCTGCCGGCCGCACAACAGCAACGGCTGGCCGCGCAGCAACAGATCGATGTGTCGCGCAATGCGCTGGCTGCGCTGCTTGGCAAAGGGCCGGACCGCGGCCTGGACATCAAGGTTCCGGATGAATTGAATCCGCTGGCCCTGCAGCTGCCAGGTGTAGTTCCCAGCGAACTGCTGGGCCGGCGTCCGGATATCGTTGCCGCGCGCTGGCGCGTGGAAGCAGCGGACAAGCAGATCAAGGTTGCCAAGACCCGCTTCTACCCCAACCTCAACCTGATCGCTCTGGGCGGGGTGGTGTCAAAGGATCTGGGCAGCCTGCTGGAAATCGGTTCCACCTTCGGTCTGTTGGCGCCGGCGCTGAGCCTGCCGATCTTCGATGGCGGTCGCCTGCGCGCCGGTCTGGCCAGCAGCGATGCCGACTATGACCTTGCCGTGGCCAACTACAACCACACCCTGGTGGAGGCCCTGCGCGACGTCGCCGACCAGGTCAATGCCAGCCGTTCGTTGGCCGAGCAGGTGCAGGCGCAGCAGCAGCTGCGTGGCATCGCGCAGACCGCCTACGAGCTGGCGCAGCAGCGCTACCGCGCCGGTATCGGCAATTACCTTGATGTACTCAGCACCCAGGACCGCCTGCTGCAGGCCGACCAAGGGCTGAGCAACCTGCAATCACAGCAGCTGCTGTCTTCGGTACGCCTGAGCACCGCCCTCGGTGGCGGTTTCCAACCCAGCGCCGACACGGCGCCAGCCGTTGCCAATGGCAACGACACCACGCATTCCTGAGAGTCCCCCCATGAGCCAGACCTCCTCCCCCGAAGCGGCAGCCGCCGCTCCCAGCCGTCGCGGCAAGCTGCTGCGCGGTCTGCTGTTCGTCATCCTGATCCTGCTGGCGGCCTTTGCCGCGTGGTACTACTTCCTGGGCCGCTGGGCCGAGGAAACCGACGACGCCTATGTCGGCGGCAACCAGGTGCAGATCACCCCGCAGATCACCGGCACCGTGGTGTCCATCGCCGCCGATGACGGCATGAAGGTGGAGCAGGGCCAGTTGCTTGTGCAGCTGGACCCGGCCGATACCGAAGTGGCCATGCAGCAGGCACAGGCCAACCTCGCCAGCACCGTGCGCCAGGTGCGCGGCCTGTACCGCAGTGCCGAAGGTGCGCAGGCGGAATTGAATGCGCGGATGGTGTCGGTGAAGCGCGCTCGCGAAGACTTTGCCCGTCGCCGCGACCTTGCAGCCAGCGGTGCCATTTCCAATGAAGAACTGGCCCACGCCCGTGATGAGCTGGCCGCTGCCGAAGCCGCAGTTGCTGGTTCGCGTGAAACCGTCGAGCGCAGCCGCGCGCTGATCGACGACACCGTCATCGCCACCCAGCCGGATGTGCAGGCGGCCGCGGCGCAGCTGCGCCAGGCCTATCTCAACAACGTACGTGCAGGCATCGTTGCGCCGGTCACCGGCTATGTCGCGCGTCGTTCGGTGCAGGTTGGCCAGCGCGTGCAGCCGGGTGCGGCCTTGATGGCGGTGGTGCCGGCCGAACAGATGTGGGTGGATGCGAACTTCAAGGAAACCCAGCTGCGGCACATGCGCCTGGGCCAGGAAGTGGAGCTGCGCTCGGACCTGTACGGTGGCGACGTCACCTACAAGGGCCACATCACCAATCTCGGCCTGGGCACCGGCTCTGCCTTCTCGCTGCTGCCGGCGCAGAACGCCAGCGGTAACTGGATCAAGATCGTGCAGCGTGTGCCGGTGCGCGTGGCCATCGATGCCAAGCAGTTGGCCGAGCATCCGCTGCGGCTGGGCCTGTCGATGAAGGCCGAGGTCAATCTGCACGACCAGAAGGGCACGGTGCTGCCGGCAGAAGCTGCCAAGGGCACGGTGTATGGCACGCAGATCTACGCCAAGCAGCTGCACGATGCCGACGAACTGATCCACCGCATCATCCAGGACAACCTGCCGTCGTCCGCGCGCGCCAGCTGAGGTCACCATGTCCGCTCAAGCTCCTGCCGCACCTGCCGCACCCGCGGCCGGTGCAGCGCCCGTCAATGTAGCCCTGTGCACGGCGGGCCTGGCCCTGGCTTCGTTCATGCAGGTGCTGGATACCACCATCGCCAATGTCTCGTTGCCGACGATTGCCGGCAACCTCGGCGCCAGTTCGCAGCAGGCAACCTGGGTCATCACCTCGTTCGCGGTCAGCACTGCGATTGCCTTGCCGCTGACCGGTTGGTTGAGCCGCCGTTTCGGTGAGGTCAAGTTGTTCATGTGGGCGACGATCGCGTTCTCGATCGCCTCGCTTTTGTGCGGCATCGCCCAGAGCATGGGCATGCTGGTGGTGTCGCGCGCGCTGCAGGGCTTCGTGGCCGGGCCGATGTACCCGATCACCCAGTCGTTGCTGGTGTCGATCTATCCGCGCGAGAAACGCGGGCAGGCGCTGGCCTTGCTGGCAATGATCACCGTGGTGGCGCCGATCGCAGGTCCGATTCTCGGTGGCTGGATCACCGACAACTACAGCTGGGAATGGATCTTCCTGATCAACGTGCCACTGGGCGTCATCGCTGCGGCGATTGTTGGTAGCCAGTTGCGTCACCGCGTAGAAACCACTGAGCGGCCGAAGATGGATTACGTCGGCCTGATCACCCTGGTGATCGGCGTCGGCTGCCTGCAGTTGATGCTGGACCTGGGTAACGAGGAAGACTGGTTCAACTCGACCAAGATCGTTGTGCTGACCTGCATCGCTGCGGTGATGCTGGCGGTGTTCGTGATCTGGGAGCTGACCGACAAGGATCCCATCGTTGACCTGAAGCTGCTGCGGCATCGCAACTTCCGTGCTGGCACATTGGCGATGATCGTTGGCTACGCGGCGTTCTTCTCGGTGGCGTTGATGATCCCGCAGTGGTTGCAGCGTGACATGGGCTACACCGCGATCTGGGCAGGCCTGGCCACTGCGCCATTGGGCATCCTGCCTATCCTGGTGGCACCGGTGCTGGGCAGGTTCGGCCACAAGGTCGACATGCGTTATCTGGCGACGATTGCATTCTTCGTGCTGTCGATGACCAGCTTCATGCGCTCGGGGTTCAACCTGCAGGTCAACTTCGAGCATGTTGCTGGTGTGCAGTTGTTGATGGGTGTTGGTTTGGCGCTGTTCTTCATGCCGGTGCTGCAGATCCTGCTGTCCGACCTTGATGGCCGCGAGATTGCCGCCGGCTCAGGCCTGGCGACCTTCCTGCGTACCCTGGGTGGCAGTTTCGCGGCATCGTTGACCACCTGGCTTTGGGCGCGTCGCACCCAGCAACATCACGCTGACCTGACCGAACATGTGTCCCTGTACGATCCGGGCATGCATCAGCAGGTCACCGCGATGGGGCAGGGCGACCTGCAACATGGTGCGGCGGTGCTCAACGAAATGATCAATCACCAGGCCTCGCAGATGGGCTTCAACGACATCTTCCTGCTGCTGGGCTGGGTGTTCCTGCTGATCATCGGCCTGGTGTGGCTGGCCAAGCCGCCGTTTGGTGCGGGAGCTGGTGCTGCGTCGGCTGGTGGCCATTAGTCCCGATTGTTGTAGGAGCGGCGTAAGCCGCGAAGCCGAGAGCAATGACGCTACAGCGAAGCCCGCAATCCGAAAGATTGCGGGCTTCGCTTTGTGTAGTGCCGAGCCATGCTCGGCAATGGGGCATCACCGGTAGAGCCTCTGCGGAGCATGGCTCGGCACTACAGGTTGGGATTATCGGTAAGGCCTCATGCCGAGCATGGCTCGGCACTACAGATAAAAACGGCGGGCACAAAAAAACCCGCTTTCGCGGGTTGTTTCGTTTGAGTCATGGTGCCCAGGAGAGGACTCGAACCTCCACGGAGTTGCCCCCGCTAGCACCTGAAG
>QFOV01000203.1 GCA_003248565.1 Stenotrophomonas sp.
GGAGTGGACGCCGGCACGCTGGAAGCAGGCGCAGGCGGTGCAGTCCTTCATCGCCGAGCGCGGCGCGGCGCACCCGCGTGAGGTGGATGCGCACTTTGCACATGGCAAGACCACCAACTGGTTTGGCGGCTCGTCCAATGCCAGTACCCAGCTGCTCGATGGCATGCATTACCGCGGCCTGCTGCGGGTGGCGCGGCGCGATGGCGGCACACGCGTCTATGCAGTTCGCGACGCGGCGCTGGCGGTGACTGCTGCCGAGATCGATGCGCGCATGGATGCATTGATCGACCTGATTGTTGGCAAATACGCACCGCTTCCCGATGCAAGCCTCGGTCAGCTGGTGGCCTATCTGGGGAATGGTGTCCCGCAATGGAAGGATGCGCGCAAAGCGGCGTTGGCGCGTGCGCGCCTGCGTCTGCAGCGGGCGAGGGTGGATGGCATTGATTGGCTGTGGCCTGCCGATGAGCGTGCGGAAAGCCGTCGCTGGAAGCCGGATAGCCAGGTGCGCCTGCTGACTCCGTTCGATCCGGTGGTCTGGGATCGCCGTCGCTTTGAGCTGCTGTGGGGTTGGGCGTACCGTTTCGAGGCGTACACCCCGCCGGCAAAACGCAAGTTGGGCTACTACGCGTTGCCGCTGCTGTGGGGCGATCGGGTCATTGGCTGGGGCAATCTATCGGTGGCTGCTGGCGTGTTGAATGCGCAGCTGCAGTACGTGGAAGGACGAGCGCCGCGTGACGCTGGGTTTGTCGACGGGCTGGACGCGGAGCTGGGCCGCATGCGGGTATTTCTTGGGCTGGATAAGTGAGTTGAGGTCTGGGCTGGGGGCGGTATCCGGACGTGGTGCCGTTGAAAGGATGCGCTTGCACCTCTGGCCGCTGTTCTGATCGGTTGCAGGTGTCGTTGAGCAAGCCGGGCGCTTGCGGGCGGAGTACCGGCTTACTCGTTCGCGCGCGACGGATACATTTCCGAGCCGAGGTTGATTGCCAGCTGGCGCATCCGTCATGCTGCGCTGCCACGCCACAACAAGCCTGCAGGACCATCACGTGCCGACAACCACCACAGCCACCGCCCGCAACAGCGCCGTGCATATGGCCGTGGCGTTCATTGCGATGGGTAGCTGGGCCACGTTCGCGAATCTTGCGCACCCGATGCCGCGGCCGTTGATCGCGGGGGTGGTGCAGGGCACCTTGTCGGCGCTGATCACCCTGTTCCTGAAGCGCATGATCGAGGCGCTGTCCGCGCGTTTGCCCGGAAGCGCCGGTTATTGGGTGCCGCCGGTGGTTGCTGTTGCGGTTTCGCTGAGCTTGCTCAGCAGCATCCATTGGATCGCTGGCACGCCTGAAATCTTGCGCACGATCGTGGTGCCGCTCTCGGTAACCGCGATCTATGCGACGAGCTACAACCTGGCGTTACGGCGGATGGCGGCGTAGGAGCTAGGTAGGAGCGATGTGGGAGCGATGTGGGAGCGGCGTAAGCCGCGAAGCTCGCAACACCTGCAACCCGTAGTGCCGAGCCATGCTCGGCAGAGGCGTTCCCGGTAAAACCTCTGCCGAGCATGGCTCGGCACTACAGGAGCTGCTTTTTGTTGCGGCGGTACCCTGCTGACCTAGGCGCAACCGGCGAAGAGCCAACCCCTCCCCAGCCCTCCCCTTCGCTACGCGAAAGGGAGGGGGTGTAGTGCCGAGCCATGCTCGGCAGAGGCCTTCCCGGTAGAGCTTCTGCCGAGCATGGCTCGCCACTACAGGAGCTGGCTTTTCGATGCGACTGAGACTGCGAAGTTTGTGCGGTGGCAACCGGCGAAGAGCCAACCCCTCCCCAGCCCTCCCCTTCGCTACGCGAAAGGGAGGGGGTGTAGTGCCGAGCCATGCTTGGCAGGGGCCTTCCCGGTAAAGCCTCTGCCGAGCATGGCTCGGAACTCTTGAAGGATGCGCGCCCGCGGCTCAACGACGTTGTTCCGTGTCGACGTCGCTTTGCCACCATTGTTCTGCAGCCAGCGCTTCGCCCTCGCATCGCGCCCACGCATGTGCTCCGGCTTCGGCGCGCTGTGTATGTTTGTATCGTGCAGTGGCCGTTGTGCTTACTGCGACGGTTTGCCGCCGATGATCAGCCGGCTGTCGTCGACACTGATGACGCCGTCCACCGTGCGCGCGATATTGACCATGCGGTCAGCATCTGCCTGGCTTGCCACCTGGCCACTCAGGGAGACCATGCCGCCGCGTGTTTCCACGTGGATTTCCATGCCCGGCATGTCTGCTGCGCTGGATAGTCTTTCCTTGATTTCTCGGGTGATCCACGCGTCGCTGCCGGGTTGATCGGCGGCGCCTTGGGCCAGCGCTGCTGCCGGTGGGCTTTCCTGTGCGGCTGGCGCGCCAGCGGTGGCTACCGGCGTACACGTGGGTAGCGTTACGGCAATCAACAACACGCTCCGCAGGTGCAGGTGTTTCATCACGATGCTCCTTTGGTTGGGACAAGGACCAGCTTCGCACCGGTCCATCTCGACCCTAGCAAGCAGGGAGTTAGCGTCGTGCGCCTTTGTTGTTAGCTGCACGCGAACGCCCGGTATTCAACTACGTCACCGCGAGCTGAAGCAGCGGATGAATGCAGGGGAGGGCTTCACCAATATGCACGTGATGCTTACGCTGGCACGCCTAGCGTCGATTCATTCCACAGCGAAGCATGACGATGACGCAGGGTGACAAAAGCAGCTATACAGGCAAGCAGAAGCGGCAGGCCGCACACATCGAGGAAAGTGAGCGCAAGCAGGGGCGTTCGAAGGCGGACGCCGAGCGGATCGCCTGGGCGACGGTGAACAAGCAGGATGGCGGTGGGAAGAAATCGGGCTCAGGCCGTGCATCGCACAAGCACTAGCAGTTGCTGGATAGGCGAATTCGCAGTTGCGGGTAATGCCTGAAGCCTGCCTGCAGGAGCGGCGTAAGCCGCGAAGCCACTGGCCTGAAGCGCCACCAGTTTCGCGGTTCACACCGCTCCCACAAGGTCTTTGAAGCGAAGTCGGAAGAAGCGGCTCAGGCCTCTTCTTCCTCCTCCTCTTCTTCGTCTTCTTCTTCCTCGTCCTCTTCGTCTTCATCCTCTTCTTCGAAGGCGTCGGCTTCTTCGACGCGGACGAAGTTGGGCAGGGTGTCGGCGAAGCTGATCTGCTTGCCGTTGGCCAGCATCGGGCGCACGGCGCGCTTGCCGGCTTCTTCCACTACCGCAAAGCACACCAGGCTCTGCGCGCTTTCGTCGCCGGCTTCTTCGAACACGGCTACCCAGCCGTCGGCGGGGATGATCTGGATGATGTTGTCTTGCATGGCTGGACTGGTGGTTGAAGGAATGGCGAGCTTGCGTGAAGGCGGGCGCGCTTTGCAACCGTGGGCAGGTGGGATACTGCTCCGCCCCTGATTGACGGAACTGTGGGATGGCCGAGGCTCCATTGCGTACGCCCGATGGCCGCTATCTGGTGGTCCGCGGGCGGCTGTGGCGGGCCAGCAATCCAGGCCTGCCCGAACAGCTGCGGGCGTCGCTGGTGAACCAGCTGATGGCCGCACGGAGGGAAGTCGGCGCGGCGCGGCGTTCAGGTGACCAGCAACTGCTGGCCAAGGCCGGGGCGGCGGTGGATGCGGCCAAGCACGCCCTGGGGGAGCGCGGCCCGGTGTGGTGGCAGGATGGCGCGCCGGACTTCAACCGTCATCTGGCCAGGAACACGCCGTATGCAGACTGGTACGCCGCGCAGGCGCTGGACTGAGCTGCCAGTGGCTTTACTCGGCGTGCGCTGCAGACGAGGATGAGCGCTGGTCCAGATGCGGAATCACACCATGCTCCAATGCCGCACCCTCGCTACCGCAGCCGGCGGCACGGCACCCACCTCGCTGTGGGTGGACCTGTGCCAGCCAACGCCCGAGGAGCTGGCACAGGCCTCGGCGCAGGTGGGTTTCGTTGTTCCGGACCGTGCCGGCATCAGCGAAATCGAGTTCAGCAGCCGGGTGCGCGTTGAAGGTGAGGCCTTGGTGCTGAACCTGCCGCGCTTCCAGTACGAGGTGGAGCACGTGGTCGGGCCGCTGGGCTTCGTGGTCGCACCCAATGCATTGGTGGTGCAGCGCGAGCACCGCATCGACGCGCTGGAAGGCGTGGAAGCGGAGCTGGGCAAGCACCCCTGCCACGGCTCGGCCGATCTGTTCCTGCGCATGATCGAGCACATCGTCGACCGCTTGGCCGATCTGCTCGAATCGCTGGAAAGCACGATGAGCGAGTTCTCACGCCAGGCCTTCAACCACCCAAAGGGCAAGCGTGCCTCACGACGGCTGGAACAGATGCTGCACGAGGTGGGCATGATGGGGCGGCGCATCGGCGCGCTGCACAACACCTTGCACGGCATGCTGCGGATGATGAGCTATCTGGATGAAGCCACGCCGGATTGGTTTGGTACGGATGCGCCCAAACGCATCAAGCTGGTGGTCAAGGACCTGACCTCGCTGAGCGAGTTCGAGCAGCAACTGGGCGATCGCAATGAGTTCCTGCTGGACAGCGTGCTCGGCCTGATCAACATGGACCAGAACGAGGTGATGAAGGTGATGGCCGTGGCCTCGGTGGTCGGTATTCCGCCAACCGTGCTGGTCGGGGTGTGGGGCATGAACTTCGCCTCGATGCCGGAACTGCATTGGCATTACGGCTACGCCATCGCTCTGGCCGCCGTGGGCTTGAGCATCGTGGTGCCGCTGCTGTGGTTCAAGCGACGGGGCTGGATCTGAGTCGCGCGGATGCGACGCATTCTCGCCTACAATCGCGGTTCTTTCGAACCGCTGATGGAATCGATGTCTGCCAAACCAATGACCCCCGCCGGCAAGTTGTTTGCCGCCGCCGCACTGATTGAAGGTGTCACCTGGGCCGGTCTGCTGATCGGCATGCTGCTCAAATACGGCACCGGCACCACCGAGCTGGGTGTATGGCTGTTCGGCCGCCTGCATGGCCTGGCCTTCGTGTTCTACGTCGTCGTAACCCTGTATGCGTGGATCAAGCTGCGTTGGCCGCTGTGGGCGATGTTGCTGGCGCTGGTTGCGGCGGTGCCGCCGCTGGTGACCGTGCCGCTGGAAATGTGGTTCCGTCGCATCGGTCTGCTTTCCGAACGTCCGCATTGATGTAAGGGTGTTGTAATGGCGCGGCCGGCTTCCACACGGTCGCGCCATTGGAACTGCACAGTGTTGCCGCGTGTTACGGGCTCCGGTTATGTGCGTTGCGGAAGCAGTTCTTGCGGGGTGATGCGGTCGTCATGAATGCCGATGCTTTACCTCGTCTGCAGCCTTGCCCATTGCCTTTTGTGCCTTTCCAGCATTCTTCTCCATGTTGCCGGCCATCTGCTGGGCTTTGTTGCCTGTCATCTTCCCGGCAGCTTCCTTGATGGCACCTTTGATTTCGTGTTTGGTGCCTTCAACACGGTTGCGGTCCACGAACGGTCTCCGGAATCGTCTGCGTCGCTGCAGACAGGTCCAGACTGCGCAATGCCGGGTTTGCGGCAGGTGAGCGCAATGTTGTGATCGCGTTGTGTGCAGGGCCGGATTTAGCCTGGGTTCTGCGTGCGCATGATTGCGCCCTGTTCACCGCTGGTCGATACAGCGGGTTTCAGTTGCCTGCGGCCAGGCAAGTCGTTCCATGCGGCGATGCCATTGGATATGAACGGATATCCGTGATGCACGCGCGGCGTCCTGCGGCCCGATCCTTGTTACTTGAGTGGGGCCGCGGGATTCCCTCGGGCGGCCCGGCCCTGGGCCTGTCGATCGTGCGGTTCTGCTCGTCAGGTGGTGCCCGCTCGCGCGGAACAGGTGCAACTGCAACGGTTTGACGCGGCCCTGTGGCAAGCGCGGCCCCTGCGCTACGGGTGCTTCCCGCGAGCCTCCCATTCGTCCCGGGCCACGGTCAAAGTGACTGGCGCAGGTGTACCTGTCGATTTGATGATGGATAATTCCCCCGTCGCGGATGCCGTCAAGGGATTGCGGCGGTTGGGCCCGGAGCGGTCCGGCTGGGCGTGTTGGCGCCCGCAGCGAGGTGGTTCGAGGGGGCTCCCGCATCGCGACCGGCAGGCTTCGTTTGCCGCAGGTTTAAGTTGGTTCTTCTAGTTTTCCCGGCTGGTCGGCTTCTCCTTCAAGGATTTCAGGTGCAACACGCAAGCAAACAGCGTTACGGCAAGGTGTGTCGCCAGGACGGGCTGCAGGTCACGCAGCGGGGTGGTCGATGAGCTCTACG
>QFOV01000204.1 GCA_003248565.1 Stenotrophomonas sp.
CATCGCAGACCAGCAGGGGCGTGCTGTCGCCGGTCAATGGGGTGTTGGCGTTGCGGGTGCTGACAACGGCCAGCTTGCCGTCCGGGTGCTGCACCAGCCAGGTCCAGCCCGAGCCAAACACGCCCAGGGCGGCCCGGTTGAACTCTTCCCGTAGTTTCTGCGCATCGCCGAATTGACGGTTGATGTGCTCGGCCAGCACTCCCTGCGGGTCGCCGCCTGCACGCGGGTGCAGGCATTGCCAGAAGAAGTCGTGATTCCATGCCTGCGCCGCCGCCTGGAACAGGCTGCCCTGGCTGTTGCGTACGATCTCCTCCAACGGCAGCGCGTCCAGCTCGGTGCCGGCGATACGCGCATTGACCGTATCCACGTAGCCGCGATGGTGCCCGCCGTGGTGCAGGTCCAGGGTCTCGGCGGAGATGTGCGGCTGCAGCGCGGTACGGGCGTAGGGCAGTTCAGGAAGTTGGACGGGCATCGGAGATTCTTTTCGGGGCAGGGCGCCGGGAGTTGGCCGGCTCGGCTTACAATGGTCAACCACGGGAAAGTCTATCCGACCAGGACGGGCCGTTCTTTCGCAGTAGGGAGAATTCGAATGCCGGTGATGGAACAAATCCAGGCTGAGGTGGAGCAACATCCCCTTGTCCTGTTCATGAAGGGTACGCCGCAGTACCCGATGTGCGGCTTTTCCAGCCGCGCGGTACAGGCGTTGACGGCAGCCGGGGCAATCAATCTGCGCACGGTCAACCTGCTGGAGTTCCCGGAGGTGCGAGCCAATCTGCCGCGCTACTCGAACCTGGCGACCTTCCCGCAGTTCTTCATGCACGGCGAGTTGATTGGCGGCTGCGACATCATTCTGGAGCTGCTGGAGTCCGGCGAGCTCAAGCGCATCGTTGCCGAGGCCGGGCAAGCGTGAGCGCCCAGCCCCGGGGGGACGTGGGCGCCGACCTGGCTGGTCGGGTAATTCTGATCGCGGGTGCTGCGGGCGGTCTGGGCGCAGCGGCGACCCGGGCCTGCACGGAGGCCGGCGCGACGGTGGTGATGCTGGGCCGCAAGGTCGCCAAGCTCAATCGTGTCTACGACAGCGCCGCACAACTCGGTCCCGAGCCGATGCTGTACCCGCTGGATCTGGAGGGGGCCAGTCCCGATGACTACGCGGCCCTGGCCGAACGGCTGGAGTCCGAGCTCGGTCGGCTGGACGGCGTTCTTCATTGCGCGGCTGATTTCGCCGGGCTGACCCCGTTTGCTTCCGGCGATCCGGCAGCCTTCGCACGGGCGATCCACGTCAACCTGACTGCCCGTGCCTGGTTGACCCAGGCCTGCCTGCCCTTGCTGCGGCAGCGCGAGGACGCGGCGGTAGTGTTCGCGCTGGATGATCCGCGACGGGTGGGGCAGGCCTATTGGGGCGGTTACGGGGTAGCCCAGTACGGGCTGCGCGGGCTGATCGAGAGCCTGCACCATGAGCTGCGCAACGGTCCGGTTCGGGTCTGTGGCATGCAGCCGGGGCCGATGCGCACCGGGCTACGGGCGCGTGCGTTCACCCATGAAGAAGACGCGGCGCCGGTGGATCCCGCCAACTATGCCGCCGCCAGCGTGCAGCTGCTTGCGGCCAGCGGCGCGCAGTGGCGTGGAAAGGTGTTGGACCTGGCCCCGTGACGATCCTTTCAGCGGCCTTGCTGCTGTTTCTGATCCTGGACCCGCTGGGCAACATCCCGGTATTCCTCAGCCTGCTCAAGCCGTTGACGCCCCGGCGTCAGCGGGTGGTGCTGGTTCGCGAGCTGCTGATCGCGCTGGCCGTGCTGATGGCCTTTCTATGGGGCGGCAAATACGCGCTGGAGCTGATGCACCTGCGCCAGGAGTCGGTGGCCATCGCTGGCGGCATCGTGCTGTTCCTGATCGGCATCCGCATGATCTTTCCGCGCCCGGAGGGTCTGATGGGGGCGGTGCCGGACGGTGAGCCATTCATCGTGCCAATGGCGATCCCGCTGGTCGCCGGGCCCTCTGGCATGGCGGCGGTGATGCTGATGGGGAGCAACGAGCCGGCGCGCCTGGGTGATTGGAGCCTGGCCTTGCTGCTGGCCTGGGGTGGGACGGCGGCGATCCTGATGTCCGCAACCCTGCTGTACAAGCTGCTGGGTGCCCGCGCGCTGACCGCGCTGGAGCGCCTGATGGGCATGCTGTTGGTCGCAATTTCGGTACAGATGCTGCTGGATGGTCTGGGGACCTATCTGGCGTCAATCCGCTAACTGCTTGATCCGCCGTAGGGGGAACTGCTGCAGCGCAATGCCGCTGTCTTCTTGCAGTCATAAATTGTCATTACCGTGTTAACCTTATCTTAACCGTTGCGGCTGAAACCGCCTCGGAAGGGACCCCCAAGATTCAAGACGATCAGGCGCTCGGTTGATCCCGGGGCTGATGGATCGCGTTTTTTCTCAATCGCCAACTCGTTTCGAGGCTACCCACCTATGAATCACCCGCGTATCAAGATGTCCAAGCTTGCACTTGGTCTTGTCGTCGCTCTTGCGGCTGCACCGGCTTTCGCACAGAGCACCTCTGCCGGCGTCGGCGGTCAGGTCACCAACGTCGGCGGCCAGCCGGTTGCTGGTGCTGAAGTCACGATCACCCACACCGAGTCGGGCACGGTCAGCCGCGCAGTCACCGATGAGTCGGGTCGTTACTCCGCGCGCGGCCTGCGCGTTGGTGGCCCGTACACGATCACCATCACCAAGCCGGGCGAAGGCACCAAGACCGAAGAGGGTGTTTACCTCAACCTGAACCAGGTCGGCGCGATCAACGCCCAGCTCGGCGGCGACGTCACCACGATGGCTGGCGTTGCAGTCACCGCTTCGCGTCTGATGGACACCTTCAACCCGGACAACAAGGGTGTGGGCACCTCGATCAGCGGCCGCCAGCTGGACCTGACCCCGAAGGGCAACCGTTCGCTGGATGACGTGGCGCGCCTTGATCCGCGCATCACGGTAACCGACCAGGGCACCGGCGCCATCTCGGTTGCAGGCGTCAACAACCGTTACAACAACATCTCGGTCGATGGCCTGTCCCAGGGCGACCCGTTCGGCCTGAACGCCAACGGCATGCCGTATGCGGGTTCGCCGATTTCGGTCGACACCATTGCAGCCTACGACCTGAAGGTGTCCGACTATGACGTCGGTTCCGACACCGTTGGCGCAACCGTCAATGCAGTGACCAAGTCCGGTACCAATGAGTTCCATGGCTCGGTGTACTACGCGTACAAGAATGCCGACGACATGGTCGGTTCGCGCAATGGCCAGAACTACGGCGGCTTTGACAAGGATGCCACCAAGGGCGTGACCCTGGGCGGCCCGATCGTCAAGGACAAGCTGTTCTTCTTCGCCTCGTACGAAGAGCAGGAAGTGACCAACTTCGGTGGTTCGTCCAATGCGGATGGCTACGAGAACGGTGTGGTCTCGATGGACGAGATCAACCAGGTCATCGACATCGCCAAGAACAAGTACGGCTTCGACGCTGGTACCTATGGCGCTTTCGGCGTCAACCTGGACAGCAAGCGCTACCTGGCAAAGATCGACTGGAACATCAATGACAGTCACCGCCTGAGCTTGACCCACCAGCGTACCGAAGAGTTCCTGCCGCAGCCTTACGATGCAAACAGCAACTCGGTGATCCTGAGCAGCCGCTGGTACAACAAGGACAACCTGACCAAGAACACCTCGTTGCAGCTGTTCAGCGACTGGAGCCCGAATTTCTCCACCGAGGCCAAGGTCAGCTACCAGACCTTCGATCAGATCAACGGCAACCCGCTGAATCTGCCGACGATCAACATCACCACGGCCAACAACACCACCCTGGGCAACGGTATCCGTCTGGGTGAGGATCGCAACCGTCACGAGAACCAGATCAATACCGAGAAGCTCACCGCGACGGTGTTTGCCAACTGGTACTTGAACGACCACACGCTGAAGTTCGGTGTGGACTACATGCGCAACGACGTGTTCAACCTGTATGGTCGCGACCTGCACGGTGTGTACACCTTCGCCAGCATTGCCGACTTCGAAGCTGGTCAGTACGACTCGTACAACGTCCGTCAGCCGATTGGCCAGTACGGCGTCAACGACACCGCTGCCGCGATGGTCTATACGCAGGTCAGCCCGTTCGTCCAGGACACCTGGGTGGTCAATGACAACCTGTCGCTGACCTACGGCGTGCGCGTCAATATCCCGAAGGCCAACAAGGCTCCGCCGACCACGCCTGGCTTTGAAGAAGCATTCGGTTATCGCAATGACTACCGCCTGGGCGCCAGCAACAAGGTCGTCCTGCCGCGCGCTGCGTTCAACTACACCTTCGATACCGAGCGCTACTCGCAGTTGCGTGGTGGCATCGGCCTGTTCCAGAGCGTGCCGCCGTTCGTGTGGCTGGCCAACCCGTACCAGAACAACGGCGTGACCGCTGCTTCGTTCACCTCGTACGATCCGAGCCAGTATCCGTTCAGCCCGGACTCCAACAACCAGCCGTTCCCGCCGAACATGACCGCCGATGGCGTGGCCAAGCAGGTCGATACCATCGATCCTGACTTCAAGCTGCCGACCGTTTGGAAGGTAAGCCTGGGTTATGACGCGGAACTGCCGTGGATGGGCCTGATCGGCTCGGTGGAAGCACAGCACATCAAGAACAAGGATGGCGTGTTCTACCAGGCGATCAACATCGGTGAAGTGCAGGGTCAGCTGGCTGACGGCCGTGACTACTACTACTGCAAGCTTGGTTCGATCAGCAGCTCCAACAAGAACTGCGGCCGCAATACCGCTTTCGAATACAACTCCACCAAGCTGGGCAACACCGACAAGGGTTCTTCGACGGCGGTGACGTTCTCGTTGAACAAGCCGCTGGCCAATGGCTGGTACGGCAACCTGAGCTACACCTACACGAAGGCGACCGAAGTAGGTTCGGACAACTCGTCGCAGGCGTGGTCGGGCTACCAGTTCGTATCGCGTCTGAACCCGAACGAAGAAATCGCTTCGACCGCCAGCCGTGAAGTGCGCAACTCGATCAAGGCCTCGTTCGGTTGGGAACACGCGTTCTTCGGTGACTACAAGACCAGCTTCACCGCCTTCTACAATGGTCGTGATGGCCTGCCGTATACCTGGATCATCGATGGCGATCCGAACGGCGACCGCATCTTCCAGGATCCGGCGTACATCCCGTTGGTCAACGATCCGAACGTGAGCTACGGCAATGCAACCGCCGAGCAGATTGCAGCGTTCCATGCGTTCATCGACGCCAACCCGTACCTGTCTTCGCACCGCGGCCAGATCGCCAAGCGCAATGGCGCCCGCTACCCGTGGGTGAACCAGTTCGACGTGAGCCTGCAGCAGGAGCTGCCGGGCTTCTTCAAGGAGCACAAGTCGATCATTCGCTTGGACATCTTCAATTTCCTGAACATGCTCAACAAGGATTGGGGCGTGACGGAGCAGCAGTCGCAGGGCTATGACACCCGTTATCTGGCTGGCTTGGCCGGTATCAAGACGGATGGTACCTACGAGTACAGGCTCGGCAACCAGTACCCGGAGAAGCTGGCCACGTATGACTCCAACACCGGTTACCCGCATCGTGTCGTTTCGCGCTGGTCGGCCCTGCTGACCCTGCGTTACGAATTCTGATCGGTCAGGCTGAAATGAAGTAACAGGTGAACGGCCGGGGCAACCCGGCCGTTTTCTTTTTATTGGGGGTAGCGCTAAAGTCGATCGCCAATGAATGGAGTTGAAGTGGAAATGACCAAGAACGAAGGGGCAGCGAGGGCGCTGCCGGTGCAGGACGCACGGATTTATCCGCGTGGTGGGTTGGATGTACTGTCACGGGCCGAGGTTGCGCGGTTGCGCGACGCTTCCGGTGGTGGCATGCATGAACTGCTGCGTCGCTGTGCATTGGCGGTGCTGACCAGTGGTAGTGCTTCGGATGACCCGCGCGCTGCGCGCGACCTGTATCCGGACTTCGATGTACAGGTGACCCAGCAGGACCGTGGTGTCCGCATCGACCTGAGCAATGCGCCGGCGGTGGCCTTCGTTGATGGCGAGATCATCCGCGGCATCGCCGAACTGCTGTTCTCGGTGGTGCGCGACCTTGCCTACATGGCCATTGAGCTGGGGCCGGAGTACGCCTCCGACCTGGAGACCTCCGACGGCATCACCAATGCGGTGTTCGGCGTGCTGCGCAATGCGCGCATCCTGCAGCCCAGC
>QFOV01000205.1 GCA_003248565.1 Stenotrophomonas sp.
GCATCGTCCATCACCAGGAACTCGACGATGGTGGTGCGGCCGAGGTAACCGGTCGGCGCCAGCGCCGATGGCTGCGCGCGGTAGAGATGGATGTCGCCCTGCGGCTGGAAGCGGCGCAGGCCGAAGCGCTTAACCTCTTCTTCGGACGCGCGGTAACGCTGCGCGTGGGTCGGCTCCAACCTGCGTACCAGACGCTGGGCGAGGATGCCGTTGATGGTGGAAGTGAGCAGGTAGTCTTCCACGCCCATGTCCAGCAAGCGGGTAATGCCACCAGCGGCGTTGTTGGTATGCAGGGTGGACAGCACCAAGTGGCCGGTCAGCGCCGACTGAATCGCGATGCGCGCGGTTTCCAGATCACGCATTTCGCCGATCATGATGATGTCCGGGTCCTGGCGCACGATGCTGCGCAGGGCATTGGCGAAATCCAGCCCGATCTGCGGCTTGGCCTGGATCTGGTTGATTCCCTCCAGCTGGTATTCCACCGGGTCTTCGACGGTGATGATCTTGACCTTGTCGGTGTTGAGCTGGTTGAGCGCGGTGTACAGCGTGGTGGTCTTGCCCGAGCCGGTAGGGCCGGTCACCAGCAGGATGCCGTGTGGCTGCTCCAGCACCTTGCGGAACTGCGGCAGGAAATCCTCGCTGAAACCCAGCCGCTGGAAATCAAATACCACCGCTTCGCGGTCGAGCAGGCGCATCACCACGCTTTCACCGTGTGCGGTGGGCATGGTGCTGACGCGCAGGTCCAGCTCCTTGCCCTGTACCCGCAGCATGATGCGGCCATCCTGCGGCAGGCGGCGCTCGGCGATGTTGAGCTTGGCCATGATCTTGATGCGGCTGATCACCGCCGCGGTGAGGTTGACCGGCGGGCTTTCGCCATCGACCAGCACGCCATCGACGCGGTAACGCACCTTCAGTCGGTTCTCGAACGGCTCGACGTGGATGTCCGACGCGCGCAGTTCCACCGCACGCTGGATCAGCAGATTGACCAGGCGAATGACCGGCGCCTCGGAGGCGAGGTCGCGCAGGTGCTCGATATCGTCCAGCGGCGCGAGTTCACCATCGGTGGTTTCCAGGATCGTCCCCATCGCGGTACGGCCCTGTCCATACCAGCGCTCGATCAGCTCATCCACTTCGCTGCGCACGCCAACCACGGGAGCAACCTCGCAACCGGTAGCGAGGCGGATCGCGTCGATCGCGTAGCCGTCCTGGGGATCAGCCATCCACAGCAGGATGCGGCCACGTTGCTCACCCAGCGGCAGCACCAGGAACTGCTTGAGGAAGCGCAGCGGCACCGGCTCCACGCCTTCCACCAGCTCAGGCGGTTGTTCGGGCAGGTCGCGGGCGGCAAGCAGCCGCAGCTCCAGTACCTTGGCACAGGCTTCAGCATGGTCGCGCTCGGACACCAGCCCCAGCCGTGCCAGCAACACCAGCAGGTCGCCACCGGATTCACGCTGCAGCTGGCGTGCGCGCTGCAGGTCAGCGTCCTTCAGCCGGCCCTGCGCCAGCAGTTCGGTGACGATGCGGTCGGCAGGTGATGGCGCAAGTTGGGCGTCGTGGGCTACCGCGTTCACGCAATCCTCCTGAGTTGGCCGAACTTTAGCAGTTCGCGCCCCAAGGTCGTGCACATGAACCGGCATTACAGGTAAAAAGAGCCCCGGCAACGCCGGGGCTCCAAGGTCGTGTAGTAGTCAGAATTACTGACGGGCAACCAGACTCACACCGCTATACGAGCTCGCCCCAACCAGGGTGACGTAGTAGGTGCCAGCCTGCGGCTTGTTGATGCGCACCGTTTCGCTGTTACCGCCGCGGGTCGATTTGGCGTCGAATTCGCTGCTGCTCGCCACCGCCTCGTAGCGGACATACACCGATACGTCGCCGCTGCCACCGTAGGTCATGAAGGTCAACACCTTGCCGGCCTCGGCCTGGAAGCTGTAAACCGTCTCGCTGCCACCACTGCCGGAAACCCCGGTCAGCGCAACCTTGTTGACCAGCGGCGTGGCGTCCGGGCCGCACTGCTCGACATTGGGATCACACGGCGGCGTGGTCGCCTTTACCAGCGCGGCGTTGATGTTGAGGATGCCGGCCCCGATCGGGGTGCTGGCCGGGATCGCCACCGGGAACGGCGTAGCGGTCGTCTTCAGCAGGTCACGCATCTGGTTCAGGGTCAGCGGCGTGTCGACCACGCTCTGCACCATCGCCACCGCAGCAGCCACATGCGGCGATGCCATCGATGTGCCACCCATGCCGCCGAGGATCCAGTTGCTCGGCTCCGGTCCCTTCTCGCCACCGTTCATCACCTGCCAGATGTAGCCGTTCGGGTTGCCGTCGACCGAGCCGCCACCGCCCGGCGCTGACAGATCCACGCGTGCACCGTAGTTGGAGTAGTAGGCACGCGCACCGGTCACGCCGGTGGCACCGACACTGATCACGTTGTTGCAGGAGGACATCGTGTAGCTGGCGGCGTTGGCATTGTCGTTGCCTGCCGCGACCACCACGATTGCACCCTTGCTGTTGGCCAGATCGATGGCTTCCTGGTACTCGCTCGGACAGGTCGCGGGCGATACGCTGCCCAGGCTCATGTTGATGACTTCGGCAGGATTGGTGTTGAGCGGCAGCCCCGGCACCTCGCCGCCTGCGGCCCAGACAATGCCGTCAGCGATATCACTGCCGAAACCACCGCAGGAACCCAGCACGCGTATCGGCATCACCTTTGCTTTGTAGGCCAGGCCGGCCAGGCCCCTGCCATTGTTGGTCTCCTGGGCGATGGTGCCGGAGACGTGACTGCCGTGCCAGGAACTGACGTCGGCCGCATGCGAGCCACCGGTTGCCCAGCCGGTGCAGTAGTTGGCTTCCACCCAGTCACCGATATCCCAACCACCGGCAACCCGCCCGTCACTGTCACGGCGCGATACGCGCTTGTCACTGATCATGTCGTAGCCGGGAATGACATTGTTCTGCAGGTCCGGGTTGCCCTGGGTGATGCCGGTATCGATCACCGCCACCACCACGCCTTCGCCCTGCGACAGATCCCAGGCCTGCGGTGCTCGCACACCGGTGCTGGGGTTGAAGAAGTTCCACTGGTACTGGGCATAGTTGGGGTCGGTCGGAACCATTGCCGGGGCGACATCCACCATGCGCTGGTACATGCGATCGATGTCAGCGCGTTCAACGGCCGGATTTGCCTTGAGCTCGCGGACGAAGTTCGCCGCTTCCTGCGCATTGAGGGCACGCGAGGTCTTGACCACGCTCCAGCCCGGCGCGCCCATGCGCCGCAGCAGCGCGGCCTGGACCGCAGGCTGGGCGGCTGCACGAGACGTCTTGGCCACGGCACGATCCAGGCCGGCGCGCGACGCCGCTGCGCCAAGGCCACGGTTGAGCGTCGCCGCATCACGCAATTCGCTACTGCCGGCGCGGTACTTCACCACGAACCGATAGCCACCGCTGCTGTCCACCGTGGACGAACTCAAGCCTATTGTCTTCGCGGGTCCAATTCCGGCAGCAGATGCGGCGGGCACGCCGATCGAAGCCATCAGTACGGCACCGGCAATCGCCAAACCAAGCTGGGTCTTCTTCTTCATGTCGGATCTCTCGTCTTGATAGAACAGGGATGGAACTCAACGCTGCATCGCTTTGCCGTCCTGGCCCGCAACAGCCGCACTGCGGGGGCAGCACGGCTCCTGGCGATGAACCTGGAAGCCCCCGCCGCAGCAGGCGGGGGCAAGACCAAACCGCTTACCAGCCGAAGCCGGCACCAACGCCGACCGAACTGTCGTCACTGCTGAAGGCACCACCCAAGGTGACGGTGGCGCGATCACTGATGGCACGCTGGTAGCCCACGGACAGTGCCGATTCGCCGCCCTGGTAGCCGACACCGACACCGACCCGGTTCTGCGTGCGCACGCCCGCAGCACTGGTAGCCATGTTCAACATGGCCGCGCTCATCGCGCCTTGACGATCCAGACGACGGTCGACGTGGCGCAAGCGCTTGTCGATATCGCCACGGAAGATGTCGAAGCTGTCGGCCATGCTGCTGAACTTGGTGTCGGTATAGGTATTGGCGGCGGTGATGCCACTATCCAGCTGCGCCTTGTTGACCGCATCGGTGGCCTGCGTGCCAGCAGCAACGTTGGTGACCTGCCGCTCATGGCCGCTGCTACCGACCGACACCGTGTTGGCACGGTCCGCAATCGACCCTTGGCCCAAGGCAACGGCACCGGTTGCAGTGACGCTGGAACCCTGGCCAATCGCCGTACCGGAGGCAACGCTGACGGTGGCACTTTCACCCACCGCCACCGCATTGGTGGCCACCGCCGCGATGCTGGTATTGGCACCCACCGCGGTGCTGCCGTCGGCATTGACGCGGGAATTGCTACCAATCGCGGTGTCGTTCGGGCCATGTGCATAGCTGTTGTTGCCGATGGCGCTACCCGCAACGCTGTTGGCCTTGGCTTGCTCGCCCAGCGCTACGCCAGTGCTCGCAGCCGGCGCAGCAGTCTCTGCTCGCGGGCCATTGCCGTTGCCGTTGCCGTTGCCATTTCCATGACCGTTTCCATTGCCATGCCCGTTCCCGTTCCCGTTCCCGTTCCCGTTCCCGTTTCCATTCCCGTTGCTGGCAATACGGTTGTTGATGGCCGTAACCTGGCCGTCGAGCGCCGACAACGCTGCACCCACGTTGTTGTAGCTGGCCCCCTGGATGACATAGGTCGGTGTGACGAACATGCCCTGCATGCCCACGCCGGCACCGCCACCGAGGAAGCTGGCCATATTGCCCAGCGACTGGAACAGCTGCCCGCCATTGATGGCCTGCATGCTGCCAGCGGCGATGGCACCGGCAGCGACGTTGTCCAGCGTGGTTCCCTGGATGCCAGCCAAAGTCAGCTTGTCGCGGCTGGCGTCGTCGTAGGTCACCGCATTGGCGGTCACGCCCTCGATGCTGCCGATACGACCATCGATGTCGGTAACGCGCGTCTCCACCGCACCGACCCGCTGGTTGGTGACATGCAGCTGACCACCGGTCACCGCATCAGTGCTGCCTTCGGCAATACGCCCTGCACCGACATTGACGATGCGACGCGTCACTGGGCCATTGGTGCCGTTACCGCCACCTACCGAAACCACGTTGGCTTCAACTGCACGCGAACCAGCGCCCAGGGCCACCGAATTGGCGCCTGAGACGCCAGCACCCGCACCGATTGCGACACTGTTGACGCCGTTGCTGGCGAACGCGCCGTAACCGATGGCGACACCGTTGACTGCAGTTATCGAGGTCTGCCGGCCCAGCGCCGTGCTGTTGCTGGCCTTCGCTGCGGCATCCGCACCCAACGCCGTTGCTCCATTTGCACTGGCGGTACTCGAAGCACCCAGCGCCGTGCTGCGCTCGGCGCTGGCAAGCGCCGCCGAGCCCGAAGCCACCGCATTGCTACCACTGGCAGTCGCCACGCCGTCGCCGGTCGCCCGGAAGTACTTGTTGGTCTCGCCTGCGACCTCGGCCACCGCATCCAGCTGCGACTTGTTGACCGCATCGGTTGCCTCGGTACCCGCAGCGACATTGGTGATCTGCCGTTCGGCCCCCACATCACCCACCGACACCGTGTTGTCACGACCGGCGATCGAGCCTGCACCCAAGGCCACCGAGTTGGTAGCGCCAGCCTCGGCACCGGTACCGAGCGCCGTGCTCTGTTGGCCGAAGGCCCAGGCATTGGCACCAACAGCGGTTGCATCATCGCCGAAGGCCCAGCTGCCACTGCCGATGGCCACTGCATTGGTCGCGCCGATTCCGAACAAGCCGAAGCCGGTTTCGGCACCATCGCCAATTGCCAGACTGCCTTCGCCCAGCGCCGACGCATTGCGGCCGACAGCGACGTTGCCATCCTCATAGGCAGCTGCATTGTAACCAACCGCCGTCGTGCCCACGCCTTCGGCGTAGCTCTGCGAGCCGGTCGCGGTGCTGTAGTTGCCAAGTGCATTGGCCACCGCACCGCTGGCGGTGGACTGATCCCCCAGGGCATAAGCACCTACGCCTGTTGCCGTTGCCGCGAAGCCCTCGGCATTGGCACTGGCGCCCAGAGCGGTACCGCCGACTCCGGCACTGGTGGCACCGGTCTGCACCGGCGCACCGCCGACGTTGATCAGCGGATCACCATTGGCATCGACCGCATTGCCACCCACCGCCACCGCACCCGCCATCAGCCACTGCATTGGCGCCACTGCCGAACGCCGATGCGCCGTTGCCAATCGCATTGGTCGCCTCACCGGAGGCCGTGGCGTTGTCGCCTTCGGCGTACGCACCGGCATCACTGTCGGCACTGCCGGTGGCCTTGAAGTACTTGGCCGTGGTCTGCCCTTCCGCCGCTACCGCGGCCACTTCATCGAGCTGACGTTGGTGATCTGCCGTTCGGCGCCCACATCGCCCACCGATACGCTGTTGTCGCGGCCGGCAATGGAGCCTGCACCCAGCGCCACCGAGTTGGTGGCACCCGCCTCGGCACCGGTACCAATCGCCGTGCTCTGCTGACCGAAGGCCCAGGCATTCGCACCCACCGCGGTTGCATCATCACCAAACGCCCAGCTGCCGCTGCCGATCGCTACCGCATTGGTCGCGCCAATGCCGAACAAGCCGAAACCCGTCTCGGCA
>QFOV01000206.1 GCA_003248565.1 Stenotrophomonas sp.
GACGTCGCCCGTCAGCGCGGCGTGGATCCAGCGCGCCTGGTGTTCATGCGCAAATTGCCGCATCCGCAGTATCTGGCCCGCTACCAGCATGCCGATCTGTTCCTGGACACACATCCGTACAACGCCCACACCACCGCCTCCGACGCGCTATGGGCTGGCTGCCCGGTGTTGACTGCGCCCGGAAACACGTTTGCCGCGCGGGTGGCGGGCAGCCTCAACCATCACCTCGGCATGGATGACATGAATGTCACCGGTGACCAGACCTTCATCGCCAAGGCAATTGCACTGGGCAACGATACTGCCGCCCTGCAGACCACGCGCCAGCGGCTGGCCGAAGCCCGCGAGCGTAGCAGCCTGTTCGACATGGCCGGCTTCGCCAGCGACCTGACCCAGCTGCTGCAGCAGCTGGCCGGCAGCCACGGCTGGCGTGGCGCTGACATTGACTGACATGCGATTGGGTTAGGCTCGGCACTCCACAAGGAGTGACCATGGGCAAGCTCAAGCGCAAACAGTACGAAGCATTGCTGGAACCGATGCAGCTGGAACTGGCCAACATGGCCCGCTGGGCCCAGCACTGCGGGCAGCGCGTGCTGGTGCTGTTCGAAGGCCGCGATACCGCCGGCAAGGGTGGCGTCATCCAGGACATCGCCAAGCACGTCAACCCACGCCAGTGCCGGGTGGTGGCCTTGCCCAAGCCCAGCGAACGGGAAGACAGCCAGTGGTATTTCCAGCGCCATATCGCACACCTGCCCGCCGCCGGCGAGATCGTGCTGATGGACCGCAGCTGGTACAACCGTGCTGGCGTTGAAAAGGTGATGGGCTACTGCACCGATGCACAGTACAAAGACTTCCTCATACAGGCTCCCGCGTTCGAGAAACTGCTGATCGACGATGGCATCCTGCTGTTCAAGTACTGGCTGTGCGTGGACCAGGAGCAGCAGGAAAAGCGCTTTGCCGAGCGCCGCGATGACCCGCTCAAGGGCTGGAAACTGTCACCGATCGATCTGAAATCGCGGCAGGAATACAACGCCTACACGCAGGCCCGCGAAGCCATGCTGGAAGCCACCCACACCACACAGGCGCCGTGGACGCTGGTGGACTTCAATGACCAGAAACGCGGCCGCCTGACCCTGATACGCGACCTGCTGGATCGCCTGCCGGATACCCACATCGACGAACCGGTGGTCGAACTGCCACCGCTGCCAGGCAAGCCCAAGAAGGAGAGGTACGGCGTGGTAAAGCCGATTACCCCGTTCGTTGTGGATGAAGAAGCCGCCAAGCCAAAGCGCACGTCCAGCACCATGTAGTGCCGAGCCATGCTCGGCAGGAGCATTCCCGCAATGCCCCAAAGGCTGCCCTCACCCCAACCCCTCTCCCGTAAACGGGAGAGGGGCTTGTAGTGCCGAGCCATGCTCGGCAAGGGCATTCCCAGCGATGCTGCAGGAGCGGCGCAAGCCGCGAAGCCGGGATTGCGCGAAGAGCTGAAAAGCTACCCCTCCCCAACCCTCCCCTTCGCTGCGCGAAAGGGAGGGAGTAGCAGCGGCACCGCGGCCATCTGACAGATGCCGAGAACAGCCCCCTCCCTTTCGCGCAGCGAAGGGGAGGGTTGGGGAGGGGTGCTCTTGGCTTCAAAACTTGTTGCTGTCGCCTGGAAGCTACGTCCCACCAAAAACCACCATCCCCTTAAACCGCCTTACCCCCGGCAGCCACAATCGCCTGCTCGATCTCCTGCGCATTCACCGGCCCCAGGAACTGCCTGGCGACCTTGCCGTCCGGCCCGATCAGGTAGGTCATCGGCAAGCCACGTGGCGTCGCGAAATCCTTGGGCGGGCTGAAGGTATCGATGATGGCGATTGGATAGGCCACCGGATGCTCCTTCAGGAAGGCCTGCATCTCGTCCAGCTCGATGTCCTCATAGGCCAGGCCAACCACTTCCACATTACTGCGCATGGCATGCAGCGCCGACAACTCCGGCATTTCCTGCAGGCAGGGCGCGCACCAGGTGGCCCAGAAATTCACCACCACCCACTGCCCACGGTGACTGGCCAGGTCATAGGTCTTGCCATCCACGGTTGGCACCTGCAGCTGCGGCACTTCCACCGTCTGCTGGACCACGCCGGGCTGGGTCGTCTCGGGCGCGGCCGGTGTCTCGGGTGCGGCAGCCGGTGCGGCGACAGGTGCCTGCTCGGGCTTGCACGCTGCCAGGGCCAGCGCCAGCAGCGCGACGGGAACAAACTTCTTGATCATCGACTCTCTCCGCGCTCTACATAGATGTCATCCACACGGCGCTTGAGCAGTTCGCGCAACGGCAGACGTAGTTGATCCAGGGCATCGCAGGCCGCTTGCCCGAGGCTGTCCTCGCGCATCGGCAGGTATTCCTCGGCGGCGGGAATTCGCAGCTGCGCGCTTTCGTACAGTTCATGCAGGCTGATGCCGTCCAGGTCGCGCGCCAGCAACCATTCACCACGCTCGTCACGGCGCAGCACGCCAATAGCTTCCATCTGCTCCAGCAACTGCTGCAGCAGGGAGTCGGTGAGCATGGGTTCCAGCAGCAACAGCTGGTCTTCATCCAGCCCCTGCCCTCGCTGCCGCGCCTCGCGGAAGCGTCCCAGCAGACGCAGCAGGCCATAGAGCTCGCAGCCCTGTGGCAGCCGCATTGCCGCCGGTTGATAGCGGAAGGCGGCGATCGATGAGGCCAGTGACGCACCCAGCAGCACCGACACCCAGCTCAGGTAGATCCACAGCAACAGGATCGGCACGAAGGCCACCGTGCCATAGAGCTTCTGATAGGACTGGAAGCTGCCCAGGTACAGGCCCATGCCCCACTTCACCAGCTCCAGCATCAGCACCGCGAGCAGCGCGCCGGGAATGGCGTGGCGCCACTTCACCGTGTGGTGTGGCACTACCCGGTAGATCAGCACCACGCAGACAAATTCGATCAGTACCGGTGTCAGGCGCAGGCCAAGATCGGCCAGCCAGCGGCCCTCGGTGGTGCCGAACAAGGGTAGCGACAACACTTTGGCCGAGATCGCCAACGAGGCGGCGGCCAGCAAGGCGCCCAGGGTCAGCACTGTCCAATAGACCAGGAAGCGGGTCAGCTGCGGCCGCGCCGAAGCCACCCGCCAGATCCGGTTGAAGGTCTGCTCGACGCTGTTGAGGGTGATCAGCAACGACACCACCAGGGCCAGGAAACCGGCGGCGGTCAGCTGCCCGGCGCTGGCCGAGAACTGCTTCAGATAGCCTTCGGCCGCACGTGCCGCCGAGGGCACGAAATTGGAAAACACATAGTCGCTGAGCGCCTCGCTCCAACGATCGAACATCGGGAACGCCGACAGCACCCCGAACACGACAATCGCCAACGGCACCAGTGCGAACACCGTGGTGTAGGCCAGCGAACCGGCGGCCTGGAACAGGCGGTCGTCGAGGAAGCGCTTCCACAGGAAGCGGCCGAAGCTGACGTTGCGCGCCCGGTCACGCAGGCGCTCCATCCATAGGTTGAGTGAATCCAAAGGTTCCATTCGGCAAGGGTACCCGATGCAAAGCGCGGCCCGCATCGTTGATACTGCTGGTTCCTGTAAGAGTGAGCGAATGCTGCGATGGCGGAAATCCTGGTGCTTTACTACAGCCGTGGCGGTTCGGTGGCCCGGCTGGCGCGGCAGATCGCCCGCGGTATCGGCGAGGTGCCGGGCATGAGCGCCCGCCTGCGCACGGTGCCGCCAGTCGCCGCCGTCACCCAGACCAGCGCCCCGCCAGTACCAGAAGACGGCGCCCCCTATGTGGACATCGCCGATCTGGCCGAATGCGATGGCATCGTGCTCGGCAGCCCTACCCGCTTCGGCAACATGGCCGCGCCGGTCAAGCACTTCCTCGACGGCCTGGGCGCGGAATGGGTGAACGGCACCCTGGCCGGCAAGCCGGCGGCGGTATTCACCTCCACCGCCTCGATGCATGGCGGCCAGGAATCGACGCTGTTGTCGATGCACCTGCCGCTGCTGCACCACGGCTGCCTGATCGTCGGCATCCCCTTCACCGAGCCGGCACTGAGTCACACCAGCAGCGGCGGCACGCCATATGGCGCCAGCCATGTGGCCGGCAGCCAGGATGATCCGCAACCCACCGACGATGAGGCGGTGCTGGCGCGGGCATTGGGCCGACGCGTGGCCGATATCGCCCGGCGCCTGGCGCAATGAGCGGCCGCAGCCGCGACCTGATCCTGGCCCTGGCGCTGGCGCTGCTGGCCGGCCTGTATGCGTGGTGGTTCCGCGCCGACCGCCACCTGCTGGCGGTGGCCTTGGTGTTCGTGGCGCCACCGGTACTGTTGCTGCTGGGCGTACTGGCACAGCGCGCGGTCGCGCGCTTCTGGGCAGGGGTATTGGCGCTGTTCTGGTTCAGCCACGGCGTGATGAGCGCCTGGAGCCACCGCGAGACCGCACTCTACGCGTGGGTTGAGATCCTGTTGGCGCTGCTGATCGTGGCCCTGGTCAGCGTTCCCGGCATGCGCGCCCGTTTTGCGGCCAAGAAAGCCAGATAGCCCCAGCCCGGTTGGGGCGTTACCGACATCCCCCTGTAGAGCCGAGCCATGCTCGGCTGGGACGTTACCGACAATCCACAGTTTGTGGGAGCGGCGTCAGCCGCGAAGCTGACATCACCGAAACTGCAGGCAAGCTGGTGATCCGATGGGCCACCGGCTTCGCGGCTGACGCCGCTCCCACAACCACAGCTGATCAGGCCCCGGGCAAGCCCCAGCCGAGCATGGCTCGGCTCTACCTATGTGACCTGACGTGGCCCGGCGCAGCCTGCGGCATTATCATTCGCAGCATCGCGGCCCATGCCGCTGGCAGTCACCGCAAGGATTTACCGCAATGATGGAAGAACTCCTGATCGTCACCACCGGTGGCACGATCGACAAGATCTACTTCGACGACAAGTCCGATTACCAGATCGGTGATCCGCAGATCGGCATGATCCTGCGCGAGCTGGGCGTGACCTTCCGTTTCAATGTGATCCCGATCCTGCGCAAGGACTCGCTGCACATCAGCGACGACGACCGCGAACTGATCCGCGCCACCATCGCCGCGCAGCCAACCCGCCACGTACTGGTCACCCACGGCACCGACTCGATGGTGGCCACCGGCAAGGTGCTGGCCACCATCCCCGGCAAGACCATCGTGATGACCGGCGCGCTCAGCCCGGCGCGTTTCCGCGGTTCCGATGCCGAGTTCAACATCGGCTGCGCGATCGGCGCGGTGCAGTCGCTGCCGGAAGGCGTCTACATCGCCATGAACGGCCGCATCTGGAATCCGGAGAAGGTCCGCAAGAACGTCGACGCCAACCGCTTCGAATCGCTGTAAGTGGCAAAAAGCACCCGCGCCACCGCCGCATTGGACAAGGCAGGCATCGCCCATGGCGTGCATGCCTATGACTACTCGGCCGATGTCGACAGCAAGGGGCTGGCGGCAGCGCAGGCGCTGGACATTGCCCCGCAGCGCATGTTCAAGACGCTGATGGCGTGGGTGGACAAGCAGCCACTGATCGCGGTGGTTCCCTCCGATCAGCGCCTGTCACTGAAGAAGCTTGCCGCCCACTGCGGCGGCAAGCACGCACAGATGATGGAAATACCCGAAGCCGAGAAGCGCAGCGGCTACAAGGTCGGTGGCATCAGCCCCTTTGCACAACAGCGGCCGGCCAAGGTGGTGTTCGCCACCAGTGCCACGCAGCACGACACGCTGTACATCAACGCCGGCCAACGCGGCCTGCTGCTGGATATCGCCCCGGCCGACGCCTTGCAGGTTCTGCAGGCCAGTTGCGCCGATATCTGCGAGGACTGAGTGCCCTCACCGGCATGCATCCGGCGACAGCACCGGCCCCATCCACGCTGACGGGCGTTACCTTGCACTAGAAGGTGATCGACCAGCCATTCAGACGCCCGGTATCTCCACTGGCCTTGTCGTTGACGCGCAGCCTCCAGGCGCCATTCAAGGCCTCCTTGGACAGATCGACCTCGAAGGTCTGCTTGATGTCATCGGCACTGCCTCCTTCGTAGTTGCTCAGCAGATAGGCGCGGCCGCCAGGCGCGAGCAGCTCCACCTTCAGGTCGCCCCGCCAGCTATGGCTGATATCCACCGTTACCGGGGTGGCTGCCGGTGCGTTGGCAGTACG
>QFOV01000207.1 GCA_003248565.1 Stenotrophomonas sp.
CAATTTGTGTGACGTCGGCGGGTAATCGTGGTTTGCGCGCACATAACGGTTGAAAGCGCTGCGGACGCTGCCTACACTCGCCGCGTTAACTTGCCGAATGGAAATTCAATGCTGCGTATCGCTCTGGCTGGTCTTGTCGCCCTGGCATTTGTGCCTGCCGCCCATGCAGCCGTGGATTGCTCGGCCAGTTCCGTGACGCCGGCGCCGCTGGCCACCTCGTTGATCGCACCTGTGGCGTCGGAGCTGTATGTGCGTCCGGGCCAGCTGGGCATGCCGTCGGGTGTATTGAGCTCGGCCGGTGGTGATGAGCAGTCGCTGGACCGCGTGTTGATGCGCCTGCGGGTCGAGAGCTGCAACAACGTCGCCAACGCCATTCCGGCGCGTCCGGCAATCAACGCCAACGATCCGGCTGCCTACAAGCCGCAGACCGAGTTCGACAACACGCCGTGGCGTTTTGACATGAGCCAGAACGGCAAGCGCATGACCGCCGAAGAATTCGATGCCTGGATGAAGGCGCGCGGTGTGCGCGTGGTCAAGGCACGTCCGGCCGCGACCGATCCGGCTGCAGCACCGGCTGCGGCGCAGCCTGCCGCCGAGGTCAAGTAAGGCGGCAACAGCCGCTCGCAGTCCTGATGTCGCCGTCCAAGCCGCCGTATCCTCCGCACGCCCGCCGCGCAACGCCCGGCGGGCGTTTGCTTTCACGTGCGCCCAGCAATGCAGCCCGCGCTGGCAAGGCCGCCCCTGCCGGGGTTCGGCATGGTCTGGCGCGGGTGCTGTCCAAGGCCGGCGTGTGCTCGCGCACCGAAGCTGCGCGACGGGTGCTCGATGGTCGCGTCAGTGTGGATGGCAAGGTGGTGCGTGACCCTGAGTTCCCGGTGATTGCTGGTCGCCAGCAGGTGTTGCTGGATGGCTTGCCGCTGGCAGCACCGCGACGCCTCTACCTGGCCTTGAACAAGCCGCGTGGCCTGGTCACCACGGTGCAGGACGAGCAGGGCCGCGACACTGTTTATCAGTGCTTTGAAGGTGCCAGCCTGCCGTGGATGGCGCCGGTAGGGCGCCTGGACAAGGCCAGTGAAGGCCTGCTGTTCTTCAGCAATGATCCGGAGTGGGCGGCGCGTCTTACCGAGCCCAGTACCGGCCCATTGAAAACCTACCGGGTACAGGTGGATGCTGTGCCGGATGCGGCCGTGCTCGAGCGCATGCAGGCGGGTATCGACGACGAGGGCGAACGCCTGGCGGCGCATTCGGTACAGCTGCTGCGGCATGGCGAACGCACCGCGTGGTTGGAGGTGGTGCTGGATGAAGGCCGCAATCGCCACATCCGGCGCCTGCTCAAGGCGTTGGGGCTGGAAGTACTGCGCTTGATGCGGGTGGCGATAGGGCCCGTGCAGCTGGGCGAGCTGGGCAAGGGCCAGTGGCGGGAGTTGAGCCAGGCAGAGCTGAATGCGCTGCAGGCTGCCAGCAAAACCGCACATGTCAGTGTGAGTGACTAAGTTCAATAAATTCAGATAAATAGCTGCACTTGGTGAGATGGTGGATTAGACTGCGACTCTAATTACTTGAGGTTATTGCCATGCAAGCTCTTTCCCGCGTCTCTGGCATCGTTCTCGTGGCGGCTTCGGTTGCGGTGTTGGGCGGTTGCGCTTCGTCGGCCAAGAAGACCGCGAAGAACGACGACAAGCCGATCGAAGTGCGGGTGGAAGCACCGCTGGCCGAGAAGGATTCGCTGGGCAACTACCGTTTCATGATGCAGCAGGGCGAGCAGAAGATGAGTGCCGATCAGTTCGATGCCTGGATGAAGGCCAATGGCATCCGCGTCGCCAAGGGCGCCGCCGTGCCGACACCTGCAGCGCCTGCCAAGCAGAACTGACGGTAGCGCCGAGCCATGCTCGGCAAGGGCGTTACAAACAAACCCAAACGTAGTGCCGAGCCATGCTCGGCAGAGGCTCTCCAAGCAAACCGACCGTAGTGCCGAGCCATGCTCGGTAAAGGGCTTTACCGATAAGGCTTCTGCCGAGCATGACTCGGCACTACAGGACAAAAAAACAGGCGCCTTTCGGCGCCTGTTTTGTTTTCAAGCCAAGGGCAACAGCACTCAGCCCTTGATGACGCCCAGCTCCAGGCCAATCCGGGTGAAGGCATCGATCGCGCGGTCCAGGTGTGCGCGGCTGTGCGCGGCGCTGATCTGGGTGCGGATGCGGGCCTGACCCTTCGGCACCACCGGGAAGAAGAAGCCGATCGCATAGATGCCTTCTTCCAGCAGGCGCTGGGCGAATTTCTGCGCCAGCGGTGCGTCGTACAGCATCACCGGGCTGATCGGGTGCACGCCGGGCTTCACGTCGAAACCAGCGGCGGTCATCTTCTCGCGGAAGTAGGCGGTGTTCTCGCGCAGCGTTTCACGCAGGTCATCGGCGGCGGCCAGCATCTCGAACGCCTTGATGCCAGCGGCAACCACGTGCGGCGGCAACGAGTTGGAGAACAGGTAGGGGCGCGAACGCTGGCGCAGCAGTTCAATGACCTCGGCGCTGGCGCAGGTGAAGCCGCCCAGCGCACCACCCATGGCTTTGCCGAGGGTGCCGGTGATGATGTCGATCTTCTCCAGCACGCCCTTCACTTCGGCCGAGCCGCGACCGGTGGCACCGAGGAAGCCGGTGGCATGGCATTCGTCGATGTGCACCAGCGCGCCGTACTTCTTCGCCAGCGTGGTGATTTCATCGAGCGGGGCGATGAAGCCGTCCATCGAGAAGACGCCGTCGGTGGTGATCAGCTTGGTCTTGCAGCCGGCGGCATCGGCGGCTTGCAGCTGCGCTTCCAGATCGGCCATGTCGCAGTTGGCGTAGCGGAAGCGCTTGGCCTTGCACAGGCGCACGCCATCGATGATGGAGGCGTGGTTCAGTGCGTCGGAAATGATCGCGTCGTTCTCGCCCAGCAACGGCTCGAACAGGCCGCCATTGGCGTCGAAGCAGGCGGCGTAAAGGATGGTGTCGTCCTTGCCGAAGAACCCGGCAATCTGCTTTTCCAGCTGCTTGTGCAGGTCCTGCGTGCCGCAGATGAAGCGCACCGACGCCATGCCGAAGCCATGCGTGTCCAGCGCGTCCTTGGCGGCCTGGATCAGCTCCGGGTGGTCGGCCAGGCCCAGGTAGTTGTTGGCGCAGAAATTCAGCACCGTGCGGCCGTCGTCGAGGGTGATCTCGGCCGACTGCGGGCTGGTGATGATGCGTTCGGACTTGAACAGCCCCTGCGCGCGGATGGCGTCCAGTTCCTCGGCGTAGTGCCGGGTCAGCGGGGAGATGTTCGCGGTTTCGGTCATGGCGGGGTCTTGCGGTCAAGTGGAACGCCAATTTTAGCCTTCCCCGTGTCCCGGCGTTGTCGTCATGCGCAAAGGCTATAAGCGCGGCGGCCTAAGTCATTTCTCGGTAACGGGTGTGCACCCGCAGCATCGTCTGCACACCCACCCACCAGGAGACGCCGATGACCGCCACACGCCCCCCATTCACCCTGCCGACCAGGAAGCTGTTGTCCCTCAGCCTGGTCCTGGCGGCGTGTGGGGCGGGGTCATCGGCGCAGGCGCAGCAACTCACCGTCGAGCAGTTGCAGGAGCGCCTGCAGCGTCTGGAGCGGCTGGCTGGCGTCAGTGATGGGGCAAGCGAAGGCGTAGGCCTGGCCGACCTGGACCAGCGCCTGCGCATCCTTGAACGCCGCCTTGAGCTGGCGGAAGAAGAACGCGTTGCCGCCGCAAAGAGCGCACCGAAGATCGCCATCGACCAGAAGGGCGCTTCGTTCAAATCCGGCGATGGCAACTACGAGTTGAAACTACGCGGCCTGCTGCAAGGCGATGCCCGCGTGTTCCTGGGCGGCGATGCCAACCAGAACGACACCTTCCTGCTGCGCACTGCCCGGCCCACCCTGGAAGGCTCGTTGGGCAAGCTGGTGGCGTACCGCTTCACCCCGGAGTTTGCCGGTGACAGCGCCAGCATCGTCGATGCCTATGCCGATCTGCGCTTCGATCCTGCGTACACGCTGCGGGTCGGCAAGTTCACCTCGCCGGTCGGTCTGGAACGCCTGCAGTCATCCTCGGCACTGGTCGATGTGGAGCGCGCGCTGGCCAGCGAACTGGCGCCGAACCGCGACCTCGGCGTGCAGCTGCAGGGCGAAGTGGCCAAGGGCAAGTTCAGCTATGCGCTGGGTGTGTTCAACGGCACCGTGGATGGTCGCGATGCGGTCACCAGCAATCCGGATGACGACTTCGAATATGCAGGACGCGTGTTCTTCGAGCCGCTCAAGGGCAGTGACAGCGCATGGGCAGGTCTGGGCTTCGGCCTGGGCGCAAGCACGGGCGAAAAGCATGGCAGCGGCAACAACTTCCTGCCGCGTTACCGCACGCCTGGTCAGGCCACGTTCTTTGCTTACCGCAGTGCCGTGGTTGCCGATGGCGAGCACCGCCGCTGGTCGCCGCAGGGTTGGTTCTACCGCAATGGACTGGGCCTGCAGGCCGAGTACATCGCCTCGGAACAGGAAGTCGCGCGCAATGGCATCCGCAAGCGCTTGGACAACCGCGCCTGGCAGGCCACCGCCAGCTATGTGCTGACCGGTGAGGATGCGAGCTATCGCGGGGTGACGCCTTCGCGCCCGTTTGGGGTTAACGGTGGGCATGGCGCGGTGGAATTGACCGCGCGCTACGGCGAACTGCAGATCGATGATGCCGCCTTCCCGTTCTATGCCGATCCGACGGTGTCGGCCTCGCAGGTCCGCTCGTGGACGGTCGGTGCCAACTGGTACCTGACCGCCAACCTCAAGCTGGCGACCAACTATCTGCACAGCAGTTTTGATGCGGCTTCCGCTGGCGCGAAGTTGCCTGATGAAAAAGCTGTTTTCTCGCGCCTGCAAGTTTCCTTCTGACGGAGAGCCCTGATGACGCATTCCCATGTATCCCGCCTTGCCACAGCGGCACTGGCATTCGCCCTGACCTTGAGTGCCGGCGCTGCGTTTGCGCGTGATGTGCAATTGCTCAATGTTTCCTATGACCCGACGCGCGAGCTGTACCGCGATTTCAATGCCGCCTTCGCCAAGCACTGGAAGGAAACCAAGGGCGACAACGTCACCATCGAGACCTCGCACGGCGGCTCCGGCAAGCAGGCGCGTACGGTGATCGACGGCATCGAGGCCGACGTGGTCACCCTGGCCCTGGCCTATGACGTGGACGCCATTGCCGACAAGGCCAAACTGCTGCCTGCCAACTGGGAAACCCGCCTGCCGGAAAACAGCGCGCCCTACACCTCGACGATTGTCTTCCTGGTACGCAAGGGCAATCCCAAGGGCATCCGCGATTGGCCGGATCTGCTGCGCAGCGGCGTATCGGTGGTGACGCCGAACCCGAAGACTTCCGGTGGCGCACGCTGGAACTACCTGGCAGCCTGGGCTTACGGCGATCACATCTTCAAAGGTGACCGCGACAAGGTGCTGAACTACATGCGCGCGCTGTTCCGCAATGTGCCGGTGCTTGATACCGGTGCACGCGGCGCCACGACTACCTTTGTCCAACGTGGCATCGGTGATGTGTTGCTGGCCTGGGAGAACGAAGCCTTCCTTGCCCAGGAAGAGCTGGGCCCGGACAAGTTCGAGATCGTGGTGCCCAAACTGTCGATCCTTGCCGAACCGTCGGTGGCACTGCTGGATCGCAACGTTGACCGCCACGGCACCCGTGACGTGGCCCAGGCCTATCTGCAATACCTGTACTCGCCGGAAGGCCAGCGCATCGCCGCGCGTCATTACTACCGGCCGCGTTCGCCGCAATACGCAGCACCGGCCGACGTGGCGCGCTTCCCGCAGGTGCAGCTGGTCACCATCCGCAGCGCCTTCGGTTCGTGGGGCAGGGCGCAGGCCGAGCACTTCGCTGATGGCGGTGTCTTCGATCAGATCCAGGCGAGCAAGTAGACCGTGTCAGCAACAGCACAAACACTGCAGCCACGTGTGCGAAGCCAACGCCGGGTACTCCCCGGCTTTGGTCTTGGTATGGGCATCACCTTGTTCTGGTTGGGGCTGATCGTCCTGATCCCGTTGCTCGGCGTGTTCCTGAAAGCAGCAGGGCTGGGCCTGGGCGGCATCTGGCAGATATGGACCGAGCCGCGCGTGCTGGC
>QFOV01000208.1 GCA_003248565.1 Stenotrophomonas sp.
CGGTGCCGTGCACAACACCGCCAAGGTCGCCGAAGGTGACAGCGTCGCGGTGTTCGGCCTGGGTGGTATCGGCCTGGCGGTGATCCAGGGCGCGCGCCAGGCCAAGGCTGGCCGCATCATTGCCATCGACACCAACCCCTCCAAGTTCGAGCTGGCCAAGCAGTTTGGTGCCACCGATTGCGTCAACCCGAAGGACCACGACAAGCCGATCCAGCAGGTCATCGTGGAGATGACCGGTTGGGGCGTGGATCACAGCTTCGAGTGCATCGGCAACACCAACGTGATGCGTGCCGCGCTGGAATGCGCCCACCGTGGTTGGGGCCAGAGCGTGATCATCGGCGTGGCCGGTGCAGGGCAGGAGATTTCCACCCGCCCGTTCCAGCTGGTGACCGGCCGCAAGTGGATGGGCACCGCATTTGGTGGTGTGAAGGGTCGCAGCCAGCTGCCGGGCATGGTCGAAGATGCGATGAAGGGCGACATCGAGCTCGCGCCGTTCGTGACCCATACGATGGAACTGGACAAGATCAACGAAGCCTTCGACCTGATGCACGAGGGCAAGTCGATCCGCTCGGTCATCCATTACTGATCACAATACCTGTGGGAGCGGCGTAAGCCGCGAAGCTGGCGTTCTATCAGTGGCAAACATCACGCAACTCAAGACCAAGGATTCAAAAACCATGCAACGACTCGAACACCGCGCCTGCTTCGGCGGCTGGCAGGACGTTTACCGGCACGAATCCAAGGTGTTGGGTTGCGAGATAACGGTAGGCGTCTACCTGCCGCCGCAGGCCGAGCACGGCCCCTGCCCGGTGCTGTACTGGCTGAGCGGCCTGACCTGCACCGAGCAGAACTTCATCACCAAATCCGGCGCACAGCGCTATGCGGCCGAGCACGGCATCATCCTGGTGTCGCCGGATACCAGCCCACGTGGTGATGCAGTGGCCGATGCCGAGGGCTATGACCTGGGCAAGGGCGCGGGTTTCTACCTCAACGCGATCCGTGAGCCGTGGTCGCGGCATTACCGCATGTACGACTACATCGTCGATGAGCTGCCGGCCTGGGTGGAAGCTGACCCGGCCGCCAGCGATGTGCGCGCGATCAGCGGGCATTCGATGGGCGGCCACGGTGCCCTGACCATCGCCCTGAAGAACCCCGGGCGCTATCGCAGCGTGTCGGCGTTCTCGCCGATCGTGGCGCCCTCGCAGGTGCCATGGGGACAGAAGGCGTTTGCTGCCTATCTGGGTGAAGACCGCGAAGTGTGGAAAGCCTATGACGCGACCGAGCTGGTCGCGCATGCGCAGGAGAAGCTGCCGTTGCTGATTGATCAGGGCGGCGCCGATGAATTCCTGGAAAACCAGCTGCGTCCGCAGTTGTTGCAGGCCGCCTGCGAGGCTGCCGGGCATCCGCTGCAGCTGCGCATGCAGCCGGGGTATGACCATAGCTACTACTTCATCAGCAGCTTCATCGGCGATCACGTCGCGCATCACGCCAAGGCGATGCGCTGAGCGTTGTTTTGTAGAGCCGAGCCATGCTCGGCTGGGGCTCTACCGGTAACGCCCCTGCCGAGCATGGCTCGGCTCTACGCTCTGCTCCCTCCCTTTCGCGTAGCGAAGGGGAGGGTTGGGGAGGGGCTCCCTTTCGCGTAGCGAAGGGGAGGGCTGGGGAGGGGTTGGTTTTTTGCTGGCAAGGCCCCTGCCGAGCATGGCTCGGCACTACAGGTGGGCGAGCAGCTTGGTCGCCGATGTCGTGGCGGGGTGTGGGTCACGTTGTCGTAGCGGCCGTCGCGTTATCGTGCGGGCATAGCGCCTGTCCGATGGGGAATGCATGCCGGTAGTGCTGATCCTGCTGTTCATCGTCTGCCATGCTCTGGTCCTCGCCATCGGCTCGGGTCCCGCTGGCATTGGTTCCTTCATCTTCCTGGTCGCGGCGCCGCTGCTTGCTGCCTGTTGCTGCGTGTGGCGTGCCAGGCGCGACCGGGCGGCATTGGGTTGGTACGCGATCGCGCTGGCGATGCTGCTGTGGTCTGGCGGCATGGCGCTGAACCTGGTCGATGCGCTGGGAGCGGGCCGGGCCGACGTCACGCCGCGCGCCAGCCTGCTGTTGTATGTGCTTTACGCCGTGCCGCTGGTATTCATCCTTGCCCGCGCGCGCCGCGAGCGCGCCAGCATCAGCCTGATCGATGCGGCGATGGCGGCATTGTTGGGCGTGTTGTTCTTCGTACACACCAGTTTTTTTGCCGACCGCATCGATGTTGACGAGCAGGCAATGGGCAACATGCGCTACATGTTCGATGTCCAGAACCTGTGCATTGCCAGCTTCGCAACCGTGCGCTGGCTGGCCGGCGATGTACCGGAGTGGCGCAGCTTCTTTCGTGCGCTGGCGCTGTATGCCCTGGCGTACCTGCTGACAGCCGGTTACATCAACCACTTCACCTCGCAAGATTCCTTCGGCGCGTACACCGATCTATTGATCGACCTGCCCTTCCTGCTGCTGGTGTGGCTGGCCGTGCGTCGCGCATCGGTGCCGGTGCTGGTGCCGAACCCGCGCCTGGCGCGGATGGTGCAGGCGGGTGGGCCGATGATCCTGCCTTTGTTGCTGTTGGTTGTGGGTACCCTGGTCGTGGACCATGCGCGGACCCTGGCTGTGGCCGGCTTCGTGGTCGCCACCATTGGCTTCAGCCTGCGCAGCACGCTGCTGCAGATGGGCCTGTTGGAACGACAGGCAGCGTTGGATCAGTTGGCAAGGCAGGATGGCCTGACCGGCGTGGCCAACCGTCGTCAGTTCGATGCTGTCCTGCAGACCGAGGCCAGCCGCGTACATCGCAGTGGCGCCGGCCTGGGGCTGTTGCTGGTCGATATCGACCACTTCAAGGCCTTCAATGATGCCCACGGGCACCCGGCCGGTGATCGTTGCCTGCAGGCGGTTGCAGCACAGCTGCAGGCGAACGTCCGGCGTGCGGGCGATTGTCTGGCGCGTTATGGCGGCGAAGAGTTCGCGGTCATCGTGCCTGACTGCGCGCGGGAAGATGCGATCGCCCTCGCCGAGAAGTTGCGGCTGGCCATTGAATCGCTCGCCTTGCCGGAAGCAGCGGTCAGCATCAGTGTGGGTGTGGCTTTCCTGCAGCCTTCTGCCAAGGCACCGACAGTGCAGCTGCTGGAGGATGCTGATAGCGCCTTGTATGCGGCCAAGCGCGCGGGCAGGAACCGGGTATCGGTACGCGATGGTGCGGTGGCGTGGTTTTGATGATCGTTCGATGCGGGATCCAGCCTTGTAGGAGCGGGGTAAGCCGCGAAGCTGTGATCCTGAAGGTGGGAGCGACGTATGCGATTGCACGAGGCGCTGTTGTTCTTTCTATCGTGGCTTCGCTGCTTACGCCGCTCCCACAAAAAGCGCAGCCCCGCCTTGTGGGAGGGGCGTAAGCCGCGAAGCTGCCTGAGCTGACATTGCGAGCAGTGCTGCAATTGCATGAAGCGCTGTTGTTCTTGCTGTTGTGGCTTCGCGGCTTATGGCCCGAGGCCACCCGGCGCCGCTCCTACAACTGCAAGGTGAAGTCCGTGTAGGCGTAGCGGTTCCCGCGTAGCACGGTGTCGCCTTGTTCAAGCTTCAACGGAGCGCGGAACATCGGCCCTGCGCTTGCACAGGTGTGGAATTCGCCGTTCTCGCCGCAGGCGTCGATGCCTGCTGGCAATTCGTCCAGAAAGGTTTGATCAAATACTCGGCCCGCAAAACCGGCATCCAGCCGCTCGCTGTCCACACAGCACAGCTGTGCATGCAGGCCGTTCGCAATCATCTGCCGAGCCAGCGCGGTGGTGTCGTGGCCAAACAGCGGGAACAGGGTCTGCCAGCCCAGGGGCGCATACTGCTGTTCGCGCCATCGCCGGATGTCCTCAAGCAGCAGGTCACCAAAGGCGATGCTCGCAAGGCCCGGCCAGCGCTGCTGGGCTTCGCGCAGCGCCGCTGTCATGCGCTGCAGATACACGGCATTGTCGCAGACCTGCGGTATCCAGGCTTCCAGCAGCGGCAGCCCGGCGGCGTCTGCCTGGGCCAGCAATACCTGACGGCGTACGCCCTGCATCGAGGAGCGGTCATAGGCTTCGGTCAGCGTGCTCAGCAGCGCGACAACCTCGACGTCATCGCGTTGCTGGAGTTCGTGCAGTGCCCATGCGGCGTCTTTGCCGCCGCTCCAGGACAGCAGTACCTGCGTTCTCACCACTCAACGCACATCGCGCAGTTCCCAATGGCTGCCGGCCAGCATGCGCAGGCGCTGTTTGAACAGGTCGCCGGGCAGGCTGGTGTTGGCGACCAGGTCGATGCGCAGGTCGGACTGCTTGCCGGTAACCGTGGCGTTTGGATCAACCGCGCCCAAACCGGGGTCCACGTCATCGGGTTCGTCCTGGGTGGCCTTCCAGCGCTCGAACAGCTCCGGTGTGCGCAGTGCAGCCTGCAATTGCTCGGCAAAGGCGTCTGCGCCGCTGGCGGTGAATGACAGGCGCGGATCGTTGCCGCGGGCCTTGGCCGGATCGGGCAGCGAGATGGAATAGAGCACGGACATGGGGACCTCCTTGGTAGAGCGTCAGACTAGCGCGTCAGATGTAGTGATTCTGTCCAGATGATGTCGGTTGCTCAGCTGCCGAAGGTATGCGGTTCATCGGCAAAGCCAATGGTCACTGCGCCCTTGCCCACGTTGACCATGCCGGTCAGGCTCATCACCGCTTCCAGCAGCGTTACGCCGTGCTTGTCACAGGTGTCGCGCAGCTGTTGGTAGCCGGGCAGGGCGCGCAACTCGTCCAGCGGGCCGCCGTAGCTGACGCAGACCACCGGGGTCATCAGGCCGTGCAGCACGCGTTTGCCGACAAAGTCGAACAAGGCCTGCACCGCGTTGTCGAAGCCCTTGATCTTGGCAACTGGCTCGGTATTGCCGCGGTAGCCGTGCAGCACGGGTTTGATGTCCAGCGCGCTGCCCAGGGCGACGCTGAGCAGGCCGACGCTGCGGTCGCCCTTGTGGCGGGCACGGGCGCGCAGGTAGTAGAGGTCGCGGGTGACCATGTAGCCGTGCACGTTGCTGGCTACCAGCTCCAGCCGTTCGCGCATCTGCGGGACGGTGGCACCGCTGTCGCGCAGGCGCACCGCTTCCACCGCGCTCACCGCCTGTGCGGCAAACAGATTCTGGGTGTCGATGACGCGCAGGCTGAACGGCGAATTGTGGCCGGCCGCCTGGCGGATGGGCTTGTACTCGTTGAGGATGCTGTAGCCGGCCTGCACCGCGTTGTCATGGATGGGGCTGCGGGTGCGGGTGATGGTCATGCAGAACACCTGGTCGAAATCGGTAACCAGGCGGCTCAGGAACAGGTCGCGGATCTGCTCGGCGCTATAGGGGATGGTTTCCGCTTCGGCGCTGCGCTCGCTCAGCGGGCCCTGCAGGAAGGCCAGGGTGGACTCCTCGTCGCGGTGGTCGGGGAGCACCGTGTCGCCGATCCGTACGCTGATGGGGAGCAGCACGATGTTGTTCTGTTGCAGATAGCCCTTGGGCAGGTCGCAGGCCGAGTCGACCACTATTCCTATGCGCATGCTTTGTACCCCCCCAAGGGTCGTAACAGTCCCGAAAGATAGGAACCCTATCTCAAAACCTGGGATGGAGTTGGTGGTTTATGCGGAGACCGTCCCAATCCCGGGTAGGTTTTTTCACCTTTTCCTCATTTCATAGCTTGGGGTAGCCTATTAAGCTACTGCCAAGCAACTGAGGCCCTGTCCCCGGATGCGACGACATCGGTGGGAAGTGTCACCGCCTGCGGGTAGGCGGTGAACCAGGGATCAGTAATGGAAACTGCAAGTTCGGTAGTTGAGTTCTGGCGCGCGGCAGGTCCGCAGCGTTGGTTTGTGCGTGACGAGGCCTTTGATGTGGAGTTCCGGGAGCGCTTCCTGGACCTGCATTACCAGGCAGCCCGGCGTGGTTGTGAGGACTGGCTGGAAAATGCCGAGGGCGCGTTGGCGCTGCAGATCCTGCTGGACCAGTTTCCGCGCAACTGCTTCCGTGGCACCGCGCACTCTTACGCTACCGACGGGTTGGCGCGGCATTACGCTACCCGCACCATCGAGGAAGGTTGGGACCGCGAACTGCCGCTCAAGCTGCGGGCGTTCATCTACCTGCCGTTCGAGCACTCCGAGGATCCGCAGGACCAGGAGCGCGCGGTGGCGATGTTCGAGGTGCTGGGCGATCTGGAATACCTGAAATACGCAGAAGTGCATCGCGATGTCATCCGCCGCTTTGGCCGCTTCCCCCACCGGAACGCGGTGTTGGGCCGGATCCCGACCGCCGAGGAACTGCATTTTCTCGCTGAAGGTGGCTTTGCTGGTTGAGCACCCGGCAGGGACTGGTGTTGCTGACGGCGTTGTCGGATACACGCCTGTCTGCCAGGTACTGCTCATCGCGGTACGCATGCAGTGCAGCATTGGGTTCGCATGTCATCTGACCACTCAAGTGCTTCGCGGCTGATGTCGCTTCCACAAAAGGGCACAGGCTGCATGCTTCTGGTTTGCATGTGGGAGTGGCATCAGCCGCGAAGCTGACATTGCTGCAGCGCTAGTTGCCTCTGCGATCCGATGTTCTATCAGCTTCGCGGCTGACGCCGCTCCTACAAGGCAGGCAATCAGGTTGCCGTTCCCGCGATTGTTCAACGAAAAAAAACGCCGGCTGGGGGCCGGCGTTTTTTTGGTTGCTGCAGCGTGTTCCGATCAGTACTTCGGAACGCTGTTGTCCACGTTCTCCGACCAGGCATCGATGCCGCCGGTGATGTTGAACACATTGGTGAAGCCCAGTGCCAGGAACTGCGATGCAGCCTGGGCGCTGCGGCCGCCACGGTGGCACAGGAATGCCAGTGCGGTGTCCTTGGGCAGGGCTTCGAGCTTGGCGCGGTTGTCGCCGTCGAAGATTTCGAAGCTGCCATTGATCGCGGCGATGGCGCGCTCGTCAGCCGGACGCACGTCGACCACGGTGATCGCACCGGCACGCAGCTGGTCGTCGGCGCTGCGCACGTCCAGGTCCTGCACCGGCTTGGGCGCGTTCGGGTTGTTGATCGCCAGGCCCTGGCCGCGGATGTCGTCGACCCAGTCAATGGTGATGCCGTTGGCACGACGCGCGCTGGAGGAATCGAACTGCACGCGCAGGCCGTTGGACTCGGCTGCAATGGCATTGGCGTCGAACGGGGCCAGCTGGAAGTTCGGCTGGAAGCTGGCATCGATGCCCAGCTGCAGGGCGGCGCCCGGGGCGTCGGCCAGTGCGCCCTTGAGCATTTCAACTGCGGCCGGGGTGACGGTGATCGACGGCGGCGTGCGGTCTGGTGCGGCCAGGCCGAGCAGGCTGCTCAGTTCGCCGCTGCTGGCCATCTGCAGGATGATGTCGCTGCCGCCGATCAGCTCGCCGTCCACATACAGCTGCGGGATGGTCGGCCAGTCGCCGTAGGCCTTGATGCCTTCACGGATTTCCTGGTCGGCCAGCACGTTGACGTGGTTGAACTGCACGCCCAGGTCCTGCAGCGCGCCAACAGCCTTGGCCGAA
>QFOV01000002.1 GCA_003248565.1 Stenotrophomonas sp.
CTCACCCCTGCAACTGGCGGGTGCAGTTGCTGCGCTCGATCTGAAACCGGAGCGCTTTAACTCGCGCTGTGCGTTTTCTTGCCAGTGCAATTTCAGTGCACGCTGCCAGGTTTTGATGGTTTGTTGGGGTGGCGTAAGCTGATCGTCTGCTGCAGGAAGCCTGGCTCCTGTCGACCGGGAATGCTTGCAGTCTATGGTGCGGCATCAACCCTGGAAAACGATCTTATCTGCTCGGCAACATCAGATTTTCTAATGTTTGTTTATGCCGGCTCCGAGGCGATTGCGGGAAACAGGGAGGCCCTAACCTCACGCCTTTCTGTGGGTTTAGTGTTGGGTTTACTACCGGAATGCACATGGTGAACAGTCCTTGTCACTCAGACCGAAGATCGCCGAAAGCCGTGCATTGAAGAATTCAGCTTTTCTCATTTCAGAAAATGATCCATGCTGGCCCGGATTGATGGGCACAAGCGCAGCAGAGACCCATCACTTCCAAGCGTGAAAGATCGGGAAACTGAACCAATGGGTGCTGTCCTACCGTTGCTGGCGTTGCGTGCATTCGTGGAGATCGCTCGTCACGGCAGCCTCAAGGCAGCTGCCGAGGTCATGGGGGTTACGCCGGGTGCAGTGAGCCAGCAACTCAAACTGTTGAGTGACCGTACCGGCGTCACGCTCTTCATCCGCAATCGGCATGGTGTCGCGCTCAGTCCAGCAGGCGCGCAAGTCTATCCAGCCTTGCTTCGCGCCTTCGATACCATCCAGGACAGCATGGCTGTTCTGGAGGCGATCAACGGGCGGCAGACACTGACGATCAGCACAGTTCCCGGTTTTGCCGCGTCCTGGTTGGTGCCTCGACTGGGCCGCTTCACCGAAAAGCATCCGGACATCGAGGTGCGCGTTGAAGCTTCATCGGCCCTGGTTGATCTGCGCCGCGACCGCATCGATATAGCGATTCGTCACGGGCTGGGCGAGTACCCGGGCTTGGTCTCGCGTCACCTTGCTTCGCCGGTGTTCCTGCCAGTAGCGAGTCCTGGTTTGCTGGCCAAGGGCAAACCGATCCGTAAGCCAATCGATTGCCTCAAGTACCCACTTCTGCAGGACTCCGATCGCAGTGATTGGCGACTTTGGTACAAGGCACTGGGAGTGGCGGACGATCCCCGTATCGAACGAGGCGTCGCGTTCGATGATGATGTGTTGTTGATCCGCGCTGCCGAGGCAGGGCAGGGGATTGCGTTGGTGCGCGATGTGTACGTGCAGGCGGAAGTCGCCAGTGGTCGATTGGTGGTCGCGTTGGATCAGCCGTGGCCCACCGAGTTCGCCTACTACGCCGTGACCCTTCCGGGGGCGGACGGCAAGCCCGCCGTTGCCTCATTCCTCGGCTGGCTGCAGGGCGAGGCCAAAGGCGAGAATGCCCTGCCTTGACCGCAATGGATAGGATCCTTGCCAAAGCTGTCGGTGGACATGCCCCGCGAGCGCCTCAGCGCTGTTTCTTTCCAGAGACACACGGGTTGCCGGCGACCCACCATCGCCATGGCAGGTCCACGGCTTTGGATATGCCAACGCGCGGTCCTTGGCCGGGAACGAGGGGCGGCGGCGTTCCATCGGAGACAATCCGGATGCCGCGATCACCGCTTACCAGGTCAGCGCCGTCATGCGCACGGTTCAATCCAAAAGCCTGGGACAGCTTGCCGGGGCCGTTGGCCAGGTCGATGGTGCGCTTTGCGGCTGGCCTGAGCGCATGCATCAGATCCAAACCCTGCAATGGCTGTGCCGCCCTGAGCAGCACGCCTACGCCTTCATCGGGCTCTCCGCAGACCGCATTGCTGCCCCAATGCATGCCATAGGTGAAGTAGACATAGAGATGACCTGGAGGGCCGAACATGGTGGCGTTGCGCGCGGTTTTGCCTCTGAACGAATGCGCGGCGGGGTCGTCACCACCGGCATAGGCCTCCACTTCGACGATGCGTGCGCAGCGGCCATCGTCGTGAACCAGCAATTTGTTGAGCAGCTCCGGCGCAACCACAGTGGGATGCCTGCGATAGAAATCGCGTGGGAGCACCATCGAGTCTGCAGGAAGGGGCCTCATGTGCCGATCCTAGCCGTAGCCTGCGGTGAAGTGCCAGTAAGTCTGCTTGGTGGATCGCTCCATACGCTTTCTGTACGGCGATGGATCTGACCCGGTCAGCGGGGCAGAACCATCGTCTCAATCAGTGTCCGCGCGCTCACCAATCGGTAGGTGCATAGTCCTTCAGGAACTGGCCCCAGACGTGTTCGCCGGTGTTGAAACCGTGGATGATCGGGTCGACGATGCGGGCGGCGCCGTCGACGATATCCAGCGGCGGATGGAAGCGCTCTTCCTGCACCTTGCGCGCTGCCAGGCCTGCCGGATCTTCGTCGGTCACCCAGCCGGTATCCACGCTGTTCATGTGGATGCCGTCGTTCTGGTAATCGGCCGCCGAGGTGCGCGTCATCATGTTCAACGCGGCCTTGGCCATGTTGGTATGCGGATGGCGGGTGGTCTTGAAGTTGCGGTAGAACTGGCCTTCCATCGCCGACACGTTGACGATGTGCTTGTCGCGCTCTGGCGTGGCCAGCATCAGCGGCTTCAGGCGTGCGTTGATGATGAACGGTGCGATGGCATTGACCAGCTGGGTTTCCAGCAGCTCCACTGACGGCACCTCGGCCATGCGCAGGCGCCAGGAATTGCTGTCGCGCAGGTCCACCTGCTGCAGGTCCTGGTCCAGGCGGCCATCGGGGAACAGATGGCGCTGGCCCAATAGTTCGTCAGCCAGCAGTGGCACCTGCGAAAGCTCGGCGGCGCGGGTCAAACCGTCAGTACCGACAGCTTGTGGCGACGGCAGCGCGGCCGCCGCGACCGGCAGCAGGTCGGCGCTGCGCAGGCCCTCGTAATTGCCGATCAGCTTGCGGATGGTTTCCGGCAGGCTCTGCACGGCAGCGGTTTCGCCGGCCATCATGTGCGCATAGAACTGCGGCGGACGACGCACGGTCTGGCAGGCGTTGTTGATGATGAAGTCCAGGCGCGTGCGCGTGGCCAACAGCTCGCTGCAGAAGGCCTCGACGCTGGGCGTATGGCGCAGGTCCAACCCGTAGACCTGCAGGCGGTGTCCCCACACGGCGAAGTCGGGTTCTTCGGCATAGCGGGCTGCCGAGTCGCGCGGGAAGCGTGTGGTCACGATCAGCTCGGCGCCGGCACGCAGCAGCTTCAGGCCGGCCTGGTAGCCGATCTTGACGCGGCCACCGGTCAACAACGCAACGCGCCCACGCAGGTCGGCGGTTTCGGTGCGCTTGATGTAGTTCAGGTCGGCGCAGGCTGGGCACATCTGGTCGTAGAAGTGATGCAGCTGGGTGAACTTCTGCTTGCACACGTAGCAGTGGCGCAGCTCGGGCGAATGCACAGGCTCCTCGGCGGCGGCAGCGCCCTCCCCATTGCTGGCATCGTGCAAGCCGGCTGCATGCGGCGGGAAGTAGTTCGGGGTGCTGAAGACCGGCTTGCGGCGCAGGGCGCGGATGCCGGTCTGTTCAAGCAGCGCCTCTGACTTGCGCACCTTTTCCTGATGGCGCTCACGGGCCTGCTTCTTGAGCATCTGCCGGCGTGCTTTCGGTTCGGGGTGGAATACCTTGGCAACGACTTGATGCAGGCGCACGCGGTCGGCTTCGGGCAACGCATCGAGCATGCCGCGATCGGCTTCAATGGCTTCCAGCAGATCCAGCGCGTCGCGCAGGCGATCCGCCAAGGGCTGGGCAGGGTCAACAGGGGTATCGATGGCGTTCAAATGACGATCCGGGAAGAGCGGCGGCAAGCCGTGAATGGACAGCAGAGCGATGACCGCCTCGATGCGGGTCCATGCTGTAGCGGGCCGGGAGCGTCCGGCCGGTGGCAATTGTCCCAGATATCAGGGGCTTGGCGCCAATGTCGGGTTGATGGACGGGCCGCAGCGCCTGTCCGGCCGCCTTCCGGGGTCGGGCGCGCCGGAGCTGATGCAGCTAGAACGGTGCCAAGGACCGGTCTGGCCGACCTGGGCCATCAGCGCCATGCACCACCTCAGCGAGCTCGGGCAGTGGTTTCCCAGGAGATGAAGGCCCAACGCCTGGTGGGTGCCAATCCGAGTCGATTCAGGGGCGAATGCCCGTGCCACTGCGCGATCCTGCTGCGCTCGTTCATCTGCAGCTCGCCGAACAACTGTTCTGCCTGGCGGATAAGTTCTTCCGCAGTCTGCGCTTGGTCCAATGCCGAAACCGGCAGGTAGTCGAGCCGTGGCTCCCGTCCCAAGTCCCAAAGCAGCTCCATCACATAGCGATGGTCCGGCATGGGAATCCATTGCCGACCCAGCAGCGCCGCAAGCTCCAAGACGCCAGTACGCGGCTGCGTGGTACAGGTCACGTAGACGCGCTGCGCTGCGTGCGCGTCGAGTTTCATCAGCGCCCGTTCCAGCTCAGGGACCATCAGTGAACGCGAGGCGATGGCGACATCGCAGACGGGCAGCTTGCTCCAGTCGTCCTCCCATGACAGATGGTGTGGCTCGATGTTGTCGACCTGTTGGGCGCGGATGGCGGCATGCAGGCCATCAAGCATGCCCCGGCTGTAGTCCAGGGCATGGACCTGTTGCACCTGCGCGGCGATTGGCAAACTGAGCAGGCCGGGCCCGCAACCAACGTCCAGCACGCTGTTCACACCGTTCAGGTCGAGCCGCGCCAGGAATGCCTCGCTGTAGTCGTCGTGCCGACGCTTCCAGCTGGACTGCGCCGCCCGCGCATCCCACGCGCTGGCGGGCTTGGCCTGGAAGCCGCACGCCAGCAGATGCTGGCGGTAGCGGGCCATGTGATCGATGGGGGCTGGAGGTGTAGTCATCAGGACAGTGACTGCAGGTCAGGAAGGGCAAAGGCTATGCGCGAGGCATCGACGTTGTAGAGCTGCGCCAATCGTTCGGGTGTGGCGACCTCGCGGGCGGGGCCGAGCGCGTGCAGGCTTCCGTTGGCCATCAAGGCGATGCGGTCTGCCACCTGCAGCGCATGCTGCGGTTGGTGTGTGGACAGCAACACGCCGATGCCGCGATCGGCGAGGCTGCGCACGGTGTCGAGAATGCGCAGCTGGTTGCCGAAATCGAGGCTGGCGGTAGGTTCATCCATGATCAGGATCCGTGCACGTTGCGCGAGTGCGCGCGCTATCAACACCAGTTGGCGTTCACCGCCACTGAGGGTGCTGACCACGCGTTGCGCCAATGCGGCGATGCCGAGCTGATCCAGGCAGTCAAGGGCAATTGTTTCGTCCGCACGCGTGGGCGTGGCCAACAAACCAAGATGGGCCGCGCGGCCCATGGCAACGACTTCCAGCACCCGCCAGGCAAAGGCGAACGGCGCCGACTGTGGAACGTACGCCAGCTGCCGGGCGCGTTGGTTGCGGCCAAGCAGATGCAGCGGCTGCCCCTGCAACGCAATCTCGCCAGAAATGGCGGGGAGCAGGCCAAGCAGCGTGCGGAACAGCGTGGTCTTGCCGCAGCCATTCGGGCCCAGCAGGCACAGCACTTCGCCTGCATGAAGGTGCAGGTCCGAAGGTTCGCCCAGGGGCTGCTGGCGATGGCCTACCGTCAGCCCGCGTGCCTGCAGGAGAACGTCGCCCATGCTCATGCCCGGCTCTCGCTGCGTGCCAGCACCAACAGGAAACACGGCACACCGACGAACGCAGTGAGAATGCCGAGCGGCAGTTCTATCGGAGCCAAGGTCCGCGCCAGTGTGTCGGCGGCGAGCAGGAAGCTGGCACCCAGCAGCAGGCTGGCCGGCAACAGCCGACGGAAATCGGCGCCCACCAGCAAGCGCGCGATGTGTGGCACCACCAGCCCGACCCAGCCGATGATGCCGGCCAGTGACACAGCAGCCGCTGTGCATAGTGTTGCCGCGGCAATCAGCGTCCAGCGTAGCGGTGTGACTGCTACTCCCAATGCGCTGGCTTCCTCATCACCGAGGCTGAGCAGGTTGATGCGCCAGCGCAGCAACAGCAGCGGTAACAACCCGACCAGCAGCAGCGGTGCGGTGACGCGCAGATCATCAAGGACAACGGCATTCAATCCGCCAAGCAGCCAGAACGTGATTGAAGGAAGCTGGGTGTAAGGGTCTGCAAGCAGCTTCAATAGCGAAATGCCGGCGCCCAACAGTGCCGACACCGCAACGCCGGCCAGCACCAGCACCAGTATCGGTTCATGCCGACGCACCAGCGCTGCCACCAGACAGACCAGACCGACCGCAGTCAACCCGCCGGCGAAGGCGAAACCCTGCACCAGCAACAATGGCAGACCGAGGAACAATGCCAGCGACGCACCGAGCCCGGCACCCGCGGAGACACCAAGAATGTCGGGCGAGACCAGAGGATTGCGAAACATCGCCTGATACGCCGCCCCGGCAGCGGACAGCACCGCACCAATCAGCACCGCCGCGATCACGCGCGGCAGGCGGATGTTCCATAGCGCCGCATGCACAGCGGGTGGACTGGGCTCGCCAATGCCAAACAGCTGCCAGCCTATCGCCTGCACCACGCGTGTCGGCGATACAGGGAACTGGCCAACCGAGAATGCCAACAGGATCATTGCCGCCAGCAGCACCCAGCCACCGGCATGCCACGCCCAGCGCGGCGTGGGGCGCGCCGTCATTGGCGCCCATCCAGGCTGCGCGCGATGTCCGCTGGTAGCGACTGACCCCATAGCAGTTGATGCAGCGCGTTGATGCGCGTGCGCAGTGCGGCCGGTGCAAGCGCCGGCGATGCACCGGGATGCAGCCGCGACAGCAACCAGGGCAAGCCTGGTAGGCGATTGACGCCGGGCGGGCCATCCAGCCAACCGAACGGTAGTGACGGTGCGCAATGCAAGCGCCCTTCGCGCACCGCACGCAGGCTGCGCCAACGTGCGTCCTGTGCCGCGCTTGCGGCAAATGCGGCGTCCTGGGTGAGGATCACGTCCGGGTCCCAGGCCAGCAGTTGTTCCAGCGAGACACGTGCCAGCCCGCCTTTGCCAGCCGCGGCAGCAACATTGCGGCCACCGCAGAACTCGATGACCTCGGTGTTGATCGAACCGGACAGGCCACTCTCCAGCCCATCGCTGCCGCGCCCGTAGTAGACAGTCGGACGCGAGGTAGCAGGGCGGGTGGCAAGCACCTCGCGCACCAACGCCAGCTGTGCTTCCGCTGCCAGCGCCAGCGCCTCGCCACGCGCAGTCACACCAAGCAGCTTGCCGACATGGCGCAGCTGAGCGGGATGATCGGGCAAGCGTCCTGCAACCAGCTCGACCGGAATTCCGGTCTGCTGCCACACCCGCTCGGCGGAGTCACGGTAGCTCGCGTCGAAATCGCCGGCATCCAGCACCAGATCCGGCTGCAGCTCAAGCAGGCGTTCCAGGCTGACGGTGCTGCCGCGTCCGGCAAGACGGCCGACCATCGGCAGGCCGCGGAGTGCCGTGGGCAGCAGCGCCAGCGCGCTTGGTGAAACCCGCATGGGCCAGCCCAGCAATCGCTGCGGCGCGATCGCCGCAACCAGCACCGCTGCCGGGGCGCCCGCGGCGAACACGCGCTGCGGTGTGCCTTTGGGTTCGCCCAGGCGCAGCACGCGTTGTGCGGGCATTGCCAATAGTCGGCCTCCTGCAAACAGCAGTGGTGCCAGCGCGAAGGCCTGCAACAGGGCGCGACGTTTCATATCGCCTCCTGATCTTGCTGGCGGCAGCCATCCCACCAGTGCTGCAGGGCCGCGTCGGTGGCGGGAAGCTCAACCGCCATGCCACCGGTGAACGCGCGCCAGGCTTCCAGGTAGGGAAGCTTCACTGCGGTGAGTAGCGGGATGCCGGCCAGCATCAGCGCCAACAGTTCGTCGGCCATGCCGCCGCCTTGCGACTCGAGCGCGCCGAACCGATTGGCAATCGCCAGCGCCGCCGGTTCCTGCGCGGCACGACGTAGTACGACACTGGCATCGGCAATGCCACGCGGATCGAGATTGCAGCCGCAGGCAGCAGCGCCCAGTGCCTGGCTGATTGGGTAGCGGGACTGCGGATCGGTCACGTCCATCAGCACCATGCGCTTGCCCGTGGCTGTTGGCGCATGAGGCAGGTGCACCAGCCCGCGGACGCGGTGCCCGGCTGCGAGCTGGCGGGCAGCGAAAGCCGCCAGCAGTCCATCGGGCTCACCGTTGCCGTCGTGCACGATGGCGGCAATGCGTGCGGGCTGCGCGCTGCTCATGCTCAGTACCTCCAGTTGGCATTGGCAAACCAGGTGCGGCCTGGCATGGGGTAGCCATCGGCCAGTTCGTACCATTTGTCGCCGATATTGCGCACGCCCAGATCAAAGCCAACGTTGCCACGCGGTGACCAGCTCGCCTTCAGCCCACCGATGCCGAAGCCAGACAGGGCACGCACCGGACGAGTGGTATCGGCATAGCTGACCTTGCGACCTTGTTCGGCTTCCAGGCTGGCCTGCAGACGCAACTGCGGCAGCAGCTGCCAGCCAACGGCCATGAACAAGCGCTGGCGCGGGCTGTCGAGCAGGGCCACATCCCGGTTCTCCAGGTTGGTGCGCCGCAACCAGGTGTAGCTTGCCTGCAGGTCCCAGTCGTTGCCGATGCGCTGCTGCAAGCCCAGCTCCATGCCGACGTTGCGGGCGCGGCCAATGTTCTGCGCCTGATTGCAGGTGCGACCGCCGCACTCAGGCGAGGCAACGACGGCGGTCTGGATCAGGTCATCAATGCGGCTGTGGAACACCGCAGCCTGCAGTTGGCTGCCTTGCCACCAGCTACCACGCAAGCCCAGTTCGAGATGGGTGGCATGCTCGGGAGCGAGGTCAGGGTTGGGCAGTGCGGCACCCATGCGTGCCGAGTAGCGATCCTTGATGGTGGGGAAGCGCGTGCGACGTGCGGCGCTGGCATACCACTGCTGCTCCGGTGCCAATTGCTGCACGTACTCCAGCACGGCATTGGTGGCATCGGCACTGCCGGTCGGCCAGTAGTAGACACGCTTGGCCTCGCGACGGTCATGGCCCAGACCTGCGCGCAGGTGCGCGGTGTCAGTCAGTGCGATACGGTCTTCGATTGCCACCGAGGTAGTAACATCGCGGAAGTCCTTGGTCGGCGAGTGCGGGTTGCGCTCGCTGTGCTGGTCTTCCTTGTAATGCAATGCAAGCTGCAGCTGCTGGCGGGGCAGGGCGTTGCTGGCCAAGGTCAGCGAGCCGCCGATTGTCTTGTCGTCATAGATGCTGGGGAAACTGGTGTTGTCCAGCGCGGTTTGATAGCTGCCGTCGGTGTAGGCCTCAAGCCCATTGCCGTAGGTGTCGCGGTAGAGGCGGGTGCGCAAGGTCGTGTGCTGACCGAGCTGGGTATTGCCGATGAAGTACAGGCTGTCCTTGTCCCACCATGGCCAGCGCCAGTAACGGATGCCGCTGCGTGCGGTTCCCGTGTACACCGGATTGCCCTTCTCGCCATCCTGGCGCGCGTAGCCGATGGCATATTCATCGCCCTCACGCGGCGTATAGCCGAGCTTGAATGACAAGCGGCGATCTTCGCGGTCTGCATTACGGCGGTCATCACCGGTGTCGGTAGGTGCGCGCTTGTAATCGACGAACCCATCCGGGAGTGGGAACTCATCGGCCTTCAGGATTGACCAGCCGAGCTGGTAGTACCAATCACCCTGGCGACCGCCGAGGTTGACCGCCGCCTTGCGCTCGCCGCCATCGGCGACGCCCAGCCGCAGGTCAGCCTCGAATGGACGCTCCGGCCGCCGGCTGATCAGGTTGATCGCCCCGCCGAGGATGTTGGGCCCATAGAGCAATGAAGCAGCGCCACTGGCGACGTCGATGCGGGCCAGGTCGAAGGTGGTGAACCGACCGAAGTCCACATAGCCGTCGTAAGGCACGTACAGCGGGACGCCGTCGAGGAATACCGGCACCTGGCGGGGATCGAAGCCACGCAGGTAGACCATGTCCTCGTTGCGCGAATTGCGTGCCAGGCTGACGCCCGGCAGCACGCTGACTGCCTCTCCGACAGTGTTGCGGTCCAGCTGCTGGATGCGTTCCGCGTCCAGGTTGCGCTCGGCGACAGTGGGAGAGGTGCCGCGCTCGGCGTGGACATCGACACTGCCCAAGGTGAAAACCGGGGGGGCAGTCGCTGTGTCGGCAGCTGCGGCCGACAGGGGGAGCAGAAGGGCTGACAGCGGCAGAACGAAACGGCAGGTGCGCATACTCGCAATCCTCGGGTTCGTTATATCCAAGATGATATAACGGTACGGTGAGGTCAACTTCGTGACCGATGCGGGGATTCTCAGGGGGGAGCACCGGAGCGTCCTTGATCGATATCAAGCCGGGTGGAGATGGCGCGCGGCTTACACTGGGCACTGCTTCCGCCGCATGGACCAGACCAGATGAGCGAGACCGACCCCATGCTTGAGCTGCAAGGCAGCCTATGGCTGAGCGTTGCGGGGCAAAGTCTGGGCGGCCGTGGCCGTTTCGCCTTGCTGGGGTTCATCGATGCCTGCGGTTCGATCAGCCAGGCCGCCAAGCGGATGGGCATGACCTACAAGAACGCCTGGGACGCCGTGGACGCCATGAACACGGCAGCCGGCGAACCCTTGGTGGCACGCAGCGTTGGCGGGCGTGGCGGCGGCGGTGCCCAGTTGACCGAGCGCGGACGCCAACTGGTTGCGCGCTTCGAGCAGCTTGAACGTGCGCACCGCGCCTTCCTGCAGTCCCAGCAGGTTCCCGCCGGATTGGATGAGGACATGGCGTTGATACGGAGGATCGGAATGATCACGAGTGCGCGCAATCAGTTCCACGGCCGGATCAGCGCCGTGGCCGCCGGTGCAGTGAACGATGAAGTGCAGATCGAAGTCGCGCCTGGGCTCACGGTCGTGGCGACCATCACCCACGGCAGCATGGAATCGTTGGGGCTGGAGGTTGGCATGCCAGTCTACGCATTGGTGAAGGCCTCATCGGTGATTCTGGCGCACGATCAAGGCACGCGATGCTCCGCCCGGAATCAGTTCAGTGGCAAGGTTGCGAGAATTACAGGCGGCGCCGTGAATGATGAGGTTGTGGTGGACATTGGTCACGGTTGCAGTGTGGTTGCAGTCATTACCAGTGATAGCACCAGTTCGCTGGAACTTCGGGAAAGCGAACCGGTGGTGGTGCTGTTCAATGCGTCAAGCGTGATTGTGGGAGTGTCGATCTGATCGGCGAACAGCCCTGATTCTTGATCCTCCGGTTCCTTGGCAGGAAGCAGTAAAGGGTATGCGATGGGCAGGTGTCCCTATCAACCTGCCAAGAACCCCATCCGAAGCCAGCTGCGTAACACCCTGCGCCAGGAGTTGTTGCTCTGCGCCCCGACCCAACCGTAGGGTCAAGGGCCTCAGCTGCCAGCAGGTTGCGCGTCCAAGCCAGCGCAGTGATCGTAAGAGTTTATCTGCCGGTCTGATGCCCATTACTGGTCGGGCCGCCTGACGTTGATATCGCTGCTTTCAGGACGTCCTGGCGCATTCCATGTCTCCCTGGGCCAGCGGGGCAGCTGCCTGTACTGGGCGTGTGTTGGGGGCTGAAAAAAAATCTTTCCCCTGCATTGATGGGCTGCTAGATTTACGCCGGGCTGCAGACCATGACTCTCGGCCCAGCCGGGCTGAGGGTAGCCCAAGGGGGAAGGTGGCAGGCTCCTGTCGCACTCCATGTTGCATGGTTTGAAGCGTTGATCCAGTGGGCAGGCCGCCAATGCGTGGACTGCCTCTTCGTGTGTGCAAGACAGGGGAAACATGGAATGAAACAGGCCACTGCCGTCCTTCGGCTGATGCATTGGGTGTGCGTATCGTTGCGTCAGGCGCAGCTGCCCAGTCTGTCCGCATATGCAAACAGGTCCTTCTTCAGCCGGATGGCATGCCTATTGGTGGCGCTGAGCGGCATCACGTTGTCGGCACCCGCTTTGGCGTCGGCTGGTTGCAACGCAATCAATGCACATTGGGGTGGCGGCCTGACACCAGTGAACCAGAATCTCTGGGAGGAGTACGCCTTGGAGCCAGGTGATGTCATTACCTATGACGTGACCAGCTCAGGGAGCGGAAACGCTACCCAGAATGATGGTGCGAGTGGCGCCGGCTTCGCGCTCTACGAGAACAACGCCGCGCAAGGCTCCGCCATCCTGCTGGAGGAATACACGTGGTCAGGTCATGAGCTGAACCAGCATGACTCGCATACCATCAGCACCAACCTGCCGACGTTCACCATCTATGCGTGGTCATTCGGGCCGCAGGGCGGCGTCGTTCAGGCGAAGGTGACCTGTCTTTCTGCTCCGAGCAACGTCTTGCTGGGCAATGCAACCGTGGCCCGTAGCGCTGGCGTAAACGCGCTGATCGGCATGCTGTCCTCCGTTGATAGCGACCCGAATGATTCGGCCACTTATACGCTTGTGTCCGGGGCTGGCAGCACCGACAACGCAAGCTTCAACATCTCCGGTTCCGAGCTGCGCATAAACGATGCCGCGCTGGTGGCAGCTGGCACCAAGTCCGTGCGTGTTCGCGCCACCGACTCGCATGCGCTGTTCCTTGAGAAGGAATTCCAGATAACGGTGGTGAACGATCTTCCGCCACCAACAATCAGTGCTGTTTCACCCAGCGCCGGCCCCACCGCTGGAGGCACGCAGGTAACCATTACCGGCACACGTTTCAGCTCCGCATCGCCGGCCATCAAGTTCGGTGCGACCCTGGCAACGAGCTTTTCCATCGTAAGTGACACCCAGATCATCGCAACTTCGCCGGCATTGCCAGCAGGTTCGATCGACATTACGGTCACGACCTTGGACGGTACCAGCGCTACCAGCGCTGCCGATCGGTTTACCTATGTCAATGCCCCCACGGTCACATGGATTTCCCCCAACGTTGGGCTAACGGGCGGTGGCACCACAGTCACCATCAACGGCACCGGCTTTGCAGCAGCGCCCCCCACCGGCGCGGTGAAGTTCGGTGCGACCAACGCGACCTACACCGTTATCAGCAACACCCAGATCGCGGCGACGGCACCTGCCAACTCGGCGGGTACCTACGACATCACCGTGACCAGCCCGGGTGGCACCAGTGCCACCAGCGCGGCGGATCAGTTCACCTATGTCGCTCCCCCCACGGTTACCTCGGTTTCGCCTGCTGGCGGGCCGACGGGCGGCGGTACTTCCGTCGTCATTACCGGTACCGGGTTTGCAGCGGTGCTCCCGACCGGTGCAGTGAAATTCGGCGCTACCAACGCGACCTACACCAGAAACAGCAATACCCAGATCACCGCGACGTCGCCCGCCAATTCGGCGGGTACCTACGACATCACCGTGACGAGCACAAGCGGTACCAGTGCTACCAGTGCCGCGGATCAATTCACCTATGCCGCTGCCCCAACGGTCACCTCGGTTTCGCCTACCGCCGGGCCGACGGGAGGCGGTACGACGGTCAACATCACCGGTACTGGCTTCGCAACGGTGCCCCCGACCGGCGCAGTGAAGTTCGGCGCCACCAACGCGACCTACACCATCATCAGCAACACCCAGATCGTGGCGACGGCGCCTGCCAATTCGGCGGGTACCTACGACATCAGAGTGACAAGCGTGGGCGGCACCAGTGCTACCAGCGCGGCGGATCAGTTCACCTATGTCGCTGTCCCCACGGTTACCTCGGTTTCGCCCACTTCCGGGCCGACGGGCGGTGGCACCACGGTCACCATCACCGGCACTGGCTTTGCAGCAGCGTCCCCCACCGGCGCGGTGAAGTTCGGCGCCACCAACGCGACCTACACCATCAACAGCAATACCCAGATCACCGCGACGTCGCCCGCCAACTCGGCGGGTACCTACGACATCACCGTGACAAGCTTGGGCGGTACCAGTGCTACCAGCGCGGCGGATCAATTCACCTATCTCGCTGCGCCCACGGTCACCTCGGTTTCGCCTACAGCCGGGCCGACGGGCGGTGGTATTTCCGTGATCATCACCGGTACCGGGTTTGCAGCAGTGCCCCCGACCGGTGCAGTGAAGTTCGGCGCCACCAACGCGACCTACACCATCAACAGCAATACCCAGATCACCGCGACGTCGCCCGCCAACTCGGCAGGTACCTACGACATCACCGTGACGAGCCCAGGCGGCACCAGTGCTACCAGCGCGGCGGATCAGTTCACTTATGCCGCTGCACCCACCGTCACATCGGTTTCGCCCACTGCCGGGCCGACGGGTGGCGGCACCACAGTCACTATCACTGGCACGGGCTTTGCAGTGATGGCCCCGACGGGCGCGGTGGCGTTCGGCGGTACCAACGCGACCTACACCATCATCAGCAACACCCAGATCGTAGCGACGGCGCCTGCCAATCTAGCGGGTACCTACGACATCACCGTGGCAAGCGCAGGCGGCACCAGTGCTACCAGCGCGGCGGATCAGTTCACCTATGTGGCACCTCCTACGGTCAGCGCCGTTTCGCCAAGCGTCGGACCGACTGCGGGCGGCACAGCAGTCGTCATCACCGGTACCGGGTTTGCCGCAGCCCCCGCTACCGGTGCGGTGAAATTTGGTGCGACGGCCGCTACCTATACCATCAACAGCAATACCCAGATCACGGCGACCTCACCGGCCAATCTGGCGGGCACTTACGACGTCACCGTGACTGCTGTTGGAGGCACCAGTGCGACCAGCGCGGCCGACCAGTTCATCTATCTCAACGCCCCGACGCTGACGTCGATATCGCCAACGGTCGGGTCGACCAGCGGCGGAACGACAGTCACTGTCAGTGGCACGGATTTCATCGCTGGCAATACTTCGGTGATGATCGGCAACGCAACCATCCCGGCCGGATCGGTGACGGTCACCAACACTGGTACGCTCAGCTTCTCCACGCCAGCGGCAGCAGCGGGGGTGGCCGGTATTACTGTCACTACCTTCGGTGGCGTCAGCCAAGCGAGCTCCGCGGGCGATTTCACCTATCAAACCCCACTGAGCATTACTGCCGATGCTGCCTCCGGATTGAAGGTTGAGGGGAGCTATTACCAATCCAATCCGGCTTCCGGGGGCGTGGCACCGTACGCCTACAGCCTGTATGCAGGCGCGTTCCCGCCTGGGACCACGCTTGATCAAGCAACGGGCATCGTGTCTGGAACACCCACCGTAGCAGGTAGCTTCAGCTACATCGTCGGGGTTCTTGATGGGGCCAGTGCTGCTTCGAACACCTCTATCACCACGGTATCCATTGGCAAGGGTGACCAGACCATCAGCTTCACCACGCAAGCGCCCGCAGCAGCGGTAGGAGGCACACCATATACGGTCGAGGCCAGCTCGAACTCAGGGTTGCAGGTCAACTACGCTCTGGATCTCTCCAGCTCCGGCTGCACCTTGGCTGGCAATACGGTCACCTTCATCGGCGTCGGCACCTGCCGGATCAATGCCAGTCAATTCGGTGATACCAACTGGAATCCGGCACCGCAGGCTCAGCAGAGTTTCGCCATCAACCAGGCACAGGGCCTGGGTCTCAGCATGAGCTTTGCACCTGCGTCCATCGCTGTGGGCTCCGAAGGAACACTGACGCTTGCCTTCACCAACCCAAACGCGAGCACCACGCCCTCCTTCAATGCGACGGTGGGGACGAATGCTTCATTGCTCTTCCCGGGCATGGCGGTAGGCGGAAATTGTGGTGCCTCCGCATCAAGTACGGGAACGTCCACAGTGAACCTGGACGACCTGCAGATACCCGCGGGCGGCTGTACCGTGACGCTGACCTATCAGGCAACAGGCGCCGGCAGTGCGCAATTGATCTACTCGGGCAGCGTGATTCCGGGTTACCCAGCGCTGGCAAGCGCTGTAAGCAATCAGATCAACGTGCGGCCTTTGATAACCGCCATCTCACCAGCTTCTGGTCCGGCGGGGGAGGTGGTTACGATCACCGGTACCGGTTTCCTCGCTACGGCTGCGGGCAATCAGGTGCTTTTTGGTTCTGTTCCCGGCACGGTGACGGCTGCATCGGCAACCTCGCTGACCGTCACGACACCCGTCACAGGTAGTGGTGCGGTCAATGTGACTGTTGTGGTCGCTGGACAGACAAGCACGGACAACGTCAGCTACAACTTCATCGCCAAGCCGGTCGCGGGCGACAGGTCCGGTGTCACCGTGGCTTACAACACGAGCACTCCCATCGATCTCTCCAGCTCGATCAGCGGCGGGCCACACAGCAGTATCGCGATCGCCACAGCACCGGGGCATGGCACGACGACTGTTGCCGGCAACGTAGTGACCTATCTGCCGACTGTCGGCTACTTCGGTGCGGACAGTTTCACGTATACGGCCACAGGCGCGGGAGGTACTTCCGATGTCGCCACGGTGAGCCTCTCCGTCGCGACGCCAGCAGCTCCGGTGGCTGCAGACCTCGGCGGCATCGCAGTGCCACACAACAGCACGGGGCTGGCGATCGATCTATCAACGTCGATTACCGGTGTGCACAGCGGCATTGCAATCAGCGCCGGACCGACGCACGGAAGCGCGACGGTGGCAGGTGATGTGGTGACCTATGTGCCAACGGCGAACCATGCCGGTCCGGACAGCTTTACCTATACCGCAACTGGTCCGGGCGGCAGCTCGGCACCGGCGCAGGTCAGTATCACGGTTGGTGTACCGTTGCTTGCAGTAGGCGCGGTGAGCGAGTCGGTTGACTACGGCGCCATTGCAGCGCTGATCAATCTGGATATCACCGGAAAGGCAACCTCGGTCGCAGTTGTAACTGCGCCAGCGCATGGAACGGCGACCGCCAACGGTACTGGTATCAGCTACACCCCGAACCCCGGGTATTCCGGTGCCGACAGTTTCACGTACACCGCGACCGATGCTTTCACCACCACCGCTTCGGCGCCAGTGAGCATTACGGTCTCTGCCCCGGCGCTGGTCCTGGGGCCGGCAACCCTGCCGGCTGCTACTGCATCAAACACCTATGGGCAGGCGCTATCTGCCGATGGCGGCGCGGCGCCATATACCTACACTTCAACCACGCTGCCGGCCGGCCTGAGCCTGTCCGCTGGCGGTGAGTTGTCTGGTACTCCGACGCTTTCCGGAAATTTCAGTTTCGACATCACCGCAACGGATAGCAGCACCGGCAACGGCCCGTTCTCCGTCACCCGGCATTACACGTTGGCCATCAACGCTCCACAGCTGCAGCTGGATCCTCAGTTGCCGCCGGCGACCGGTGACCAGAACTACCACCAACAGCTAGGTGCTCGTGGCGGCACCGCGCCCTACCGGTTCGCCCTGTCTTCCGGCAATTTGCCGCCGGGGCTGACCTTGACCGAGTCCGGCGAGATAGACGGTGAGCCCACTGCGGCTGGCAACTATGACTTCAGCGTGCAGGTTGCCGATGCGAATGGCTTTACCGCCGTACAGGCCTATCGCTTCATCGTGCAGGCGGCTGGGCAGGCGATCAGCAACTTCGTCGCCAACCCGGCCGAACCGGTGTATTCGCAGGGCGGTACGTTTGCCGTGAGCGCCACCGGCGGTGCATCCGGCAACCCGGTGACGTTTGCCTCGACCACGCCAACGGTGTGCACCGTAGGCGGTGCGAGCGTGACCATGCTCGCCGCAGGCACCTGCTCGCTGACAGCCGATCAGGCGGGCAACGCGATGTACCAAGCCGCTGCACAGGTGCGGTTGGATGTGACAGTTGCTGTCGCCATCCCGCAGCTGTCCTGGCTGGATGTAATAACCAAGGTCTACGGTGAGCCCACGTTCGAGCTGCCCGAGCCACAGAGCAGCAGCACGGGCGCCTTCAGCTTCACCAGTTCCGATCCAGCCGTTGCCACGGTGAGTGGGCGTACCGTCACCTTGGTGGGCGAGGGCACTGCCATGCTGATTGCCAGCCAGGCGGCATCCGGAAGCTATGCGGCCGCATCGGTACAGCTGCAGTTGACGGTGAGTTCACGTCCCGACCCGACCCGTGATGCGCAGGTCAGTGGCGGCGTGCAGGCGCAGCTGGATTCCACCGTGCGGTTTGCGCAGGTGCAGAGTGACAACATCCGCGACCGCCTGCGCCAGGTACGTGGTGGCAGCAATGACAGCAACTTCAATTTCGCGCTGGCCTATGCGGGTAGCCAAAGTGCGTCTGGCCTGACGATGCCGGTTGGACGCGCCGCCGAAGCGGCACTGCCTGCGCTGCCGGAAGGCTGGGGTCTGTGGTTGGCGGGCACGGCGACCTTCGGTAGCGCCGGTCGTGGCGGACGTGCGGGTGGCGGTTTCGACTTCAATACAGGCGGCATCACGCTTGGTGCTGACCGTGCTGTTGGAGAAGACGTACTGCTCGGCATGGCAGGCAGTTGGGGCAAGCAAGGCACCGACTTCGACGGCACGCCGTCCAAGGTTGATGCAGACCAGCAATCGCTGGCTGTTTATGGCTTGTGGCGGCTTGGAGAACACATGTTCGTCGATGGCATGTTGGCCAATGGCAGGCTGGATTTCGATCTCACCCGCTGGAGCGAGACGGTTGCTGCGAGTGCGCATGCCAGCCGCAAGGGCGACCAGTGGTTCGGGTCGCTGACCTTGGGCTATGAGCATCGCAGCCCCTCCGGAATCAGCGTCACGGGTTACGGTCGCTACGATGGCCACCGCGCTACGTTGGATGGTTACCGAGAGGCTGGCCTTGGCGTATACGACCTGGTCTATGGACGGCAGCAGGTAGACAACAGTGCGTTGGCGGTAGGTCTGGAAGGCAGCCTTACATTCAAGCGCGAGCGTTTGAACTGGCGGCCGCATTGGAGCGTCGAGTACCGCAGCGCATTGGAGAACCGCGGCGATGTTTCGGTGAACTACGTGCAGCGGCCGCAGGGCACCGACTACATCCTGGCGATGCGCAGCTACAACGACGATATGTTCGCGGTGGGCGCAGGCATGGACCTGCAATTTGGCAGCGGCTGGATGTTCTCGCTGTTGCTTGGCCACGAACAGGGGCGTAATGCAACGCGCAGCAACAGCATCGGCCTGCAGGTGCGTTACGGCCAGCAAGGTGCCTCCCAGTCGATGTACAGCGATCAGTACAGTGGCGGATCCTCTGCGGATCAGCGCAATCGCTGCCGCGGGCCAACAACGCGTTGTACATCATCCGGAAGTTCGATCGGCGGCAGCCCGTCGCCCTGATGACAGGTCCGCACCGATGAAACGAAGGACATCGGTGCGGACGCATAAATGCGATGGTTGGATGACTGGCCATTCCCGGTTTGCTGCGCAGCGGCCGGGCAATGTGCTCGATGGGATGGTGCTACGGGATCTGCGTCGGACAGGTTCCTTGCCGAAACGATAGCTGCGGTTGGTCCAACAGATTGCGTTCCGCGGGGGCACAAGTTCCCGCTTGGACACGTTGTTTTCCGCAGCCTCGGGCCTGGTGCCAGGGCAGATGCCGGAACCGTGCGCGCTGTGCTATTGACCGAACCGAGGCACGCTGTTCGCACAAGGCCACTGCCGGCGCCGCATGGCGCCTTTGCGGTACGCTGTCGGAACTGGACGCATGCCGATACGGCGGGGTTGCATGAGAAGGAAATCGGTACTGCTCGCCGCCGGCGTCCTGGCAATAGCGGCGGGTGTTCTTCCATTGATCGGAGTGTCATGGGTGCAGCGCGAGCAGGCGCTGGGCGCACAGCAACAGCACCTGGACGATGTTGCTGCATCCACTGCAAAGCGCACCGAACGTACACTCGATGATGCCAAGCGCGCACTTGTACGAGCAGGCAGCATTGGTCCTACCGACTGCTCGCCTGCACACCTGAAGATGATGGGCCAGGTGGTTGCCGACGCGCGCAGCATTGAGGACCTGGGCTATTTCGTGGACGGAGAACTGGTATGCACCCGGCTTGGCGTGATCTCGCCGCCGGTGCCGGCCGGTGATGCGGACCTGGATCTTGGCGACGGCAGCACGCTTTCGTATGCCGAGTTGCCGAGGTTGTTCAGGGGGGAGCCCCGGGTCGAGGTCCGGCGCGGCGATTACGGGGTGCTGATTACCCCGGGCCGGCTGACCGACCTGGTGATCACTACGCAGGTCGTGTACGGCATTGCCAGTCGTGACGGGCGGGTGCTTGAAGCCTCTGGCGTCGTCCAGCCGCAGGTGATTCAGATGCTGCTTGCGGGCAACCAGCCGGGCACTGGCGGTCAATACGCATTCTCCTCCCGGCCGGTGGCTGGCCTCGTTGCCTTTGCGTTGACTGACACCGCGCTGACCGGTGCCACCGCAGGGTTGGAATGGCGTTACCTGCTCCCCATCGGCGCGGCAATCTCGCTGATACTGATCGGCCTCATCATCTGGGTGTCGAGGCAGCAACTGTCGCCCGCAAAGACGCTGGAGCTGGCGATCAGGAACAAGGAATTCGTGGTTCATTACCAGCCCATCATCAACCTGGCCAATGGACTGTGCATCGGAGCCGAAGCGCTGGTCAGGTGGCAGCGACCAGGTACGCCGATAGCATCCCCGGATCAGTTCATTCCGCTGGCGGAGGCAACCGGTCTCATCTCACCGCTGACCGACCTGGTGATCGATGTGGGTGTGGCAGAGATGGGCCACTACCTGCGCGGACAGGAAGATGCCCATCTCTCAATCAATATCCCCGCCAACGAAATGGAGAGCGGGCGTTTCCTTCATGGTTTGAATGCAGCGGTAGCGAAGGCAGGTCTCCGGCCGCAGCAGATCTGGTTGGAGATCACCGAACGCGGCTTCATCAATGCAGCAGCGGCTGCCGCGGTAATCGGCAATGCGCGCTCCCTCGGCTATCGGGTCACCATTGATGACTTCGGCACCGGCTATTCGAGCCTCTCCCTGCTTGAAGGCCTGTCGCTGGACGCACTCAAGATCGACAAGTCCTTTACCTGCGTCATCGGTGCTGATGCCGCGCAGAGCATCGTTGCTGATCACATCATCAACATGGCGCATGCCCTGAAGCTGACGGTCATCGCCGAAGGAATCGAGACGATGGAACAAGAAACCTATCTGAAGCATTCCGGTGTGCAGTTCGGGCAGGGCTGGCTCTACGCGAAGGCGCTTCCCATCCACCAGTTCCTGGCCTTCACGGCAGGGAAGGGTGTTTCGGCAGCCGAAACCTGACGTCGCACGGAATAGCAACGCCGCTCGAAGCCGTTGGCCTGACAGTCTTCAATCATCACGCGTCACGAAGGCGGGAAGATAACTATGCCCGGCTGATGTGCACTGGCACTGATTTGTAGGAAGGCGTGCCACTGGCAGGGTCGATGTAGCTCAGTGGAATGAGGCAGTTCCCTTCCGGGTAATACGTCGCTACCGAGCCCCGGGAAATCTGGTAGCTGACGGCAATGACGTCCTCAAGAATCCTGTGGCCCTCGTTGTCCAGCGCCGTCCTGATACGGATCCGATCGCCTTGCTGGATCCCGCGCTCGCTCATGTCTGCTTCGTTCATGAACACGACATCGCGACGGCCGAAGACGCCCCGGTAGCGATCATCCAGGCTGTAGATCGTGGTGTTGTACTGGTCGTGGCTGCGGATGGTGGCCAGCCTCAGTACTGCGTTGTCGACGGGTTTCGGGTCTTCAGCCAGTCCCGGGAAGCGGAGGAACTCGGCCTTGCCAGAGGCGGTGCGCCAGATGCGTTCGGTAGGTGGCAAAGGCAGGCGGAAGCCACCGGGAATCCGGATCCTGGCGTTGTAGTCCGAAAAATCGGGGAACACCGCTTCGATGGCTTCGCGTATCAGGTCATAGTCGGCCACCATTTCCATCCATTGCACGCGACTCGATGACAGGGTTGCACTGGCTATGCCGGCAACGATTGCCGGCTCTGAACGCAACTGCTCAGAGGCGGGTTTCAGCTTGCCCCGCGATGCATGCACCATCGACATCGAATCTTCCACGGTGACCGCCTGCGGCCCGGTGGCTTGAATGTCCAGCTCGGTTCGGCCGAGGCAGGGCAGGATGAAAGTGTTCTTGCAGACCAGCAGATGACTACGATTGAGCTTGGTCGCAACGTGTACCGACATCTCCAGGTTACGCATGCCAGCAAAACAGGCGTCGCCATCAGGTAGCGCGACTGCCAGATTTCCGCCGAGGCAGATCAGGACGGTCGAGCGGCCTTCGATGATGGCCTGCATCGCAGCAACGGCATCGTGGCCATGCTCGCCTGGCGCGCGGAAGCCGAACCGCTTTTCGATTCGGTCGATCATCGCGACGCTGGGCTTTTCGGTGATGCCGACGCTGCGGTCCCCCTGCACATTTGAGTGCCCACGTAATGGACAGATTCCCGCGCCGGGCTTGCCGAAGTTGCCACGCAGGAGCAGCAGGTTGGCAATCTGCTGGACATTCCTGGTGCCCGTGCTGTGCTGGGTAATCCCCATGCCGTAGGTGATGATGGTGGCGTTGGACTTGGCATAGGCCTGCGCGACCTTGCGCAGGTCATCCTCAAGCAAGCCTGATTCGGACACGATTCCGTCCCAACTCGCCGCCAGCAGGTCTTTGGCGAGGGCGTCGAATCCCCGGGTGTGTTCTTCAATGAACGCGCGATCCAGAACCCCGGCGTCTCCGCCCTCGGCAGCGTCCATCTCCAGCAGGGCCTTCATGATGCCTTTCAGTGCGGCGGCATCGCCGCCTATGCGCGGCTGCAGATAGGAAGAGGCGATCTCCGTTGCCCCGAGCGTCGCCATCTCCAGCGGGTCCTGCGGATCGGCGAAGCGTTCCAGAGCGCGTTCGCGCAGTGGATTGAGCACGATGATGGGAGCGCCGCGGCGTGCAACCTCATGCAGCGTACCCATCATGCGGGGGTGGTTGGTCCCCGGATTGTGTCCGATGGAAATGATCAGCTCGCAGGCGTCGAAATCATCCAGAGAGACGGTGCCCTTGCCGATCCCAATCGATGACGGCAAGCCAACACTGGTGGCTTCGTGGCACATGTTGGAGCAGTCGGGGAAATTGTTCGTTCCGAATTCACGAGCGAAGATCTGGTAGAGGAAAGCAGCCTCGTTGGAAGCGCGCCCGGAGGTGTAGAACTCGACCATGTTCGGGTCTGGCTGTTCGCGCAGGATCTGCCCTATCCGGCTGAGCGCCTCATCCCACTCCACCGCCTCATAGATGTCCTTGTCCGGGTTATAGGCCAAGGGATGGGTCAGGCGCCCTTCGTCCTCCAGCTGGAAATCTGTCATTTCCAGAAGCGAAGAAACGGTATTTGCCTCGAAGAACTCCGGGGTTACCCGCTTCTTGGTGGCCTCCCAGGTCACGGCCTTTGCGCCGTTCTCGCAGAACTGGAAGGTCGAGGTGTGCTTGCGGTCAGGCCACGCGCAGCCGGGGCAATCGAAGCCTTCCGGCTTGTTGGTCCGGAACAGCGTGATCGCAGCTTCCGGGGCGGCCATCTGATCACTGATCGCCTTGGCCGTTGCCCGCAGCGCCCCCCAGCCGCCTGCCGGAGCATCGTATTTGCGAATACCGGGGACGTCCTTCTCGCTCATGGTGATGTCTCACTCTTGTATTGGCACATCAAGGAAGGGGAGGGACAGCCTGAATCCGTGGTCCGGCCAGGACGATCCGATCTGGTCACTTGCGATGCGGGCCTGAAAGGCTGCTTTTGGCCAGCAACGCAGAATCAAGTCGAGACGAAGTGATCATCAAGCGGACCTCCCGGGTGGTAGCAACCGGACTTCATCCCGGTCAATGCAGCACTTCCAGCCATGGTTGCAACACTGAGCGTATGAATGTTGGCTTCATGTGATTTCCAGAACGGGCTTCTCTGGCATTGGCCTGTTCGCTGCCTCCTGTGCCTCGGCATTCCCTAGTCAAATCCAAGCAATCGCTCTGGATGTGAGTACACGTTGAATCGGTCACGGCGGGCGAAACCGATCAGGCAGATGCCGGCCGCGCTCGCCAGGTCGATGGCAAGTGCCGTCGGCGCGGAAACAGCAGCAACAACCGCCATGCCAGCGTGCGCCGCCTTGCTCACCATTTCGTAACTGGCCCGGCTCGATATGAGAACCAGGCCGGCGTCGGTCGATACGGAACCACGCCGCAGGCCGCCCACCAGCTTGTCCAGTGCATTGTGCCGGCCGACATCTTCGCGAACATGCGTGATTCGACCATCCGCCTGCACCCAGGCCGCGGCATGGGTGGAGCCGGTAGCCACGTTCATGGGCTGCATTCCGGGAAGCGACGACAGGGCCAACCGCAATGAAGCAAGCGGAAAGGTCGAGGGCCTCTCGATCGGCGGCATCAGCCGCATGACGTCCTCCAGCAGTCGTGCGCCACACAAGCCGCAGCCGCTGCGACTGGGTAATGCACGGGCAGAAGCGGCTTGCAGGGAGGCAGCAGGTGCTGTGCTGGCCACCTGCATACGAAGTTCGACGCCTTCGATGCAGGGGCTTGCCTCGACCTCGATCAACTCGGCCGCATCGGTGATCAGACCTTCGGTCAGCGAGAAGCCCAGTGCCAGGTCTTCAAGATCTGAAGGTGTGGTCATCATTACCGAGAAGGGCACACCGTTGTAATGCATCGCAACGGGCACTTCCTCGGCTACGCTGTCGACGATGGTGCTCCGCTCCCCCTTGCACCAGCGGAGTGTTCGTCTCGCGGCGACTCCCGGAGGCATTTCGTCGGCAGCAGTTGGATCGACTCTGGACATGCGGGCGGCGACCTGACGGCGTGGCTGGGCGATGTGGAGTTCTGGAGCGTGCGTCCTGGGTCGAAGAATAGCGCAAGCATGTGATGGGCGTGCCCAGGCGGGTGCAACACCATGGAACGCCCATCGGTCGGGTCGGTTGCCTATCAGGTGCTGGCCAAGGCAAGCTTGGTGAATCGTCGGCGGGGAAATTGTTTGCCCCATGGCTGCCATGAAGCAGCCGACAGCATCCGCCTTTTATAAAAGCGTTGGGGAAACGCAGACCACCATGGTGACCACAACAGGCTCCACAATCGTCGTTTGCCTTGCTGCCTGTGCCGTCCTGGTCCTCTGCGAGTACCGTGGCTGGAAGCTTGCCAAAGTTTTGCTGAAGATCCTCGCCAGTACGGCATTCCTGGCCTTGGCACTTCAGCTCGACGCGACAGCATCTGCCTATGGTCAATTGATCCTGGTCGGACTGGGGCTTGGGTGGGTAGGGGACGTCTTGCTGCTGTCCCAGAAGAGCCAGCTTTTCCTGCTTGGCTTGGCCAGCTTTCTGCTTGCGCATGTGGCTTATGCGATAGCGTTTGCATCGCTGCCCTTTGCCAGCACGACACTGGCGATAGCGTTCGCCGTCATGGGCTGTCTTGGAATCGCGGTAATCGCGTGGCTCTGGCGCTATTTGAAAGCCTTTTATCGCGTCGCGGTTGTGGCTTACGTGATAGCTATCTTTGCCATGTGCGCCCTGGCGATCGCCGCAAGCGCTGCCTCCAGAACGTGGCCGCTTGCAGTTGGTGCGGTGATGTTCGCGATCTCGGACATCGCTGTTGCCCGCAATCGTTTCGTCGCACCGGGTGCCAGCAACAAGCTCTGGGGACTGCCCCTCTACTATGTTGCCCAGATCATCCTCGCCTCGTCAGTTGCCGGGGTGCAAGCAAGCGCAGGCTGATCGCGACAGGGATACCAGCCCGGTACTGCAATGCGTCCGCCGACGAGCGACAATCCAGTGGAACGCCCAACCATGAGCACGCTCGCATGGGACTTCTGACCTTCAGCCTGAACATCACCCTGGACGGTTGCATCGACCATCAGGAGGGCATCGCCGACGACGAGACACACGCCTTCTTCAGTCGCCTTATGGATGAAGCCGGGGCGATGCTCTGGGGACGGGTCACCTACGAGATGATGGAGAGCTACTGGCCGGCAGTTGCTCGCGGCGAAGTGGAAGCCACGCAGGCGATGCGTGACTGGGCGATCGGGCTGGAGGTCAAGCCGAAGTACGTCGTGTCGTCGGTGCGAACAGCGTTCCCTTGGACCAACAGCCACCACATCGGCGGGGACTTGCGCACGAGCGTGCAGAAGCTCAAGGAGGCGACGCCGGCTGGCGTGCTGCTCGGTAGCGGTATGCTCGCTACCGAGTTGGATCGGCTGGATCTGATCGACGAGTACAAGTTCCTCGTTCACCCCAGGATCGCCGGGCACGGCCCGACGCTTTACCAGCGCGGGCTGGCCAACACCCGGCGACTTGAAATGATCTCATCGACGCCGTTGCGCAACGGCGCGGTTGCCATGCATTACCGGCGCGCGTGCGGCTGACCGTGGCTTGCAACGTAACGCAATGTCTTTGCGATTTGGTGGACACCCGAAGCTGGCCCGGAAGCCAGCTTCTGGCGGCCGCCAAATCCTTGTCCCGGGTGCGCTGCGCTTACCCGGGCTACGTAGTTCAGGCCACTAGTTCACGCCGAACGATCTCTGCACCGGCACTGAGTGCATGCAGCTTGCCTCTGGCCACGTGGCGCGGCAGCGGTGCCATGCCGCAGTTGGTGGACGGATAGAGCTTGTCCGCATCCACGAACTGCAGTGCCTTGCGCAGGGTGCTCGCTACATCCTCTGGGGTTTCAATGATGTCGCTGGCCACGTCGATGGCACCTACCATCACCTTCTTGCCACGTACCAGTTCGATCAGATCAATGGGAACATGCGAGTTCTGGCATTCCAGCGAGATGATGTCGATATTGGACTGTTGCAGCTTCGGGAAGGATTCCTCGTACTGACGCCACTCCGAGCCCAGGGTCTTCTTCCAATCAGTGTTGGCCTTGATGCCGTAGCCGTAGCAGATGTGTACGGCGGTCTCGCACTTGAGTCCTTCGATCGCTCGCTCAAGTGCGGCAACACCCCAGTCATTGACTTCATCGAAGAAGACATTGAAGGCGGGTTCGTCGAACTGGATGATGTCAACGCCCGCTGCCTCCAGCTCCCTGGCTTCCTGATTGAGAATTCTGGCGAACTCCCAGGCAAGCTTTTCTCGACTCCTGTAGTGATCATCGTAGAGCGTGTCGATCATCGTCATCGGGCCGGGTAGGGCCCATTTGATCGGCTGCCTGGTCTGCTGGCGCAGGAACTTGGCATCCTCAACGAATACCGGTTTCTGCCGGCCGACCGCGTCCACGACGGTTGGGACGCTGGCGTCGTAACGGTTGCGGATCCGCACCGTCTCGCGTTTTTCGAAGTCGACCCCCTCCAGGTGTTCGATGAAGGTGGTGACGAAGTGTTGGCGGGTCTGCTCACCATCGCTGACGATGTCAATTCCTGCCTGCAACTGCTCGTGCAGCGAAAGGCGCAGAGCATCCTGCTTGCCTTCAATCAGCTCCTCGTCCTGCAGCTTCCACGGTGACCAGAGCTTCTCTGGCTGGGCAAGCCAGGCAGGTTTTGGCAGGCTGCCGGCGGTTGAGGTAGGCAACAATTTCTTCATGGCGGGTAGATTCATTTTCCTTGGTGTGATCAGAGCGGACAGGCAGCAGCCCACCGTTCCAGCGTCTGCCGGTGCGGCTTGATGAAATGCTCTTCGGTGAAGCGTCCTTGCTTGATCGCCAACTGACTGCGTTCTTCACGGTCATAGACAATTTTTGTCAGGGAGTAGTCCTGGTGCTTCAGGCTGGGCTGGTAGACACTTCCTGCCGCAGAGTTGGCGTTGTAGATCTCGGGCCGGTAGATCTTCTGGAACGTCTCCATCGTGCTGATGGTGCCGATGAGTTCCAGGTCGGTGTAGTCGCCCAGCAGGTCACCAAAGAAGTAGAACGCCAGTGGCGCAACGCTGTCCGGCGGCATGAAGAAGCGGACCTGCATTCCCATCTTCGCGAAGTACTGATCGGTTGAGGAAAGCTCATTCTGCAGATACTCCACGCCAAGCGCGGGGTGGTGATTGGCGGTGCGGTGGTAGATCTTGCTGCTGGACGCGCTGATGCAGATCACCGGCAGTTTGTTGAAGTTTTCCTTGTAGGCGCGCGAATTCACGAAGTGCTTGAACAGCTTTCCGTGCAGGTCGCCAAAGTCTTCCGGTGTGGAAAAAGCTGTCCGGTTGCTGTTGTAGTCCGGCAACAGCACGCTGAAGTCATAGTCACGCACGTAGGACGAGAAGTTGTTGCCAACGATTCCTTCGATGCGTGTCCTGGTCTGACGGTCAACGATGCTTGTCTTCAATATCTCGATCAGCGGAAATGCATCGGTCTGGCCCACGCCCGATACGTCCATCTCGGCCGAGATGATCTCAAGTTCAACGGAATAGCGGTCACCCATCGGGTTGTCCCAACCGGCAAGGCTGTTGAACCGGTTGTCTATCATCCTCAGGGTATTGCGCAGGTTTTCCTGGCGACTGTTGCCCCTGGCCAGATTGGCGAAGTTGGTTGTCAACCGCGTACTGTCCAATGGCTGGTAGTTTTCATCGAAGCGGATACGCTTGAGGCTGAATTCAAAACTGTCTTTCATGGCGGTGCACTACCGTAGGTTCTGCGGATAGGGGCCGGCACAGCGCTACGCTGATTCGGTGGGGGAGTTCGCTTTCAGGCAGCGACGATGGCTCTGGCGGTGCTTGCTTCGGTGTCGCGTGTCAGCTCGATCACCGGCAACGCGCGTTCAACCGCCAGCTTGGCGCGTTGGATCAGATCCGCGTTGTGCAGCGTGTGACCGGCGAAGTCCTTGTCGGTCGCGTACACGCCCAGCGGCAAGGTTCGTGCCTGGAAGAAGCTGAAAAGTGGCCGCAGCTGGTGGTCGATCATCAGCGCGTGGCGCTCGCTGCCGCCGGTGGCGGCCAACAACACCGGCGTATCAATCAATGCGTCCTGGTGAATGAAATCGAAGAAGTGCTTGAACAGCCCCGTGTAAGAGCCGCGGTAAACCGGCGTGGCGACCACCAGCACATCCGCCTGCTCGACTGCTGCCAGTCCGAGCTCCACCGTATCGGGCAGTTCGCTGCGTCTGACCGTGCCGGCCATGTGCCGGGCAAGCTGGCCCAGCTCGACGAGCTGGGTTTCGCAGTGAACCTCGGCTGCAATCAGCTTCGACAGATGCTCGGCCAGGGCTGCGGCCTTGGAGGGGCGCTGCAGCCCGCCGGAAACGGCGACGACGCGAAGTGGGGGAGGGTGTGTCATTTCTGCCTTCATGGGGGCTGGATCGTCAGTCAGCTGAATGGAGCAGCTGGTGAGGTTCGATCCTAGTTACAGATTTCCATGAGGTAAAATGGTTTAATTTCACGATTCCATGAAGAAAATTCATTCACATGCTTGAGCGCATCCATCTGAGCATCGTCCAGCAGGTCGAAAAGCAGGGCTCGTTGACTGCGGCCGCGGGTGTGTTGAACCTGACCCAGTCAGCCCTCAGCCATAGCATCCGCAAGCTGGAACAGCAGCTGGGTACCGACATCTGGCTGCGCGAAGGCCGAAGCCTGCGGCTCACCCAATCCGGGCAGTACCTGTTGGCGGTGGCCAACCGGGTGTTGCCGCAGCTGGATCTGGCCGAAGAGCGTCTGGGCCAATTCGCGCAGGGCGAGCGCGGTGCACTGCGCATCGGCATGGAATGCCATCCCTGCTACCAGTGGCTGCTCAAGGTGGTATCGCCCTATCTGGCTGATTGGCCGGACGTGGACGTGGACGTCAGGCAGAAGTTCCAGTTCGGTGGTATCGGTGCGCTGTTCGGCTACGAGATCGATCTGCTGGTCACGCCCGACCCCTTGTTCAAGCCGGGCCTGAAGTTCGAGCCGGTGTTCGACTACGAGCAGGTGCTGGTCGTGGCCAGGAACCATCCCCTCGCGTCGGCGGCTTACGTGAAGCCGCAGCAGCTGGCCCGCGAGGTCCTGATCAGTTATCCGGTGGACATCGAGCGCCTGGATATCTACAGCCAGTTCCTGCTGCCGGCAGGCATCACTCCCCGGCGGCACAAAGCCATCGAAACCACCGACATCATGGTGCAGATGGTGGCCAGTGGCCGCGGCGTGGCCGCGCTGCCACGCTGGTTGGTGGAAGAATATGCAAGCAGGATGGACGTGGTGCCGGTGCGGCTGGGCGCACGCGGGATCGCCAAACAGATCTTCCTCGGCGCGCGTGAAACGGACACCAGCATCGATTACGTGCGCGCCTTCATCGAACTGGCCCGGCACTCGACCGCAGTGGCTGCCTCGACCATTGGACAGGAGCAGGCAACCAGATAGGTTGGTTGAACTCCGACCAATAACGTCATGGAACCACGCCTTGCCTCGTCCGTTCGATCAGAGCGCGTGGGGTGGGGTGCTGAATCGAAAGCCACTACTGCAATACCTTTGAATCATCCCGACATGCATAGCCTTCCGAACAACATCACTGCTGGCTACTCGTTGGAAGTTGGCGCCAAGGCCATTCCAGCGCTGACTGCAGCTGCTGCCCGGATAGCGCTCGGCTCAACCATTTTCATTCCCTATCTGCCGGGTGAAGACAATGCCGCCCGATTGGCCGCTGCCGCGACAGTTCGCGAATTGGGCTTTGAGCCCCAGCTGCATATACCGGCGCGCCGAATCGCCTCGTTCGCTGAGCTGGAGTCGTTCATCGCCCGGGCGGTCCATGAGGCGGGTGTGGAGCGTTGCTTCGTGATTGCCGGGGATTCGCCCAGCCCCAAGGGACCGTTTGCCGATAGCGCGTCATTGATTGAAACCGGTGTGCTGGAACGCTCAGGCATCAAGCTTGTTGGCGTGGCCGGGCATCCTGAAGGTCACCCGGTGATGAGTGAAAGCCAGCGCTGGCAGGTGCTTGAACGAAAGTGCAGCAGCATCGAGAACCGTGGCATGGCACCGCTGATCGTCACCCAGTTTGGCTTTGATGCCGACATCGTGTTGAGGTGGCTGGCCGCGCTGCGCGAGCGCGGCATCGGTCAGCCAGTGCGGGTAGGGGTGCCAGGCCCAGCAGGGATTGCCGTGCTCGCGCGCTATGCGGCGATGTGTGGTGTCAGTGCAAGCGCGTCGATCTGGTCCAAGTACGGCATCTCGATCGGCAAGCTGTTTGGAACGGCCGGGCCGGATCGGTTTGTTGATCGCCTGGCCAGCGGGCTGACGGAAGCGCATGGAACCGTAAGCCTGCATATCTTCCCGTTTGGCGGCATCGACCAGTCCCTGGAATGGGTTGAGCACTACCGCAACCAGCGCTGATGGCCGCTACGACGCGGCTTTGCGGCTCTCGGGATGAAATGACGTGGCCCACGGCAGGTGCGATCATGCGCGCTTGTCACCGCGTAGAGACGGCATGCAGGAGCAAGCAAAAAAACTGTCCGTGATGGTGGTGGAGGACGACGATGAACTGCGCGAGAAGATTCTTGTTCCCGGGCTGAGGCAGGCGGGCTTCGAGGTCCATGGCGTGAGCTGCGCAATGGACTTGTACCGGGCGGTGAGTCTCCGTTCCCATGACCTGTTCATCGTGGACGTCGGCCTGCCGGATGAGAGTGGCTTCATGGTCACGCAACACCTGCGCAAGCTTGGTGATGTGGGCATTGTGATGCTGACCGGTCGGCGCGGCTCGGAGGACCACGTTCGCGGGCTGGAAGAGGGGGCGGATGCCTATCTGGCCAAGCCGGTGAATATCGATGTACTTGCCGCCACAGTGCGCAGCGTCCTGCGGCGGACGTCACCGGGTATGCACACACCCCGTCCGCGTGATCCAGCCCGGGCAGGATGGGGCTTGATCGCACAGGGCTGGCGCCTCTTGTCGCCTTCGGGGGCGGAGGTGGCCTTGTCCGAGGGGGAGCGCCTGTTCCTTGTCATGCTGGATGAGGCCAACGGAGGCGTGGTGGCACGGGACCTTGTCCTCCAGCATCTGGGTAGCGGAGGAGAGGACCTCGATCTCCACCGCCTGGAAATGCTGATCCATCGCCTGCGACGCAAGGTCCACGCCACGACCGGAAGCGAGTTGCCGCTTACCACGGTCCGCGGGATCGGCTATCTCCTGCTCCTGTAGACAATCTCTGCCTTCGGCAGTCCGGCTCCGCGCCCTTTGCAGAGTTGCTGGCAACTGTTCCATCCTAATGTCGGACGGAGAGAAAGGCGAAGAGATCAGGGATGGACAAGAAACTGTCGATGCCAGCTGAAAGCGTGTGGGGCGTCGGCCCGCGGCTATGGCAGGGCTTGCTGGAATGGTTGCGTGACGTACCCATCGCCGATCCGGTCAATCGGCGCAACGCGCCCATGCTCCAGCTGATCGCCTTTCTTCTGGCGGCATTGCCGGCGGCGGCCTGGTGTTACCGGGCGTTCCTGGTGGACATTCCCTGGCGGCCCGGTGAAGTGACCAGCATGGTGCTGAGCCTGTCCGTGATCTGCGTTTCGGCAATGAGCTTCTTCCTCATTCGCAAGGGGAAGTTTGAGGCCGCAGCATATGCATTGCTATGCATCTTCAGCGTGACCTTGATTCCTGCGTATTTGAGCTCCGGCTTTGGAGCGCAGCGTTTTGATCAACCCGTACTGGCTATCTGGCTGGCTATCGCGGCGCTGATTGTCGGGCGCTTGGCGCTGTGGTTGATGTTCCTGTGCATCACCGTGGCCTTCTTCCTGGGCATATGGGTCGACATTGGCCGCCAGGGGGAAGCAGCTGCGCTTCTGGGCGACGCTGCCTTCAGTACAGCGATGTTCCTGATGATTGCGGTCGTACTTGACCGTAGTTCGGCAGCGCTGCGTGAGAGCTTTCTCGAGGCAAGACGGCGCGGGGACGCGCTGGATACTGCCAACCAGCGTCTGAGCGAAGAAATGGCTGAGCGCGAGAGGACCTTCGCGCAGCTGGTCCAGGCACAGAAGATGGAGGCCGTCGGCAGGCTTGCAAGTGGGGTCGCCCATGACTTCGGCAACGTCCTGGCGGTTGCAGGCGGCTACGTACACAGCGGTCTACGCAGCGATGATGGCGTGCGGATGCGCGAGTCCCTGATTGGCGTGGATTCGGCGCTGGCACGTGCCAACCTGATGACGCGCAGGCTGCTGTCCCTGGTGCACCATGAGGATGGGATCGAGGAGTGGTTCGAGCCCGGCGAGGCGTTGAAGGCGCTCCTGCCAATGGTGCGGCAGTTGATGGGGCCGGAGGTGAACGTTGACATGGAACTGGAAGCTGATCTGCCGCCTGTGTTCTTCGACCGGATGCAGTTCGATCTGATGGTCCTCAACGTGGCCGCGAACGCGGATCACGTGATGCCCGGTGGTGGCGACTTCACTCTGCGGGCACGAAACGATGGCGGTCGTTTTGTGCTGGATCTTGCTGACACCGGCACAGGCATGGAGGCAGAAGTGTTGGCACGCGCTTTCGAGCCCTTCTTTACCACCAAGCCCCGGGGGCAGGGCAGCGGGCTTGGTCTGTCCGTTGTGCAAGACCTGCTCGTGCGCGCGGGGGGAAGTGTCAGCGCGCACAGCGATGTTGGCATCGGAACAACGGTTTCCATGCACTTTGCCAGCGACCTCGCAGATGCTCCCGACACAGTGCCCGAACGCGGGCGGTGAGCGCGATCGTCCACCGGCCCGGTGCCTGCTCGGGAATCCGCACCTGCTCGCCAGCAATGCGGATTACGAGATGTAGGCGACCAGTCGTTTGCCTATGGCTGCCACCATGCTGGAGAGAAGGTCGACGTCCGCTGGCTGCTGCAGGTCCAGCGCCCGCTTCAACGATGGCGTGGGAATGCTCAGGCTTCTCGCCAGCGCCTCGTGGGTGACCCGGCTTCGCACCATTTCATTGTGCACCAGCACCTTGAGGGACTCGCCTGCCGACAGATTGATGTTGACACCTTTGCGGGGCTTGGTCCGCGGCAATGGAACCGGCATGCCTGCGTGGAATCTTCTTCGTATCTCTGATCGCAGCGCGGAACCCAGGATCTTCTCCATGTGAGTTGCACTCGACGTGGCAATCTCTGGCCAATCCGTCAAACAGATCACGGGCTTGGGGGACTGATCTTCGGCTCTGACTGGGTATACGAGCATATACAGGTTCGGGCGACGCAACTGGATCGGCTGCGCGGACCTCATGTGACGGGACGATGATCCTGTGCCTGAATCTATTGATCGCGTCCCTGTATTGCACGCACCAACATTCACCCAATAAGTGAATTTTGGTGAGTTGGTTCCCAGGCCTTGAATGGGCACCCCGATCAAGCACTTCGTCTGCCGTGGCGCTGCGCGGAGTTACGCCTTCAAGTGCCGCATGCTGGCGCTGGTGCGACACGCCTCGCCGATCTGGAATGGCAGGCGCATTTGGAGCGCGAGTCGCTTTTGCGGAATTTCGGCTGAGATTTACTGGGAGGCGCTTCAGTTACCCCTATGGGATCAGAAGGTATCCATGAAGATTGCCCGTTCAGCCGATGGGCTCAACGGGTGATTCGTCGACAGATGGCGCTGAAGTGAAATGTAATATCATTACATGTTAGTCTGCGAACCCCTCGCCTATGTGACTCCATGTGACTTCCAGCGCTCCCATCGTCGAAATCCACGATCTCTCCGTTAGCTATCCCGGCAAAACGGTGCTGTCACAGCTGTCTCTGCAGCTCCTTCCTGGAACCATCTACGCGTTGCTCGGAGGCAATGGGGCAGGCAAGTCGACCACGTTGTCGGTGTTGCTGGGGTTTACCCGGCCCAGCGCGGGTAGCGTGAGCGTGGCTGGACTTGTTCCATGGTCCGCGCCGGAACGTGCCCGGGCCCAGTTGGCATATCTGCCGGAGAACGTAGCGCTCTATGAACACCTGACGGCGGTTGAGAATGCCGACTACCTGCTATCCCTGAGCGGTCGACGACACGGCGCTGCTGCCATCGCAGATGCATTGCGCGCAGCAGGCCTGCAGCAATCTGCGTGGCATCAGCGTCTGTCTGGCTTCTCCAAGGGCATGCGACAGAAGGTGGCTATCGCGATCGCGCTGATGCGCGAGGTTCCATTGCTGCTGCTCGACGAACCCACCTCCGGGCTGGATCCTGGCGCAAGCGCCGAATTCCATGCTTTGCTCGAGCCGGTCCGCGCACGTGGCACCGCGGTGCTGATGGTCACCCATGACCTGCTGGGTGCCGCAGACATCGCCGACCGGATCGGTGTGCTCGACCAGGGGCGCATCGTGCACGAGGTAGATCGCACTGACGTCGACCTCAATGCGCTGCACGCCCACTTCGCTGGCCGGGAACCTCGCGCATGACGGTGCTCGCTTCGGTCTTCCGCAACGAACTGCGAGCGCTGGTACGCCAGCGTACCGCGCTGACCGGCATCCTCCTGATGGTGCTGTTGACGGTAACAGCCACTGTGGTATCGCTCCACCACATGCAGGCTGCTGCCGAGCATCGCGCGCGGCAGCAAGCCGCCGCACAAGCAGATTTCGAGGCCCAGCCCGATCGTCATCCGCACCGCGTGGTGCACTACGGCCACTTCGTCTACCGCTTGCCAGCGGCGTTGGCTGCGTTTGATCCGGGTGTTGATCCGTTTACCGGCAGCAGCATGTTCCTGGAAGGGCACCGCCAGAACACCGCCAATTTCGGCGACGTCATGCAAAGCTCGATCCTGACCCGCTTCGGTCAGCTGACACCGGCCTTTGTCCTGCAGGTGCTGGCTCCGCTGGTACTGGTCTTCCTGGGTTATGGACTGGTGGCACATGAGCGCGAGCGCGGTACGCTGAGGCAGTTGATGCTGCAGGGAGCGAGCCGGCGCAGCATCATCGGCGGCAAGCTGGCCGCGCTGCTGGCAGTGGCGGGGGTTTTTCTGCTGCCTGCATCCGCCGGACTTGCATGGCTGGCCTTGGGTGCCCCCGAGGCCGCGCCGGTGGCGCTGGCCGTGATGCTTGGCTATGCCTTGTACCTCGCGGTGTGGTGCCTGATTGTCACCAGCGTCTCGGTGCTGCTGCCACGTCGGCGCGATGCGCTGCTCGCGTTGGTTGGCGGCTGGACCTTGATGGCGCTGCTGGTACCTCGCGTTGCTCCAGACCTGGCGTACGCATGGTTCCCGCTGCCTGATCGCCTGCAGAATGAGGTCGGCATCGCACGTGATCTGCGTGCACTCGGCGACAGCCACGACCCAAACGATCCGTACTTCGCCAGCTTCCGGCAACAGGTGCTGGACCAGTACGGCGTCAGCCGCATCGAAGATCTACCGGTGAATTACAAGGGACTGCTCGCAGTGGAAGGTGAGCGACTGACCTCGACGTTGTTCAACCGCTACGCGCAGGAGAGCGCCATCATCCAGAACCAGCAGAATCGGCTGGTGGCCGGGTTTTCCGTACTCAGCCCGGTGCTGGCGATCAGGCAGCTGTCGATGGCGGCGGCTGCCACTGACCTGCAGGCGCACCTTGGCTTCCTGGGCCAGGCAGAGCGGCATCGCTACCGGATCGTGCAGCAGTTGAATCAGATGCAGGTGGACGAGGTGTCCTATGCCGACGATACCGCCAGCGACGCAGGTGCTGACCAACGCAAGCGTGTTGATCGGGCGCAATGGCATCGGATTCCTCAATTCACGTTCAGGCCGGCGGAAAGGGATGCCGTACTGCGTGAACTGTTGGTGCCGTTGCTGACCCTGGTGGGTTGGATACTGGCTGCCGTAGTGCTGCTTGGCGTGGCGTCACGCCGACTGGGGGTTGCACGATGAATCTTTGGCTCCATGAAATCCGTCTTCTGCTCCGGTCCAGAATAGCGGTGGCGTCATTGCTACTGCTTGCATTGCTATGTGTCGCCAGCCTGGTGTCAGGAGTACAACGTATCGACAGTCAGCGCGAGGCCATCGCGCGAATTGCGGTGTTGCATGCGGAAGACGCTGCAGCGGTCTCCGCAGCACACGGTGAGTCGACCGATGCTGGGCGAGCGGCATACTACAGCTTCCATCCAACCTGGAACCCACCAGCGCCTTTGGCTTTCGCGGCTGTTGGCATGCGTGATGTCGCTCCTGTCATGTTGCGCGTGCGAGCGCTTGGACTGGAAGCGCAGATTCACGACGGTGATGCGTTCAACCCGGAGCTGGCGCTGGCCGGCCGCTTCGACTTCGCGTTCCTGCTGACCTTTCTGGTTCCGCTGTTCGTCATCGCACTGATGCATGACCTGCGTTCGTCGGAGATCGAGTCCGGCCGCGAACGTGTCCTGCGCAGCCTGCCCATGCGCATGGGGGGCCTGTACCTGCGTCGCACGCTGGTGCGACTGGCAGTGCTTTGGTTGTGCATCGCAGTTCCATTCACACTGGCTGCCGTCAGCCAGTCGGTGTCGTTGCTGCAGATCACCGCGGTGCTGGCCTTGGTCGTTGCCTATCTATTGTTCTGGACCGGGCTGTGCTTGTTGGTGGCCTGGCGCGGTTGGAACTCAGGCGTCAATGCCGCCACGCTTGCATCGGCGTGGGTGGTGATCGCCCTGATCGCGCCGACCGTGGCCAATGTCGCCATTGAACGCGGCATCCCGGTGGAACAGGGCGCCTCGATCGCGCGCGCGCAACGCGAGGCAGTGAACCATGCCTGGGACATCCCCCGTGAAGAGACGATGCGCAGCTTCTATTCACGCTATCCGGAATGGAGCGGATCTGCGCCCCTTGGTGCGGAGTTTCACTACAAGTGGTACCTGGCATTCCATCAGAACGGCGATGACCATGTCGCGCCGCTGGCTGCACAGTACCGCGACGGCATAGAGCGGCGGTCGGCGGCAGCCTCCACATTGGGTTGGGTGCTTCCGCCCGTCGGCCTGCAGGTGGCGCTGACCCGCATGGCGGAGACGGACATGCAGGCACATCTGGCCTACCAGGACCGCATACGCGATTACCACGCACAGCTGCGTCGCTACTTCTACGGCTTCCTGTTCACGGACAAGGAATTCCACCAGGCTGACTACGACCAGGCTCCTCAATTCGAACCCGCTCGCTAACCCCGTTGTACACCGCTGTCGACATTTTCACTCAAGCCATCCGCTCATGAAAATCCGTATTGTTTCCGCCACGATCTCCGCTGCGCTGATCGCCCCCGCTGTGTATGCACAGTCCTCCGATTCCGCACTGACGCTGGGCAAGGTCGATGTCCACAACCACAGCGAAGGGCAGCTGACCGCACATCAGGTACTCACCTCGGTAGATGTTCTTGGTGCAGACCAGATAGAAGACAAGCAGGTCCAGCACAGCTGGGAGTTGCTGGGACAGATGCCTGGCATCCAGCTGACTGAAACCCGCCAGGGCGCCGAGTCAGGCAAGGTGAGCTTCCGCGGCTTCAATGGCGAGGGCTATCTCAATGCAATCAAGACGCTGATTGATGGCGTTCCCAGCAACGTCAACAGTGGCAACCAGCGCTTCATCGACATGCTGTTCCCGCTCGAGATCAGCTATGTGGAGGTAGTACGTGGGACCAACGATCCGCGCTATGGACTGCACAGTATCGGCGGAAACGTCAACTTCGGAACCCGTCAGGGCGGCAATTACAGTGATGCCCGGCTGTCATACGGCAGCTACAACACCCGCGATGCGCAGTTAGCAGTAGGCCATGAAAACAACGACTTTGCGCAGAACTACTTTTTCGGCACACAAGCCTCCGACGGTTATCGCGACCACGACAGTTCGAGGAAGTACGCAGTCGGCGGCAAGTGGTTCTTTGGCAGCCTCGATGAAGGCATGCGCATCGGCCTGACCGCGCGCGCCTATCACCACGAAGCAGAAGAACCGGGCTTCATGACTGAAGCTGAGCTCAGGGCTGACCGGCGAGGTTCGCAGCGACGGAATGCCAATGACTTCGACGAACGCGACATGCGCCAGATCGGACTGCACGCAGACCTGGCGCTTGCACCGGATCTGTTCCTGAGCAGCAAGCTGTACTACAACCGCTACGAAGACGATCGCAAGGTGACCTTCAGTGACCTGCCGACGGGCAATGCACCGCGGCAACGCCGCGTATGGGACGAGAAGCAGACCGGCATGCTGACCACGCTGACCTGGCAGACCAAGGACAACTTGACCGTCGAAGGCGGTGTGAACTACGAGCACCAGGACAACGGTTACATCCGGCAGCGGTTCGACTACAACGAGCCGACCGATTTCAATGCAGCGCCCGCGCGAGTACAGAACGACGACCGTCACACCTTCGACAACTGGGGCGCCTACGTGCAGGCGATTTACCAGCCGACCGACACGTTGAAGATCGTGCCGGCCTACCGGGTTGATCGGTTTGATGGCAATACCCGCTTGCCGGGCGGCGTGACCGGCAAACTGCAGCGCTACGGAACCATCGGACAGCCGAAGCTCAGCCTGGTGTACGAACTTGGCGCGCAGGCAAATGTGTATGCCAACTGGGGCCGCACGTTCCAGGTACTGACCGGCTCCACTGCTCCGGCCTACCTGACACCGGGGCAGGCCACCATGCGGCCCTCAACCAACACCGGCGTCGAGCTTGGCCTGAAGTTCAGCCCGTTCGCAGGAAGCCAGGCGCGGTTGGCGCTGTGGCAGCAGGATGCCGAGAACGAGACGTCCAACATGCCAGCAACCGGCACCACGGTGACCCTTGGCAAGACACGCCGACGTGGTGTGGATCTGCAGGCAAGCGCGCAACTGGGCGACAACTGGACGCTATGGGCATCGCATGCGTATCAGGAAGCCAAGATCGTACGCGATGGTCGCGACGTCGAATTCTCGCTGAAGGGGCGTGAGGTTGCCGCAGTCCCCCGCCATATCAGCACCATCGGCGTGGACTACCAGGCTACGCCGATGGTGCAGTTCGGCCTGCAGGGCAGGGCACAAGGCGATTACTACCTGGAAGAACGCAACGTAACGGGCAAGTACGGTGATCTTGCTGTGCTGGATCTGAGTGCGAAGTACCAGATCAACCCCAGATTGAGCATGGATATGCAGATCAAGAACGCGACTGGCCGCGAGTACGCATATGCCTGGTACGACAGTTTCTTCTGGACACAGGCACAACCCATGTTCTCACCCGCGGCAGGACGCGCCATCTACGTTGGCGTGACCATGAAGCTGTAATTTCGCTGATCGGTCTCCCGGAAGCGCGCTGGGCCGCTATGCCAGCTTCCATAAGCCCTATCGGCCCCGGTTCTCCTGGTTCGAACGAATAGGGATTGTTCAACGGAGCAGCCGTTCTGTGTGCCTGCCGCTGCCGCGTGTCGAGCAATGTTGTCGATGGGCATTGACTTGGGGACCTCAGACTGAGGGATCCGTTCAGTCGAACGTCGGGCGGTTTGATTGCCCGGCAGGCATCTGCCGTTGCCCGAGTCGGAAGAAAGACCAGGCAATGACTACCAGACCGATCACTGAAGGAGCCAACTGGGACCAGGGCTGACCGATCCGAACGACATTCCCGATCAATGCCGAGAGCATGGCAAACACTGAAGCCGTCATTTTGTAGCTGTGCTCGTACCGCCAGATCGAGCGGTACCAGTGTCGGGGAAACGTCCATTTGATGGCGTCGTAGGCCAGTATCAACCAAAGCGCCCCTACCGCCGAATAGTCAACGGCCACCAACCGACGGCCATGCCCCAACACTTCCAGCGTCAAAGGCAAGGCAAGCGTCAGTGCGACCAGCAACGCGCCCGCGTCAATCATCATTGGCCCGCTTCCCTGCGTGCGTACCGCGCGCCAGCCGCCAAACAGCTGATACGGCACCAGCAGGCTCAGCACCGCGAATGCGGGAAGGAACCGGAAGAAGATCGTTCCGATGGCGGCCGTTGAGCAGACCACCAACGTCATCCAGAAGAACGCGCGTCCAAGCCGCCGGTGACCGGCCGTTCCTTTTTCCATGAGCAGGATCAGGAAGCCCAACGCGAGCGCGATGGAGCCGGCCACGACGTGAACCGCAATGTTTGCAAAGTGCATGTGTCAGCCCCAAGAAATATGTCCGCGCCCCGGAGAGCATGTCTGCTTGCCGGTCCGCTTCCCCGGGCCCACCTTGTTGCAACCGCCGTCCGGTCTGCAAACAGATTGCGACGAAAGGCACCTGAAGGCGACGAAGCCGCGCTACAGCTGACGGAGCAGGGCAGCGCGGGTCGAGCGACAACGAACACTCGCTGATTCGTCCAGGCCCCGATACCCAGGATTGGCTGCTCCAGGCCGATCGCGGAGGTCGAGCGCTGTTTGGATAGTGAGGATTGACCTGATTGCAGGTGTTCGAGGCCGGCCGGGAGGTGACAGTCATGTGCTCGTAACATGCGACGCCTACCTTGCGGCGCAATTCAGGGGTAAGGGCGAGGCAGGTGGCCGAGCAGGCAAGACGGCGCTTGGCGCGCATGTTCGAAGACCACGCGCCATTGCTGCGCGGCTTCTTCGTGCGGCGTGGTGCACGGCAGGATGCCGAGGATCTGGTGCAGGAAACCTATCTGCGGCTGTTGCATGCCCACGAGCGCAAGGGTGAGCTGATTGCCAATCCTGAGGCATATCTGTTCACCGTCGCGCAGAACCTCGCGCGCGAGCAGGCCGCTCGGCGACGTTGGTCGACGTTGTCCATCGAAGAGGTCACGGGCGCGGCCCAAAGCCTGGCCAGCGGGGAATGCGTGGAAGACGCCGCCGAACGCGAACAACGTAGCCAGCGCCTGCAGACCTTGCTCGCGACGCTGCCCGAACACACCCGGGCGGTTCTGGTCATGCAGTACCGCGATGGGCTGAGCTACAAGCAGATTGCCGAGCGCATGGGCGTATCACCGCATATGGTGAAGAAGCATGTAGTTCGCGGCCTCTCGGCGTGTCGCCGCGTAATGGCCGATCCCGCAGGGGGCCGCTGAGCATGGCCGTGGAACATCCGTCGGCGCTGACCGTTGCCGCCGCGAACTGGCATGCGCTGCAGCGTGAGGGCGATCTCAGCCCGTCGCAGCAGCGCGAGTTCATGCAGTGGTTGCTGGTCTCTCCGGAGCACCTGCGCGAATACATGGCGATCAGCGAAGTGGCCGGTGCGCTTGGGGAAGCGCTCCGCGCCATGCCCATCGACGTGGAGGTGTTGCTACAACCCCCCGTGCCCGCAGGCAACGATCACAACGTAGTACGTTTTTCACCGCGCCCGCGTGCGCAGCCTGTGGTATCGAAGATCAGCCCTGCACGGGGGCGACCGCGCATTGCGGTTGCGGCTGCGCTGATGCTGGGTCTTGGCTTGATCACAAGCCTGGCCTGGCCTCGTACTGGACACTACGCAGCCGCGCATGGGGCGCCACGACAAATCACCCTGGCAGACGGCACGCTGGTGCATCTGGACGCAGAAAGCGAGATATCCGTTCGCATGACCCTGCTGGGACGACGCGTTGAGCTCGAACGCGGGCAGGCCAGCTTCGTGGTCGGCAGGGATCGCCGTCCTTTCTCGGTACATGCCGCAGGTCTGCAGGTGACCGACATTGGTACCACGTTCGATGTGTCCTTGCTCCGGGAGCAGGCCCGTATCGCCGTGAGCGAGGGGCGCGTGCATGTCCGCGGCGATGGGGGCAACGGGCGCATGCTTGCAAACCTTGGCGCCGGGCAGGCAGCACAGGTGGACTATCGCGACCAACGTGTGCGCGTGAGTCAGGAAGACGCCGCCAGCATGACCGCTTGGTGGAAGGGCAGGGTTGTCTTCCGGGACGAGTCACTACGGGATGTGGCTGACCGCTTCAACAGGCGCAACACGCTGCGCCTGCACGTGAGCGAGGACGCCGGCGCACTGCGGCTCACCGGGAACCTGCGCGTGGATGACGTGGAATCGCTGCGCGCGTTCCTTGACCAGCAGCCAACCCTGGTGATGCAACGTGCATCTGACGGTATCCATGTGCGCTTGCGTCCGCGCGCGCCGCAGGTGCTGTAAGAAAAAATTCATTGAAAAACCGGTGCCCGATCGGCGCGCTGCGCACTCGTAGTAGGGGAAAGCAGTGACAAACCTGTTCTGTGACCACCGCCATTCCCTCACTGGATCCCACGATGCGCCGCACACTGTTCCTTTCCATTGCCCTTGCGCTACACGTCACTGCCACGGCAGGTGCCAACGCCGCTGAACCGGACCGCGTAGCGAGCGAAGCCATCGCTTCGCAGCCCTTGGACATGGCGCTCAACGCCTTGTCACGGCAGACCGGCCTGCAGTTCGTCTACAACGCCCAGAGTGCAGGCAATCCCCGCACGCCGAGCATTCCCGCGGGGTTGAGCGCAAACGCGGCGCTAAGCCGCTTGCTGGCCGGCACCGGGCTGCGCTATCGCTATCTCAATGCCACCACGGTCACCATTGAAGCGCAGGACACGGCTTCGCCAGGCCCGATATCCGCGCTGGCGACACCGGGCACGATGACGGGGCCGGGTACGGCATTGGCCCAGGCCGGTGTGGATGCACCCGCAGCCGAAGCTGCCAATCTGGAAACCATCCAAGTCACCGGCAGTTACAGCCGCAGCCTTGAGCAGGCGGTGGACATCAAGCGAGCCACCGTCGGCTTCTCCGACTCGATCGTCGCCACCGATGTGGCCGACTTTCCCGAACAGAACCTCGCCGAGGCACTGCAACGCGTCCCCGGCGTGACCATCGAACGCAGCAAAGGCCTGGGCACAAAGGTCAATGTGCGCGGTCTGCCTTCGGAATACACCCATGTTTCGATCAACGACCTGGCAACGGCGTCGGGCAGCGGCGGACGTGATGTGGAATTCGACATGTTCGCCTCGGAGATCATCCAGCAGGTGACTGTGCAGAAATCTCCCACTGCGGCGGACGAGGAGGGCGGCATCGCAGGCTCGGTGAAGATATCCACCGCCCGGCCGTTCGACTACAACGAGCGCAAGCTGGTGTTCTCCGCCGAGGGCGCGCACAACAGCATCTCGGAAGAGGTGGATCCGCGCTTCGCCTTCCTCGCCACCGACACCTGGGGCGACTGGGGTGCGCTGGTGTCGTACTCGCAGTCCAAGCGTACAAACCGTACCGATTCAACCTCGGGCATCAATTTCCGCCCCTCCTCGCGCTTCCTGACTGCCTCCGGCACCCGCGGCACGCAGGCGCAGGCCGTGCTGCTGCGCGATGCGGGGATCAATATCACCGACCGCAATGACGCCAGCCAGACAAACCTGGTGGTGTTCCAGGACAAGGTCGGTGACCGCGTCTACCTCAACGAACAGGACAAGTGGGGCGCGACGGGTTCGTTGCAGTACAAGCCAAGCAACAACTTCAGCCTGACGTTCGACGCGATGGTCGGCGGTTACGACAGCACCGAGGACGAGTATGACGCGGCGGCCTATTCCGCCTCCAGTCGCAGCACCTTCGACACCATCCACGAGTACGACGCCACTACGCTGTCCGAGTACGGCATGGTGGTGCTGCGCGATGTCTCCTACACCGCGACCCAGCACGAGATGCTGAGCAAGGAGCGGATCAACAAGACCGACTACAGCCAGTACAGTCTGGCCTTGGACTGGAAGGGCGACAGCTGGTACGTGGATGCGCTGGTTGGCTATTCCGGCGCGGAGAAGACCTCGGACTCTTCCAATCTCAAGCACGTTGCGTATGCGCCTTCGCGCACCCGTTGGAATGGCAGCAGCGGCGAGACGATTCCGACCGCGGCGGCCGGCAGCTTTGACATGTACAACGATCCCAGCCGTTACCTGTTCGAAGCGTATGAGACCACGTTGGAAAAAGTGAAGGACGACAAGTACGCCGGCCAGGTCAATGTAACCCGCCTGCTGGACATGGCCTTCCTGCCCGCACTGCACACGGTCAGGTTCGGCGCGCGCTACACCGATCGCTCCAAGGAGCGTCAGTACGGGGAGTTGAAGATCACCGGCCCGACCGCCGGAAGCGCAGCCTGGGTCAATACCCGCACGATGGCTGACAGCCCGCTGGAGTACATCGACGACATCGTTCCGGGTGGCAGCTACTCCAACAAGGGACTGAACTGGCAGCAGATCTCCAACGCGTACGCGCGCAACGCGTTCCGCTACGATGGCTTCTACACGCCTTTTGACCCGGGCCAGTACTACCAGGTCGACGAGAAGGTGATGAGCTTCTATGCCATGGCCGACTTCGCCTTCGACCTGGGCAAGGTGCCGTTCACTGTCAACGCCGGCGCGCGTTACGTGGATACGAAGGTCGATTCGTTCGGCTACCACCCGATCCAGCTTCCCAACGGCAGCACCGGCTATACCGACAGTCCGGTATCAAAGGACGGCAGCTACGACGACCTGCTGCCCAGCTTCAACATGACCGCCGAGCTTTCCTCGGGCCTGCTGCTGCGAGCGGCCGCCTCCAAGGTGATGATGCGCCCGGCGTTGACCGATATCGCGTACAAGCGCACCGCCAGCTGGAGCTCCTACCGTTTCACCGACGGCAACCCGGCGCTGAAGCCGACCTATGCGAAGCAATGGGAAATTGGCCTTGAGAGGTATATGGACAACGGTGCGCTGTTCGCCGCCAGCTACTTCCGCAAGAACATTGACGGCGTAGTCATCAATTCGCTGACCGGCGTGGTCGAGGACGTGGCGGTGTACAACGCCAACGGCAGCCTCAACGGCATCTACGACTTCGATGTGTACCAGCCGGTCAACGCCAAGGGCGCGTACGAAGTCAACGGCATCGAGCTCGTCGCGCAGTTGCCGTTGAACATGTTCACACCTTGGCTGGACGGTTTCGGCATCAATGCCAACTACACCATGCTGGACAGCTCGCTGGCCGGTGAGTCCGCGCTTGGCATCCGCACGCCGATGCCGGGTTTGTCGGAGAAAACCTGGAATTTCACCGCCTACTACGAGAACGACCGCTTCGATGCCCGCGTGTCGTACAACCACAAGGACGAGTACGTCGAATCGATTGGCTACAACCTCTACCCGATCTGGCGCGATGCCTATGGCCAGATGGATGTATCGATCGGTTACCGCATCACCGACAACATCAAGGTCAGCCTGAAAGGCATCAACCTCACCAACGAACGGACCAGCGGTTACACCATGGACCCGTCGTTCCCGACCATGGACGAGACCTCGGGTCGCCGCATCAGCCTTGGCCTGCGCGCGGACTTCTAAGGAACGGCTCAACTTTGTGCGGCATGCGGACCAATCAGGTATCCGCATGCCGCCGTACGCTTTCCGAGGCGATGCAATGAAGAAATTCTTGATGTTGGCGCTGCTTGCAGCGTCAATCCCTGCGGTGTGCGCTCCTGCTTCAACTTCGGGTAATACGGACCGCCAATGGCTGGCCGGCGACCACCATGTGCACAGCGAATGGAGCGTGGACTGGGACCACAGCACGACACCGCCGACACCAGTTCGCGGCGGCGATTCACCCTACAGCCGCAGCCACAATGCCGCGCAGGCCAGAGCGTTTGGACTGCGCTGGATGGTCCACACCGATCATGGCGGCCCGGGTCACTCCGCGGTAACCCGCGACCACGCGTATCCCGCGTTGCTGCAAGCACGTGCCGATGTGCCGGAGGTGATCCAGTTCAATGGCATGGAATTCGATGTGCCGGCGGGGGAGCACGCCTCGCTCATCATCGCGCCAGGCCCGCAGGAGATGGAGCAATTGGCTGGCGCTGAGCGGGACTTCAGCCGTAGCGAGCCGCTGCAGGGCAGCCGCGACACCGAAGCGCAGATGCAGGCGGCACTTGCCTATCTGCGGGATCTGAGCCCTGCGCCGCTGATGTTCATCAACCACCCGTCGCGCTCCGCGACCGGTCTGGGGGCATGGGGAGAGGTAAGCCCAGAAGAACTGCGCGCTTGGCATGCGGCCGCGCCGAAAGTGCTGGTCGGCATGGAAGGCGCACCCGGACATCAGGCCATCCGCTCCGAGCGGGGCCTGTACCGCAACACCGATGCCCCAACCATGGGCGGCTACGATCAGATGACCGCGCAGGTGGGTGGGATCTGGGACCAGATGCTGGCGGACGGCATTCGATTCTGGATAACCGCCAACTCAGACTCGCACGTGAATCTGCGCGACGGTGGACGTGACTATGACCCTGGGGAATACAGCAAGACCTATGTGCTGGCGCGTCCCGACGCCGAAGACATTCTCGATGGTTTGCGCCACGGCCGCATGTTCACGGTCACCGGAGACCTGATCAACGCACTTGAGTTCAAGGTGACGGATGGAAACGTCACCGGATCCATGGGCGATTCGGTGACGCTAGCCGCCTCAAGACCGATGCAGGTGGAAGCGCGGATACGGAAGCCGACGAACGCCAACGCGAATGGGCGGCACCCAGTATTGAAGCGCATCGAACTGATTGTGGGTGGAAAGCGCGAAGACGGCAGCCTGCAGATGCAACGTCGTGGCTTCGACGCGACAACCTGGGTGCTCGAAGGCGAGTGGATCGTTGCGCGTTGGTCATTACCGGTGCCCTCGCAAGGCGGTTTCGTGCGCGTGCGCGGGAACAACAGCGGAGCCGTCGAGGCGCTGCTGGACGAGCCTGGCGAGGATCCCTGGGAGGATCTGTGGTTCTACTCGAACCCAGTCTTCGTCAGGGTTTTGGGGGCCGAACAGACATAGACAGGCCCGCGCTCTCAAGGGTGGCCCACGCGGCCTTGCCGGCGAAAAAAGTGACTAACAGCGTTCTCTTCGTTGTTGTCGAAAGCATGAGCCGTTCAAAGCCCGATCTGGAATGCTTGTATTGGGGAGGGAAGGGCAGTTCTCGACAGGCAAGGTCGATAGCAATTGGGAGCTATTTCCGGCGACCTCCATGGTTGCGCTGTTCTCGTTTACGGGCGGGCGATTCAGTTCTTCGATCGCCCGCTCAATCGAAGAAGGTGTAGATGGGGGGCCGTCGAGCGGGCGCCGGACTATTTCTTGGCGGTCTCGCCATCAAGGTCTTGGATTACGGTTTCGAGCTCGCAAGCGCGCGCAAGAACTTCGCCAAGATCCAGAGGATGCAGCCTTCATTGGTCCCAGACCCGGTGGAGGAGGCGAAGTCTGTAACAGCCAACGGACCATCCAAGGTGCGTGGACGGCGGAAGGCGGGGCGACAACAAATCACCAGCCAGACTGGACCGGGGCAAAAGCAATGAGTTCCAGATCGCTGCCGGCAACAAGCAACAACGCGCCATGTGGCGGAATGGACTCTGCCTGGAGGATATGGGCGATGCGATGCAGTGTCGCCACGCAAGGAATCCTGCTTTGGGTGGTGTGGCGGTAGCTACTGCGCATAGAAGAGCCCATGAACGTCAACATGGATGCTCAACCCGCGTGGGTACTTTTATGTGAAATACGGATTGCTCCATGTGTCGGGTGCCCAATGCGGGCGATGGTCCAAGCGCAACTTCGGGTGTGCAGTTACCGAAGCGCGGAATCAAACAGCGACCTGGCCTGCCGAATCGTTGCCTGATGCGTAGCCTGCTTGTCGGCATTCACCTCGCACAGCTTTCCTAGCCGCTCGCGGCCCAGCTCCGTGCAATCCGCAAGGAAATCGTAGTGAGCTACCAAGGGGAGTACCTGAAGTCGTACGTTGTCCTTCGCCTCGGCAATGACCTTGCTGTTGCTGGCGGGCGGGGCAATCGCATCGGCCTCACCCACAACCACCGACAGTGGAGCCACAAGACGTGCAAGTTCACCCGGCTCGAACGCCTGCACAATCGCTGGTGCCATCAGAAACACAGCGCGAACGTTTGGAATGCGGCGATCCTCCGCCGACCTGGCTACCCACGGTGCCAGCGCCGGCGTAGCGGCCGCTGCCATCCTTCGCTCAAGGGTCATTTCCGGGTTCTCGGCCTGTGGCATGCATACCCCATCCTTAGGCGATGCCTTGCAGAAGGCGCCCAACCGGGACATGTCCGGCCGCGCGCCGGCAGCCACCAGCGCGGTGAACCCGCCGGCCGAATATCCCACCAGCCCCAGCCGGCCGGCATCCACATGCGGAGCCAGCACCGGGTCGGCCTGCACTGCAGCCAATGCTACAGCGAGGTCATCGGCCCGGTTCCACACCAGAATGCTTCCGGCTTCGGTCATCGCGTCCACACCGTTATTGCCGGGATGGTCCACCGCGATCACTACATACCCCGAGTTCGCCAGGGCGGTGCCAAACCAGCCCATCATGCGGGCACTGCCGCCGTTGCCGTGTGACAGCAGCAGTACCGGCCAGCGGCCCGGCGCAACGGGGGCATCGAAGGCAGAAGACCCCGCCACGAACAGCGGTGCACCCGGCGGCCCGATCGCCAGTGGCTGCTGTTGCACACCTGGCTGCGCCGGATACCACACGGTGTACCGCACCTGGTCGCTGTGCCCGGCATCGCGGACTGCTGCGCTGGGCGTGTGCGCCACACCATGGGTTTCGCCAACAGCGGGCGAGGGTGCAGCCGCCCATGACAGCGGCGCGACCAGGCAGGTCAGCAGGAAGAATGTGTAGGGCACTACTCGCACGAATGGGTCTCCTTGGATCAACTCAGGTCGGACAGCGGCAGCCAGATCTCCACGCCGCCGTTTCCGGTGCGGTCGTCGAAGCGGGCGTCATAGCGTTCAAAGTCGGGTGCGTCGGCGAGGCTCAGGCCAGAGCGGGGCAGGTAGTCGTTCAACAGCCAGTACCAGGTGGAGCGGATGGTCGAGATGTGGCCGGCATGCCACGCCACCAGATAGTCCCCGGCCGGAATGGAAACGGCGTGCCACGCCGAAGGCACGGCAGCGCTCGCACCGATCTCCATGCCGGCGATGTAATCGAAGGCACCCTCACCATCGCGGTTGCAGCAGACCCCGAAGGCGATGTCCTTGCCGAGCTCCCGGGTCAGCGCCAACTGCTGCCATTGCGAGGGAATGGACGCCACCGTAGCGGCGGTATGGCGGGCGCGGATGCCCGCCACACGCAGCGGGCCCTGCCGGCGATGTACCGGCTCCACCTCGCAGGGCAGGGGCGGGGCGTCGAGCTTGATCGCCTCCAACAGCGCGAGGCCGTGCAGTCCGATCCGGCGAATCTGTTCCGGGGGCAGCTTGAACTGCTCGGTGAACGCGTTGGTAAAGGCAGCATGCGAGGCGTAGCCTGCGGCCAGGGCGACATCCAGGATGGGCTCGCTGCCAGAAGCCAGGATTCGTGCCGCCTCGGTAAGTCGACGCACACGAAGGTAGCGCGCCATTGAGGTCCCGGTACTGACCTGGAACAGGCGTGAGAGGTGGAACGGCGAGAGTTCGACCGCCTCGGCGATCTGGGCCAGCGAGGGGTTCTCGGCAAAGTGGCTTTCGATGTACCACAAGGCCTTGCGTGCCGCACCCATGACGCCTGTTCCGTACCAATGACTGGGTGGGAGCGTAACGCAGGGAGGGGGAGGGCGTTTGCGGGATCTTGCTGTTCGTGCGTGGTGTAGTTGAGCAGCGCGAATCGAGGTCAGTGGGCCGCTGCGCCATCCTTGGGCTGGCGGCGTTGACGCTCGGACACCGGGTAGTGCAGCTCAATTGATCCGAGAACAACTCCAGGGGCGTGTGTTTGCGTTGCTCGAGGCTCACGGCATCAAGCAAAACTGCTGCTGCGCAAGTGAGTAGTGATGTTTATCGGGGATAGGGGGGGCAGCTATCCCGACAACGGTAAGCCAAGGGAACGCCCAGCGTGGTTTTTCGATGGGTGGCAAGTATTCCGGTCGTTCTCGTTCCATGAAAGCCCCTAGATTTCGTCCTGTTTCGATTCTAAGAGGTGTCGTGCACGCGTCGGGCGTTCTACGGCTATCACGTGGGCCATATCGGCTTGCTTGCCTTTGTTTCGTGACGAATCACTGAATCAGGGTCGGCAAGGAATTGATGTGCCGTTGGCGATGATGGATTCCCAGCCGTTGGCTGTTCGCATCAGTAGTACGCCACCTTTGCATTCTGCACCTTTGGGCCAAGGCTTCATTCCGATACTGTCTTCGGGGGCCACATAGGGCCTGCATTCGGCTTGATGGATTTCGTGGACAGTGACGGTTTCTTTGTTCGCAGCTTGAGCGACCTTCAGATCGACTAGTGCTTGCTCCGCTGCTTTCTTATTGGCGTAGGTTCCGAATGCGCCCGCGATCGCCAGCATCCCAGCGATAGAAGCTACGACCTGCCATCCTGCCTTTTCCATGGAATCGCCCTGATTACGTCCTGCACGGATTGTAGCCGGGGGGTAGGGGCGGGTAGCGCCTACGGATGCGCGGTTTCCCTGCGCTGGTTCCGAAGTGCCGTTCTCGCCATTCGCCAAGGTCCACGACAACGACTTTGACCAACGATTGCTGACGGGCTCTGCTTGCGGCGTTTCTTTTACGTGTCGCGTCACGTAAATCAGCAGCATTGGCGTGCCACAGCAGGCCGCGCAGCCTTCGTTCTGGGATTCTTTCGCCGCTTGGGGCGACCAGATCTCGTCCTGCCAGTCGCCAACCAGCCCATGGACCTGTCAGGGCGACATGGTTGTCGATCACGCGCCGGTAGTAGTCGCTGGCGCAGCTGTTCGGGCATTGCGTTCCCGGTTCCCAGCACGGTGGACGGCTGTCCAGGTTGTAGGTGTCGCTCATGCCTCCATTTCCCCCGAATCCTTAGGAGGCCGGGATGGTAGGTGAGGGTTGGCAGGGAATCGTTACGAACACGGCCAGATCTTCGCTAACCGGTTGATGGATCGCTGAATTCTACCCTCGGCCGCGCTTCCAGACTCGGCCCTTCCCCAGGGAGCTGTGGCACCATTCAATCATGGCCACCGCGTACTACTTCTTGGACACCGAGTGGGCCGATGTAACGGGCAGCGAGCTGGTGAGTCTGGCGCTGGTGAGCGAAGGTGGAGACCGCCTTTTCTACGCTGAGCGAGCCAGCCTGCCCGAGGCTCCCACCGACTTCGTTCGTCAAAGCGTCTACCCGCTGCTAGACCGCGGCGACGCAGCCCTGCCTGATGCCGCCCTGACGACCGAGCTGCGCGCCTTCCTCAGCGAGGTCGACGCGCCGGCAGTGATGGCGGATTTCCAGAACGATCTCCAGCTGCTGCGGTACGCCCTGGATGGGTTTGAGTTACCCGATGACCAGGTTGCCGCGTGCGGGCCCCGGCCGGCCCCGGTCATGACACGCATGTCCAAGGAAGGCCTTCCGGGATTGCTGGTGGAAGATTGGTTCGCGGCCCATCCGGAACATAGGGCCAGGCGCCACCATGCCTTGGTGGATGCGCAGGCCTTGCGGATGGCTTGGCTGGTGGCGACCGACCGCATTCCTGCTCCGGCGTGGGCCCACTCCTACCGTCGCGCCCGGGGATAGCGGCATGGCGTCCATCCCCGGTATGCTTGCCCCATGAACCGCCTGAGCCAGCTCGACCCTCGAATACCGGCGTGATCGCATCGATCGATCACGCCCCTGTTGCTCATGTTGGTCAGAGCGCCGGCCTTATACCCCGGTGAGAGCACGCG
>QFOV01000209.1 GCA_003248565.1 Stenotrophomonas sp.
ACCCTGCAGTTCCGGCCGAACAACAGCTGGACCAGCACGCTGGACACCTTCTACACCAAGGCCAAGGAGCACGACACCGCCAACCAGATGGAAATCCATCTGGGCGACTACAACGGCGGCTACGACCGCTTGAACGTCACCGACGTGGTCGTGAACGGCAACGGCAGCTTCGTCAGCGGCACGGCGCACAACGTCTATCCGTTGATCCGCGGCATGTACAACAACCGCGAAGACACCATCAAGGCCATTGGCTGGAACAACGAATTCAACTTCGGCGATGTACGCGTGGTGGCAGACGTCAGCTGGTCCAAGGCCGAACGTGACGAGCTGAACCTGGAGAACAACCTGCAGCTGCTGCCGGCACCGATGCTGGATTCGGTGAAGCTGAATTTCGCAGGCGGCAACTTCCCGCAGTTCACCCCGGGCTTTGATTACTCGGACTACAGCAAGCTCTACCTCACCAACACCATCTACGGTTCCGGCTACGGCAAGACGCCGCATGTCGACGATGAGCTGAAGGGCTTCAAGCTGGCGGCCACCTTCCCGGTGCCGGAAGGCTTCACCTGGTTCTCGGACTTCGACGTCGGCATGAACTACGCCGACCGCAGCAAGAACAAGACCCAGGCCGAGGGCAACATCAACCTCGGTGCACAGGGCATCACCAGCATCGCCGCCGACCTGCAGTACAAGCCGGTCAACCTGGGCTTTGCCGGCGCCGGCTACATCCCGGCCTGGAACGTGCCTGCTGCAGTTGGCCGCTACATGACGTTCAACCCGACCACCACCGAAAGCTACCTGATTCCGAAGCAGTGGACGGTGGATGAGAAGATCACCACCACCTTCCTGCGTGCCAACATCAGCACCCAGATCGGCTCGATCCCGGTGCGCGGCAATGTCGGCATCCAGGCCCAGCATGTCGACCAGTCTTCGCATTCCAATTACTGGGATGGTTCACAGCCGGTTGGCAGCCAGGTCATTCCGATCAACGCAGGCAAGAAGTACCTGGACTTCCTGCCGAGCTTGAACCTGGCCTTCGAACTGCCGGCCGAGAACACCATCCGATTCGCCCTCGCCCGCCAGGTCGCGCGTCCGCGCGTCGACGAACTGCGCGCCTCGATGGAGTTCGGCATGGACACCAATACCGGCAAGCCCGGCTCCAGCGGCGGCAACCCGACCCTGGATCCGTGGGTAGCCAACGCCGCCGACCTGTCCTGGGAAAAGTACTTCGGCAACAAGGCCTACGTGGCCGCCGCCGTGTTCTACAAGGACTTGAAGAGCTACATCTACACCGAGAAGCGTGACGGCTACGACTTCACCAACCAGGTGGCAGAGTGGCTGAAAGTTGGCACCAATGCAGCCCAGCTGCAGGTCCCGGCACAGTCGATCGGCTACTACACCGCACCGTTCAACGGCACCGGTGGCAGCCTGCGCGGTGCCGAGCTGACCGCCTCGTTGCCGCTGGACCTGTTCACCGATGCCCTGCGCGGCTTCGGCGTGGTGGCCAGCGCGAGCTTCAACGACAGCGACATCATGATCAAGCCCGACCCGGCCAATACCTCCAGCGTTGGCACCGGCCCGATCATGCTGCCGGGCCTGTCCAAGCGCGTTTACAACTTCACCGCCTACTACGAGAACAGCGGCTTTGAAGTGCGTTTGAACCAGCGCAAGCGCTCAGACTTCATCGGCGAGATCGGCAACTTCAACGGCGCCCGTACCCTGCGTTATGTGAAGGGCGAGGACGTGCTGGATGCACAGCTGGGCTACAGCTTCGGCGACGGCACGATGTTCAAGGGCCTGAGCCTGTTCCTGCAGGCCAGCAACCTGACCAACTCCAAGTACGAAACCTATGCCGGCACCAAGGACAGGCCGCTGGAAACCGTGGAATGGGGCCGCACCTACCAGGTGGGTGTGAACTACAAGTTCTAAACCGTTCTGGTTGAGAGCGCGTTGAAGGCCCGCTGCTTTGCAGCGGGCCTTTTGCATTGTGAGCAGCCTTGGCGCTTTCCGTATCCCAGAAGGAATTTGCTGAAGTTTGTTGCAGCCAAAGCATTGGCCGACTTGCTGTGGCTGTGGCTGTGGCTGTTGTGTGATGTCTGTGGTTGTTGTTGAAGTTACGCCGTCATTCCCGCGCAGGCGGGAATCGCTCTGGCTCTTGGCTCTTGGCTTTTGGCTTTCCCTTCTCCCGCCTGCGGGGGAAGGTGCCCGTAGGGCGGATGGGGGGGAGCTTTGGCTTTGGCCTGCTTTTAGAAGCGCCCTCACCCCAACCCCTCTCCCGCAGGCGGGAGAGGGGCTTGAGCCAGAGCCAGAGCCAGAGCCAAGGCCAAAAGCAAAAGCCAAAAGCCAAAAAAAGGCGGAGATGCTATCTCCGCCCGCACAAAAGAGAGAGCAACAAAAACTCAGCTGCGACGCGCGCAATACACCGCGTGCCCAGGCAATACCAGCTCGCCAGCCTCAACCGCACCCGCCACCGGACCCGGCAGCGCCAAGGCCTGCCATTCACCGGCCGGCAACGGATGCCGCACCGCTTCGCCGGACAGATTGAACGCCAGCAACAGGTTCTCATCACCCGCCTGCCGCTCGAACAGCAACACCGGCTCAGCACTATCAAGGAAGCGAATCGACCCCTCGACCAAGGCCGGATGCGCCTTGCGCCAGCTCAGGAAGCTGCGGAAGGCGTGCAGCACCGACTCGCCATCCACTTCTTGCGCCTGCACAGACAAAGCCTGATGCTCGGCCGGAATCGGCAACCACGGCTTGCCAGTGGTAAACCCAGCCAAGGCCTCGTCGGTCCACGGCATCGGCGTACGGCAGCCGTCGCGGCCCTTGAAATTCGGCCAGAAGGTGATGCCATACGGATCCTGCAGCGCCTCGAACGGTACATCCGCTTCGCCAAGACCCAGCTCTTCACCCTGATAGATGCACACCGAACCACGCAGCGAGCACACCAACGCCGCCAACATCTTCGCCAGCGACGGCTTGGCCGGATGCCCGCCCCAACGGGTCACCGCACGCTGCACGTCATGATTGGAAACCGCCCAGCACGGCCAGGACTCGCCCATCGCCGCTTCCAGCCGTTCGACGGTGCCGCGGATGTAGGCCGCGCTGTAATCATCCACCAGCAGCTCGAAGCTATAGCCCATATGCAGGCGGCCCGGCGCGGTGTACTCGGCAGTTGTCGCCAGCGAATCCTCCGAAGAGATTTCGCCCAAGGTCACCGCCTGCGGGTACTCATCCAACAAGGCACGCAGGCGCTCGAGGAAACCAATATTCTCCGGCCGGGTGTTGTTGTAGTAGTGGTACTGGAACGCGTACGGGTTGTCCGGGCTGAAACCACGGCCAATTCGTTCGCTTTCGGGTTTCGGCGGGTTGTCGCGCAACTGCGCGTCATGGAAGCAGAAGTTGATCGAATCCAGACGGAAGCCATCCACGCCGCGGTCCAGCCAGAACTTCACGTAGTCCAGCGTTGCCTGCTGCACCGCCGGATTGTGGAAATCCAGGTCCGGCTGCGAGGCCAGGAAGTTGTGCAGGAAATACTGCCGACGCCGTGGCTCCCACTGCCAGGCCACGCCACCGAAGATCGACAGCCAGTTGTTCGGCGGGCTGCCATCGTCGCGCGCATCGGCCCACACATACCAATCGGCCTTGGGATTGTCGCGGCTCTCGCGGCTTTCCTTGAACCAGGCGTGGTCCACCGAGGTATGGCTGAACACCTGGTCGATCATCACCTTCAGGCCCAGCGCATGCGCCTTGGCCAGCAAGCGGTCGAAGTCGGCCAGGTTGCCAAACAGCGGGTCCACATCGCGGTAATCGGCGATGTCGTAGCCGAAATCGGCCATCGGCGACTTGAAGAACGGCGACACCCAGATCGCATCGACGCCCAATGACGCCACGTACTCAAGGCGATCGATGATGCCCGGCAGGTCGCCGACGCCGTCGCCATTGGTGTCCAGGTAGCTGCGCGGGTAAATCTGGTAGATGACGGCACCGCGCCACCATGGAGTCTTGGACATCGAACGCCCCCCTACGGGCCTCAGAGCCCCTGTTTCAGGGCTGCGAAATGTATGCCGGCCAGCTTAGCGTCGGCGCTTTGCCGGCGGGGTTGCTTGCATACGTATTCACTGCGCAAAGGCCCGTTTCTGTTCGGTTTTCGGCCCCGACGGGCCGCCCGCGCCCACACCGCCTATAATCCCCGGGTACCCCCTGAAGTCTTCCTATGAGCATCGCCGAACATATCCGCCCCGCGCTGGGCCTGCCTGCCATCCAGACCCTTGCCGCAGCGGACATGGCTGCCGTCGATGCCCTGATCCGTCGCCGCCTGTCCTCGGACGTGGTGCTGATCAACCAGATCGCCGACCACATCGTCTCGGCCGGCGGCAAGCGCCTGCGGCCGATGCTGGTGATGCTGGCCGGCCATGCGGTCGGCGGCGCCGGTCCGGAGCACCACCAGCTGGCGGCGATCATCGAGTTCATCCATACCTCCACCCTGCTGCACGACGACGTGGTCGACGAATCCGACCTACGCCGTGGCCGCAGCACCGCCAATGCCCTGTGGGGCAATGCCCCCAGCGTGCTGGTCGGTGACTTCCTGTACTCGCGCAGCTTCCAGCTGATGGTCGAGCTGGAGCGCATGGCGGTGATGCAGATCCTGGCCGACACCACCAACCGCATCGCCGAAGGCGAAGTGCTGCAGCTGCTGCACGTGCATAACCCGGATACCGACGAAGCTGCCTACCTACGGGTGATCGAGCGCAAGACCGCGGTGCTGTTCGCCGCCGGCACCCGCCTGGGCGCGCTGGCCACCGGCGCCGACGAAGCTGTGCAGCAGAAGCTCTACGACTACGGCATGCACCTGGGCTATGCCTTCCAGATCGCCGACGATGTGCTGGATTACTCCGCCAATGCCGACGAGCTGGGCAAGAACCTGGGCGACGACCTCGCCGAGGGCAAGGCCACCTTGCCGCTGATCCATGCCATGGCGCACTCGGACGAAGTGGTCCGCAACCGCCTGCGCGAGATCGTGCAGGACGGCGATGCCAGCGCGATGCCGGAAGTGTTGGCTGCCATCCATGCAACCGGCGGCCTGGAATACAGCCGCAAACGCGCCGTGGAATATGCCAACGCCGCCGAGCAGGCGCTGGACGGCCTACCGGAAACCGACGCCGTTGCCGCCCTGCGCGGCCTGGCCCGTTACGCCATCGAACGCAGCCACTGATCGCGATGGCAGGCCTGCAGCAGTTCAACGAGGAAGAACGCGCCGTGCTGTTGGCGGTGAAAGGGGTCGGTGCCACCGTGGTGGCCCGACTGGAGCAGCTGGGATTCCATTCGCTGCAGCAGTTGGCGGAAGCCGAAACCGGCGACGTCGTCAGCCAGGCCTCGGCCATGCTGGGCAGCAGCTGCTGGCGCAACAGCCCGCAGGCGCGGGCGGCGATCAGCGGAGCGATCGAAGCGGCGCGGAGCCAAACCTTGTGGGAGCGGCGTTAGCCGCGAAGCCACGGGTGTTCCCGGCGCCACCGAAGGCGAACCACCATTGCCGCATCCCGTGCGGACAGCTGTTGCCACGATCCGACAGATAGTCAGCTTCGCGGCTTATGCCGCTCCCACAAACCTGCATGCCTGATGCATTGCTGGGAACGCCCCTTGCCGAGCATGGCTCGGCACTACCGCTCCCTCCCTTTGCCGTAGGCAAGGGGAGGGTTGGGGAGGGGGGGGGCTGTACCGCTTCTGATCTGGCTCTGGCTTCGCGGCTTATGGCCCGAGGCCACCCAGCGCCGCTCCTACAAAACATTGTTGGTGAAGCCTCTGCCGAGCATGGCTCGGCACTACAGGCCCCAGCGCATTGCTGGTAAAACCCCTACCAAGCGTTAGTCCCCTAGCCGCTCTTCCAGGAAATTGTCCATCATCTTCCACGCGCGCTTGGCGGCGCGGGGGTCGTAGAGGCAGCCCGGTGGGCTGTTGGCGTCGGACTCGGCGAAGCAATGCACCGCGCCGCTGAAATTGACGAATTGCCAGTCGGCCTTGGCGGCATCCATTTCACTGCCGAAATTGGCGATGTCCTCGGCG
>QFOV01000210.1 GCA_003248565.1 Stenotrophomonas sp.
ACCATGAAGTTGATGTCCGACGGCTTGACCAGCTCGGCAGCCATGATCAGGTCGCCTTCGTTCTCGCGGTCCTCGTCATCGACGATGACCACCATGCGACCGGCGCGGATCTCTTCCAGCAGTTCGGGAACGGGGGCGAAATTCATTGTGCGGCTCCTTGGCCCAGCAGGCGCTCGACATAGCGGGCAACCAGATCGATTTCCAGATTCACCGCGCTGCCGACGCCAGTGGCGGAGAACGCGGTATTGGCGACGGTGTGCGGGATCAGCGCGACCTCGAAGCCCTCGTCGTCGGCTTCGTTGACGGTCAGGCTGACGCCATCCACGCAGATCGAGCCTTTCTTGGCGATGTACTTGAGCAGCGCCTTGGGCGCGGCGAAGCGCCAGCGCAGCGCGCGTGCATCCTCGTGGATGGACAGCACCTTGCCGAGGCCATCGACGTGGCCACTGACCAGATGGCCACCAAGGCGGTCGGTCGGGCGCATGGCGCGCTCAAGGTTGATCACGGCACCTTCGGCCAGACCACCAAGCGTGGTCAGGTCCAGGGTTTCGGTTGAGGCATCGGCCTTGAAGCTGCTGTCGTCGAAGTCGATGACGGTCAGGCAGACGCCGTTGACGGCGATGCTTTCGCCCATCTGCACCTGCTCGAACGGCAGGCTGCCGACGGCGAAGGTGAAGCGGACATCGCCGCCGATGGGTTCGCGTGCGGCCAGACGGCCGACGCCTTCGATGATTCCAGTGAACACTAACGTTCTCCGCAGTAGATGAGCGAAAAACGCCGCAAGGCAAACAGGCGCACGGACCCCGCAAAGGGCCCGAAACACCGTCTTCTTTCATCCGGACTATGACCGTCGGCTCCGGCATCTGACCGGATCTGCTGACCTCCAACCGGGCAACCGCACTGCTGTACGGGCCTTGCCGGAGCGCTCGCGGGCTCGCACAGCACCCTTTTGGGGCATTGCACCTACCGCCGGTGGGGAGTTGCACCCCGCCCTGAAGACGTTTGTGAGTGCCGGCGAACCGGCGCGACGATTGTACCAGCGCCCCCCCCGGGAAGGCCTTGGCAGAGCTGAACAAGTGCTTCCCATCCGTGGAACGGCCTTCGGAGTCGCCCGCAATGGAAGCACTGGCGCGGCGATTACCGCCTGCGCCCAAGCAAACTGCCCACGCTTACCAAGGCGAACAGACAGCCCAGGCCACTCATCAGATGGTCGCGCCATTGCGCCGCTGCCGCTGCCGTAAACCAGAGAACTGCCACACAGAGGAACAAACTGCTCACCAGCTTCAAGACGACTACGACCTCTGAGTACGATTCCCCACCGTGGAGCGCGCACAAATTAGGTCGTAATCGGTCAGACGGTAATAGGATTGTTCTGGAAACGGAGGCCCATGCGCACCCTTGGGGCACACTCCCTGCAGAACGCCCAAGCTTCCATCGCCGGCCAATGCTGGCCAATCAGCAGCGATAGTCGGACAAACCGCCCGCCCCCACGTTTTCAATGGCGACTACCGCCGCCGCCAGCATGTCTTTTGGGGCGCAGAGATTTCATTAGACTCCGCCCGCCGCTACATGACGTACGGTCCTGGCCCGCGACGGGCTGGTTGACACGGATATCGCACTGAAGAGGAATCCATGCGCAAGACCCTGATTCTGGCCGCCATGCTGGCAGCCGCACCTGTAGTCGCCTCCGCCGACGAGCTGAGCTACACCTACGCCGAAGCCGGCTGGACCCAGCTCCAGATCAACAACAACGATCTCGATGACCCGAGCCTGGACGGCGCCTACCTGCGCGGTTCGTTCGACATCGCCGGCAAGGTCAACCTGTTCGCTGGTTACTCCCAGGTCCACAAGTCGATCAGCTGGGGCAGCGGCGAGCGCTCCAAGCTCAAGCTGAGCCAGCCGGAGCTGGGCGCCGGTTACCACATGAGCATGAGCGAGCGCGTCGACTTCACCACCGACATCGCCTGGTTGCGCCTGAACCTTGAAGAAAAGCTCAGCGGTGCTGGCGCATACAACGGCACCTACAAGACCCACACAAACGCCAGCCGCGTCACCATCGGCCTGCGCGGCAAGCCGTCCGCACGCACTGAAGCCTGGATCAAGGGCGGTGCCCTTGATGGCAGCGACATGGACACCGAGTTCGTCGGCGTGCTGGGCGGCCAGGTCAAGTTCAACAAGATCTGGGGCGTGGTTGCAGAAGGCCAGTGGCTGGGCGACTTCACCCAGTACTCGGTCGGCGTCCGCGCCAGCTTCTGATCCGGCACTATCCGGATTAGTGCAGCGGGGGCCGAAAGCCCCCCGTTTTTATTGCCCGGCTTACAGCCTGCGTGATTCATGTAGTGCCGAGCATGGCCCGGCACTACAGGTGCGCTCAGTTGGTCTGCGACGTCGGCCGCAACTGCAGGCGCAGGTCCTTGCCGAGCATGCGGGCATCATGCAGCTCCAACGATAGGGCCTGGGCCATATGCTCAATGCCCAGGCCCGCCAACAGCGGCCGCGCGCCATCACCCATCAGCAAGGGCGCCATGTACAGCAATAGTTCGTCGACCAATCCGGCCTTGAGCAGGGCACCACACAAGGTTGGCCCCGCTTCGACATGCACTTCGTTGATGCCACGCGCCGCCAGCATCGCCATCACCCCGGCCAGATCAAGCCGGCCATCGTCCTGCACACCCACACCGGCAAATTCGGCATCCTCCAGCGCGGGCGGCGGGACAGACGGATCGTGCAGATACAAGGTCGCCGCATCACCTTCGCGCACGCGTCTGCATTCCAGTGTGCGCAAGCGTGCATCCAGCACCACGCGCAGCGGTGGCAGAAACTCGCCTGCGTCCGGCCGTGCGGTCAGCAGCGGATCATCCGCCATTACCGTGGCCGCGCCGGTCAGGATCGCGCCAGCGCGCGCACGCCAGTGCTGCACATCGGCGCGCGCGGCTTCACCGGTGATCCACTTTGATTCACCGTTGGCCATTGCCGTGCGCCCGTCCAGGCTGCCAGCCAACTTCACCCGCACGAACGGGCGACCACGCTCGATGCGCGACAGGAAGCCACGATTGAGCTCACGCGCCTGCGCGGCCATCAAACCCACGTCAACGGTGATGCCGGCCTGTCGCAGCAAGGCAAAGCCGCCACCATCCACATCCGGGAAGGGATCGGCCATCGCCGCGACCACCCGGCCAACGCCGGCATCGATCAAGGCCAATGCACACGGCGGCGTGCGCCCGTAATGCGCGCAGGGCTCCAGGGTGACGTAGGCGGTCGCGCCACGGGCACGCTCACCCGCGTGTCGCAGCGCGAACACCTCGGCATGCGGGCCGCCGGCACGCTGATGCCAGCCCTCGCCCACCACCTCATCACCGTGCGCGATGACGCAGCCCACCATCGGGTTGGGCCGCGTGGTCCAGGCGGCACGTTCGGCAAGACGCAGCGCGCGGGCCATCAGCAGGTGATCGGTGGCGGTGAACTGACTCATCGGCAAAACCTCATTACGAATGCGGCACGCTGCTCATGGCGGCAACGGTCGCGGACAAGTGTATGCGCAGCAAGCCCAGCATCACCGCTCCGGCACACTTCAGGCATGGCCGGTATCCACTGCCATCACCGTGATCGCCAGCGGCCCCAGTTGCAGCTCGGCATGCACATGCCAGCCCAGGCTCCGGTACCAGCCCACCAGCGGCGCTTCGCAATACAGGTACAGCACCGGCACGGCCAGCGCCGCGGCCTGTGCGACGCAATGCGCGACCAGCGCCGCACCCACGCCTTTGCCACGCGCAGCCGGACTGACGTACAACGAGGCCAGCCATGGCGACCAGCCGCGGATCTGCTCATGATCATCATGCAGCAGGCTCACCGAGCCCAACCAGCCGTCGGCGTCTTCCACCAACCAGCTGCAGGGGATGGTGTGGCGCTGCTGCATGGCCAGCTCCGCCTCGGCCTGGGCCACGGTCCAATCGGGAAGCAGCGTGCCGAAAGCCCGTACATGGGCTTGCGCGATTGCCGGCAGCAGTTCGCGCCGGTCCTGCAGATTGATGAACTTCATCGGATTCGACTCTGGCAGCCACGACAGCGCCGCGTACTCAATGTATTAGTGGTTCACGCGCTGGAACATGCCCACGCCCAGGGCATGCAGACGCGCGCCATCATCGCCCTGCTCCAACAGCAGGCCCATCGTTGCCGATTGGCACAGGCCAATCGCGCAGCCATCGAACAGCACCTGGTAACCGGGCCGCAGCGGCGGTTGCAGCGGCAATCGCAGCGATTGATCCATGCCCGGGAAGTGCAGGCGCAGGCCTGTCACGACCTGCCCCGGCGCCGGCGACGGAAAGCGGTAGGTGTTCCCCTCCGGCAACCTGCCCTCGGCGGCCAGCTCGCCCCGGGCCAACTCCAGCACCACCTGTATGCCTTCGCTGGCCACACCGCTCATTGGATCAAGCAGATTCACATACAGCGGCCGGCCAGCTACGTGCGTGTCCGCCAATTGCGCCTGCAGCTCCCCACGTTCCTCCTGGCCCCTGCGATCAGCCGGGTCCGGATGTGCTTGCTCCAGGTCGGCAAGCAGCTGCGCCAGCTGTGCGCGCTCGGCCGACCTGGCTTCATGCGGGACGAGTTGCACGGTATCGGCGAGATCATCGCGCGGATGCAGCAAAAGCATGCCGTCGGCCAGCGACCATTGCCCTTTCGAACTGCGGGGCATGGGAAGCATCGCCAACGTCAACGCGTAGTTCCCGTCGTCACCCAGCTCCAGGACCGAGCCTGCATATCCGTCTTCAACGATGCGATAACGCCCTGCCAGCGCCTGTGGCGTACAGGCTTCCTCCACGCAGGAAGATGGACCGCCCTGCGCGTGATCCAGCCCGGCAGCAGCGTCGACGGCCTGCTGCGCAGCCAATCGAGCACGCTCGGCCATATCCAAGGGACTGGATCGTTCCTGGGCCTGTGCGGGCAATGCCAACGACAACGCGAGCATTACCAGTCCACTGCGTGAAAACCGCTGTCCCGCTGATCGCATTGCCACTCCGGCCTCCCTTCCCTGCACACGCAGCAATCAGCGCTTGCCGTTCTTGCCTGCCCGCGCGGCTTCCGCCCGCGCATGCGCCAACAACGGCAGCTGATCCTCATCACTGGAATGATCACGCTCCAGCTTCTCGATCTCGTCGCGGAAATCGGCCACGTCCTCGAAGCTGCGGTAGACCGAGGCGAAGCGCACATAGCCCACATGATCAAGCTTGCGCAGTTCGTCCATCACGAAACCGCCGACCTTGATCGACGGCACTTCGCGCTCGCCGCACATGCGCAGCTGGTGCACCACCGCGCGCACCGCCGCCTCGATGCGTTCTTCCGATACCGGCCGCTTCTGCAGCGCGCGGTCGAACCCCACCCGCAGCTTGCGCGCATCGAAGGCTTCGCGACCGCCGTCACTCTTGACGATGACCGGCAGCTTGAGCTCGATGGTTTCCAGCGTGCTGAAACGTTCGCCACAGGCTTCGCAGCCACGGCGGCGGCGGATGGTGGCGCCATCTTCGGAAACGCGCGAGTCGATCACGCGGGTATCGGTGTGCTGGCAGAACGGGCAATGCATGTTTCAAGCCTTGGACATCAGGCGCCGCGCATGCGACGTGGAAAACCTGTAACGCAGATACAACAAACCCCGGGCCGGGGCAAGCGCCCAACCCGGGGTGATGCGGTCAGCTCAGGGCAGGACGGGCGTCAAGAACCACTGACACCCGGCGCCGATCAGCCATAAACCGGGTACTTGCGGCACTGCTCGCTGACGGCATCACGCACGCGGGCGATGACGGCCTCATCGGCCGGCGCGTCCAGCACGTCGGCGATCCAGTTGGCCAGCGCGACGCAGTCGGCTTCCTGGTAACCGCGGGTGGTGATGGCCGGGGTGCCCAGGCGCAGGCCCGAGGTCACGAACGGCGAACGCGGGTCATTCGGCACCGAGTTCTTGTTGACGGTGATGTGGGCCTTGCCCAGCGCGGCTTCCGCGTCCTTGCCGGACACGTCCTTGCCGATCATGTCGACCAGCATC
>QFOV01000211.1 GCA_003248565.1 Stenotrophomonas sp.
CCGGTGACGTACTCACCGCGCTCAAGCACGTCGCATTGCGTGACGATCCTCCTGCACTGGCGCTACGCGGAATCGCGATGGCCCAGCTGGGCGACCTGACCCGTGCACGCGAGCTGCTGCGACGTGCGCAGCGTGGCTTCGGCGCACATGAAGTCCTCGCACGCGCACGCTGCGGACTGGCCGAAGCCGAAGTGGCGCTGGCGCTGCGGGAACTTGCCGGCAACTCCGAACCGCTGTCATCCATCGCGACCGCGCTTGATGCGCAGGGGGATGCGGCCAATGCACTGCAGGCCTGGTTGATACTGGCGCGGCGAGTGCTGCTGCTGGGCAAGCTGGATGAAGCAGCGCATGCGCTGGCCAGGTTGGAGGGAAGGCAGCTGCCGCCCGCGCTGAGAGCCATGGCCGATCTGACTGCTGCGACCTTGGCACTGCGCAGGATGCGGATTGCGCAGGCACGCGTCCTGCTGGAACGTGCACGGATGGCTGCGGCGCAAGCAGGTGTAGTGGCGCTGCAGGCGGAAGTGGACGCAGCCCGCATCAAGTTGGACCAGCCGGCTGCGCGTTGCCTCGGCGCAGGTGCGGATGAGTTGCTGCGTATCGACCAGGTGCAGCAGCTGTTGGATTCCGGTGCACTGGTCGTTGACGGGTGCCAGCGTGGCGTCAGGTCTGGTGCAGGCTGGCAATCGCTGGCAAGGCGTCCGGTGCTGTTCGCGCTTGCCCGTGCGCTGGCCGAGGCCTGGCCGGGCGAGGTTGACCGCGATGTGCTGATAAGCCGCGCATTTTCCATGCATCACTACGACGAGACGCTGCGCGCCCGGCTGCGTGTGGAGATCGGGCGCCTGCGCGGGCTCATCGCAGCACAGGCGCAGATTGAAGCGACAGCAGCTGGCTTCCGCCTGTCGCCTTGTTCGGCGACCGCGGTGAAGGTCTTGCTCCCGCCCATCGAGGGCGAACAAGGCGCGCTGCTCGCGTTGCTTGCCGATGGCGCGGCCTGGTCGACCTCGGCATTGGGTTTGGCCTTGGGTCAGAGCCAGCGCAACGCGCAGCGGGCGCTGCTGGAGCTGGAGGCAGCAGGGCGTGTGTACGCGATTGGACGCGGACGAGCGCAGCGTTGGCGCGCGGTGCCGCTGAGTGGATTCACGACGATCTTGTTACTCCCTGCTGCGCTGCCGATTGACTAGTGTCGCTGGCAGGCAGCCAATCGCGGACATGCCAGGAGATCGCAGCGATGAATACCCAAACCCTGAATCCCAAGGTTGCGGCGGCCAAGGTCCGCCCTGCCGAGGTGCTACGCAAGTACGGCCCGTTCGCCGGCTCGGACACCGTCAATGGCGTCAGCTTCGATGGAACAAACGTCTGGGCCGCCACGGGTGCGGCGCTGGTGGCCTTCGACCCGCGCGATGGCGGGACGGTGCGCAGCTTGGCCGTGCCTTGTGATGCCGGTACTGCGTTCGATGGAACCTATCTCTGGCAGATCGCCGAAGCGCGTATCGACAAGATCGATCCGCAAAGTGGCGAGGTGCTGGCATCGATCCCGGCACCGGGCAATGGAATGGATTCGGGCATGGCGTGGGCGGAAGGCAGCCTGTGGGTGGGGCAGTACCGGCAGCGGAAGATTCACCAGATCGATCCGGCCAATGGCAAGATCCTGCGCACGATTGAATCCGACCGTTTCGTCACCGGCGTGACCTGGGTGGATGGGGAACTCTGGCACGCGACAGGCGAGGCAGGGCAGAGTGACATCCGTCGCCTGCAAGCCGATACCGGCGCGGTGCTTGAGCGCCTGCAGATGCCGGAAGGCATCAGTGTCAGTGGGCTGGAAGCGGATGGCGGAGAGTTGTTCTATTGCGGTGGGGGCAATGATGGTCGGGTGTATGCGGTGAAGCGTTCGGGTTGAGTGGAGTTGTCGTGCTTTGTGGCTGGCTGATGTGATCTCAGCTTCGCGGCTTACGCCGCTCCCACAAGTGCTTCAACGCGTCGTGTACCTGCCGACCCTCCCGCTGCCAGATACAGGAGCCCCTCTCCCGCGCGCGGGAGAGGGGTTGGGGTGAGGGCAGCTTTTCGCTGTCAGGCAGAATTAAAGCAATGGCACCAGCAACAGAGCCACGATGTTGATGATTTTTATGAGGGGATTGATCGCCGGCCCTGCCGTGTCCTTGTACGGATCACCCACCGTATCGCCAGTCACCGCAGCCTTGTGCGCTTCACTGCCCTTGCCGCCGAAGTGACCGTCCTCGATGTACTTCTTGGCGTTGTCCCAGGCACCACCACCGGTGGTCATCGAGATCGCGACAAACAAGCCGGTGACGATGGTGCCGATCAACAAACCACCCAATGCCTTCGGCCCGAGCAGCAGGCCGACCACCACCGGCACGGCAACCGGCAATAGCGAAGGCACGATCATTTCCTTGATCGCCGAGCGGGTCAGCATGTCCACCGCCTTGTGGTACTGCGGCTTGGCCGTGCCCTGCATGATGCCGGGGATCTCGCGGAACTGGCGGCGTACTTCCTCCACCACCGCACCGGCCGCGCGGCCCACCGCTTCCATCGCCATCGCGCCGAACAGATAGGGAATCAGACCGCCGATCAGCAGGCCGATGATCACCGTGTGGTCGGACAGATCGAAAGCAAAGGCCTCGCCCGGATGCGCCACCTGCAGGTTGTGGGTGTAGTCGGCGAACAGCACCAGTGCCGCCAATGCGGCCGAACCGATCGCATAACCCTTGGTTACCGCCTTGGTGGTATTGCCGACTGCGTCGAGCGGATCGGTGATGTCGCGGATGTCCGATGGCAGCTCGGCCATTTCGGCAATACCGCCGGCGTTGTCGGTGATCGGGCCGTAGGCATCCAGTGCGACGATCATGCCGGCCATCGACAGCATCGCCGTCGCGGCAATGGCGATGCCGTACAGGCCACCGAAGTGGAAGGCCGACCAGATCGCCACACACACTGCGATAACCGGCAGGGCGGTGGATTTCATCGATACACCGAGGCCGGCGATGATGTTGGTGCCGTGGCCGGTGGTCGATGCCTGCGCCACGTGCTGCACCGGCTTGTACTGGGTGCCGGTGTAGTACTCGGTGATCCAGACGATCAGGCCGGTCAGCACCAGCCCGATCAAGGCGCAGATATACAGGTTGGTGGCACCGTGGCTGGAGTCGGCCATCAGCTGCGTGGTCACCGGCCAGAAGGCAATCGCGGCCAGCACGCCGGAGACGATCACGCCCTTGTACAGCGCGCCCATGATCGAGCCGCCTGCTTTCACCTTGACGAAGAACGCACCGATGATCGAGGCGATGATTGACACGCCGCCCAGAACCAGCGGGTACAGCACCGCGTTGCGGCCGACTTCGGCCATCATCATGCCGCCGAGCAGCATGGTGGCGATCACCGTCACCGCATAGGTCTCGAACAGGTCAGCGGCCATGCCGGCGCAATCGCCAACGTTGTCACCGACGTTGTCGGCGATCACCGCCGGATTGCGCGGATCGTCCTCGGGAATGCCGGCTTCGACCTTGCCGACCAGGTCTGCGCCGACGTCCGCACCCTTGGTGAAGATACCGCCGCCCAAGCGCGCGAAGATCGAGATCAAGGAACTGCCGAATGCCAATCCGACCAAGGCATGCAGGTTGTCTGCCTGGCTCAGGCCCATGCGCTGCAGAATCAGGTAGTAGCCGGCCACGCCAAGCAGGCCCAGCCCGACCACCAGCATGCCGGTGATCGCACCGCCGCGGAACGCCACATCCATGGCCGCGCTCATGCCGTTGCGGGCCGCCTCGGCGGTGCGCACGTTGGCACGTACCGACACGTTCATGCCGATATAGCCGGCAGCACCGGACAACACCGCGCCGACTGCAAAACCGATCGCCGTGTACCAGCTGAGGAAGACGCCGACCAGCACGAACAACACCACGCCGACGATGGCGATGGTCAGGTACTGGCGGTTGAGGTAGGCCCGCGCGCCCTCCTGGATGGCGGCGGCGATTTCCTGCATGCGGGCATTGCCGGCAGGTTGTCGTAGGACCCATTGGGCCGAGATGATGCCGTAGACGATGGCGACAGCGGCGCAGACAAGCGAAAGCACAAGACCGTACTGTTCGAGCATGACCCCTCCAGCGTTGGTGGATGCCATCCAGCTGTGGATGAAGCGGGGACACGCCGGGTAGATCGAAGCACTGAAACAGACCCGGGCCGCGTGCGGCTGTGGTACGTGTCGCTGTGTTCAAACACTCTGAGGCGGCCTGAGTATGACTGCCAGCTGTCTCGACCGCCAGCCACCGCTGCTTGCTGTTGGGTTCAGTCGGATGCTGGCAACGTCGCGTATCTGTCCATGTGGAATCGCTGCCGATGAAAGCCCTGCTAGTCCTTGCCGTGACGGCCTTGTCGCCGCTGCCGTTGCTGGCGGCCAATGCCAAGCCCGAGATCGAACGCCCGGCAGCCAGCGCGCAGGCCACTGGCGCGGTGCACACCGTGCGGCAGATCCCAGAAGCCTGTACCCGCATCGAAGGCCGCTTCACCGGCACGGCGGCGCAGCCGTATGACATGCAGTTGGTGCGCACCAGTCCGCAGTGCCAGCCGCGTGCGGTGTTCCTGGATGCCAGCAAGGTCAACCCCAGCGAGGCGGCTGGCTGGAAGCTCAATGAAGTAGCGCGTATTCCCTCGGCATCCTGCAGCACGCAACTGGCCGTGATCGAAGTGTGGCGCAAGCCGGCCGGGCAGCAGGTCGCGCTGGACGGGCAGGGCCAGAACCGGGTCTATCTGGGTGACGCCAAGGCGCAGGCGGCGGCCGGGCGGCTGGCGGCATTGCCGGCGTATTCGGCCAGGCTGGCGATGCAGGGTTCGGCCTGCCGATGACGGCGGTGTTGCCGCGAACTCAGCGCTGTTGCGCCGATTGGGCGACGCGGTCGTGCTGCGCGAGCTGCTGGCCAATCCGGTAGCCTGCCGCGGCCAAGCCGCAGACGATGAGAACGCCAAACATCCCGATCAATATCTTGCGGAACATGCTGCACCGCCGCTGAGGAGACCTTGGCCGAAGCATGCGCCCCCCACCGGGGCGGCACACCTGTCTGAAGTAATACGTGATCAGGCTGCACCGGTAGCGCCGAGCCATGCTCGGCTGGGGTGTTACCGGGAAAGCGCAACCGGTAGCGCCGAGCCATGCTCGGCTGGAGCGTTACCGGGAAAGCCTCTGCCGAGCATGGCTCGGCACTACACCGTGCTTCCGTCAGCGCTGGTCAACCGTCACCAGCAAGGGTGAGGCGCAGATGGCCGCTGGTGAAATCACCGGCTCGGCCAAGGGGACATGGTTGCCGTAACGTTCGCGCAGTTTGCTGCGCACCACCGGCGCCTGCCAGTTGCGCGGACGCCATGCATAGCAGCAGGGCGATGCACTGCATCGCCCTGGAACCAGCAGTGAAGCGACGCGGAGGCCGCAGACAGCACCGGTGACGGCGCGACATCAGCCCTCCCAGGCTGCCAGCTTCTTCGCCACGGCGACGTTCTTCAGGGTCACGTATTTCGGCAGGCCATCGCGGCCATACGGTAGCGGCGCTTCGCCGCGGATCAGCGGCTGCAGGTAGCGGCGCGCCTTCTCGGTGATGCCGAAGCCGTCCTTGCGGATGAAGCTGGACGGCATCTTCTTTTCGTGGTTGGCGACCTTGGAAAGCGGCGCGGCTTCGATCTTCCAGCGATATGGCACGTCCGAGCTGCGCACGATTACCGGCATCACCGAGTTCTGTCCCTTCAGTGCGAACTGCACCGCTGCCTTGCCCACCGCCTGTGCCTGTTCCCAGTCGGTCTTGGAGGCGATATGGCGGGCCGAGCGCTGCAGGTAGTCGGGCAGGGTCCAGTGCACCTTGTAGCCGAGTTCGGCCTTGACCTTGCCTGCGAGGTACGAGGCGACACCGCCGAGCTGGGTGTGGCCGAAGGAATCCTTGACCCCGCCGGCATCGGCGACGAACTGGCCGTCGGCGGTGTGGATGCCTTCGCTGGCCACGACCACGCAGAAGCCGAC
>QFOV01000212.1 GCA_003248565.1 Stenotrophomonas sp.
CCGTCGAAAGCAAGAATAAATTATTGACCGGCTATCGGGTGCGTGTTACACAGCGTTAACCACCCTGCACGTGGAAGTGTTGCCGTGGCTTCAAACGCCGATTCTGCCCGCTTTGCCTGCGTCCCGTTCGCCCGCACGGTCCTCGCCTCTGCCTTGTGCATGAGCGTGGCCTGGATCGCCTATGCCGGTGAGGCGCCATTATTGACGGCGCTGCCCGGGTTGACGGCGCGTGTGGACCGTGGCGATTTTGCTGGTGCGCAGGCCGAGATCGACAAGGCACTGGCAGCACCCGGCATCGATGCCGACCGCCGCGCCGCCTACCTGTTCCAGCAGGAACGCATGCGCCGCATCCGCCTGGATTTCACCCTGGACGAAGCGCAGGCCAAGGCCGCCGTGCGCAGGTCGGTGCCGGATCTGCGTGATGAAGAATTCAAGGCCTGGGATGACGCCGGCCTGATCGAGCACCTCGACATCGACGGCCAGCGTCGCTGGTTCAAGCGCGCACCGAACAATCTGTTCCTGTTCAGTGCCGAGGCCTCCAACCGGCGGCCGGCCGACAAGCGTGTTTCCCGGCCTGGCCCGTACGAGCGACTGGGCTCGCACCATATCGAGGTGATCAAGGCAGACCAGCATCAGCCCGCGGCGGGTGCGCATCACCCAGTCCATCAAGGTCGACGCCGATGCGGTGCCGGCGGGGAAGACGGTGCGCGCCTGGCTGCCCTATCCGCGTTCGATACCCGGCCAGCAGGACAACATCCAATGGCTGTCCAGCGTGCCGCAGGGCGCGCAGATCGCACCCGAAGACACGCTGCAGCGTACCGCCTACCTCGAACGCAAGGCCGTGGCTGGCACGCCCACCGAGTTCTCGGTCAGCTACGAGCTCACCATCTCCGCGCGCCGTTTCATCATCGATCCCGACAAGGTGCTGCCAACGCCGCGGGATCCAGAGCTGCAACCCTATCTGGCCGAGCGCGCACCGCATGTGGTGTTCACCCCGGCCATGCGCGAGTTCTCGCGCAAGGCGGTGGGTAATGAAACCAATCCCTACCGCGTCGCCAAAAAGTTGTTCGACGCGGTGGATGCGATTCCGTGGGGCGGCGCCCGCGAGTATTCGACGATCAGCAATATTTCCGACTACGCGCTGCATGCCGGGCATGCCGATTGTGGCCAGCAGACCTTGCTGCTGATCTCGCTGCTGCGCATGAACGGCATCCCGGCGCGCTGGCAGTCGGGCATGGTGTATTCGGACAACGAGGTCGGCTACAACAACCTGCACGATTGGGGCGCGCTCTATCTTGCGCCCTACGGCTGGGTGCCGATGGATGTAAGCACGGGCGCACTGGACAGCGACCAGCCCGAACAACGCAATTTCTATTTCGGCGGGCTGGATGCCTACCGCATCGCGTTCAACGATGACTACTCACGCGCGTTCGTGCCTGCCAAGCAGCACTTCCGCTCGGAGACCGTTGATCTGCAACGAGGTGAGGTTGAGTGGGAAGGGGGGAACCTTTACTTCAACCAGTGGCAATACGACTTCCAGTCGCAGGTTCTGGCGCCGGAGTCCAAGTAATAGAACGTCGTAACCGTTGTCTTACTTATCGATTTACGTCTGCAGGAGAGAGCAGGGGATGAACAGGAAAATGTTGAAAAGAGCGGCGTTGACCGTCGCATTGGGTGCTTGTCTTGGCGTGATGGCGCCGAGCGTGATGGCACAGAGTGCGAACGGTGCGATTGCCGGCCGCGCAAACTCCGGTGATCAGATCACCGTTGTGAACAAAGCGACGGGTTTGACCCGTACCGTAACCGTCGGTGCTGATGGCTCGTATCGCCTGAGCCAGCTGCCGGTGGGCGACTACAGCCTGCAGGTCAAGCGGGACGGGGAAGTCGACAAGGAGCCGGTGGCGGTCAACGTGTCGCTGGGCGGCACAACCAATGTCAATCTGGGTGGTGGATCGAGCAGCGCTGTTACCTTGGACTCTGTCCAGGTTGTCGGCTCCAAGATCGTGAATCGTGTGGATGTGTACTCCACGGAGTCCTCCTTCAACATCAATCGCGAAGATCTCGCACGCATGCCAGTGCCGCAGGATCTGACCTCGGTGGCGATGCTGGCGCCGGGTGTGATCGCGGGCAATTCATCGTTTGGTGGTGTCTCGTTTGGCGGCTCTTCTGTGGCCGAGAACTCGATCTTCATCAATGGCTTGAACGTCACCGATTTCTACAAGCGGCAGAGCTTCTCGAGTGCGCCTTTCGCGTTCTTCGAAGAATTCCAGATCAAGACCGGCGGCTATTCGGCTGAGTTCGGTCGTTCCACCGGCGGCGTGATCAATGCGGTCAGCCGCTCGGGCAGCAATGAGCTCAAGGGGGGCGTGTCGGTCACGTTCGAACCTTCCGCGTTCCGTTCAAAAGCCGACGATCATTACTACAAGGATGGCAGGACCAATGTCCGCTCCAGCCACGACAGTCGCAGCTTCACCAAGACCAATGGCTGGGCATCCGGTCCGCTGGTAAAGGACAAGCTGTTCCTGTTCGCCATGTATGAGCAGCGTGACACCAATTCCGGCAACACCAATGCCGCAGGCAACAGCTGGACCAAAGCCGAGTCGAACAACGGCTTCTGGGGGACCAAGCTGGATTGGAACATCACTGACAACCACCTTCTGGAGGCGATGGCGTTTTCCGACAAGGGCGATGTTGATTCCGAGATCTATACCTATGATTTCGCCAATTCGACCATCGGCAGCGGCGCACCGAGCCAATCGACCGCTTCCAGTGGTGGCACCAGTGGTTCGCTGACATATACCGGCCATTTCGGTGACAACTTCACCGCCAAGGCGATGTACGGCATCAATCGCAGCAGCAGCTACAACCGCTCGCCGGCGGACACGCAGTGCGATTACGTTACCTACGAAAACGCAAGTTATGGCGCGACTTATCGCGCGATGGGTAGCCCGGTGCTCGGCTGCCATCCGGGTGGCACGGTCGTGGACCATGAAGACGAGCGTATTGCCAAGCGACTGGATTTCGAGTGGGTTCTCGGCGATCACCAGCTGCGGTTCGGTTGGGATCACGAGTTGATGACCACCGATCGCAAGACCAAGTACCCGGGGCCCACCCGCAAGTACTACACCGCATACGGCACACAGCCGGGAAATCTGCTTGATAACGGCGCGGTGGTTCCCACCGGAGTGAATGCCATTCTTCGCGCGCGTGAACGTGCCGACGGTGGTGTGTTCGACATCAAGGCCAGCGCCTTTTACCTGGAAGACAACTGGAGTGTCACTCCGCACCTGATGCTGAATCTTGGCGTGCGCATGGACAACTTCGAGAACATGACCACGGTGGGGACCACCTTCACCAAGCAGGACAACCTGTTCTCGCCGCGTCTGGGCTTCTCGTGGGATATGAAGGGTGATGGCAGCACCAAGTTGTTCGGTAACCTCGGTCGCTACTACATGCCGATCCCGAGCATCCTGAGCTATAACTTCGCCGGCGGTCTGCTCGACGAGTACACCTACTATGCGCTGGACGGCTGGCGCCAGGAGACCAATCCTGTCACCGGCGCGGCGTACATGGCGCCGATCATCGGCTCGCAGATCGGTCCGGTTGACCAGTCACAGAACATCGTCGTGCAGGATCTTCGGCAGAGCGTTGATCGTGACCTGGATGCGGTCTATCAGGACGAAGCGATCCTCGGCTTCCAGAGCATGATCAACCAGGCATGGTCCTGGGGCGTCACCGGTACCTACCGGCGCATGCCCAATGCCATGGATGACATGCGCATCAACGCGCTGTGCGGCAAGCGTCATGGCAACTTGTGGCCGATCGCCAACCCGGGTGACAAGCTGACCCTGTGGGGTACCAAGGCGATGGGTTGTGCGGAAGACGGCTGGGTCACGATCGACACCTCGAAGGAGGGCTACATCATGGCCGGCAGCGAGAAGATCATCGGTTACTCCAAGCCCAAGCGCACCTACAAGTCGATCGAGCTGCAGGTCGACCGCGCGTGGGACGACAAGTGGGCATTCAACGCGTCCTACCTGTGGTCCAAGTCGTCGGGCAACCACGAAGGTCCGGTCAACTCGGATACCAACTACGCCGACACCGGCATGGTCCAGCACTGGGATCACCCCGCCAACAACCAGCGCTACGGTGATCTTTTCAACGACCACCGTCACCAGATCAAGTTGCGCGCCAGCTACAAGCTCAATGAAATGTGGTCGTTCGGCAGCACCTTCACCGCGCTGTCCGGTGGCCCGATCACCGCATTCGGCGTGACCTGGCCGGATGAGAATGCGGCGATTGCCAGCTACACCAGTACGGGCAGTGGTGGTGGCACTGGTTGGCTGTGCGTGGACAAGTGCGCTGGACCGTGGCAGGACCGCGTGTACAGGTATTCGCCACGCGGTGACTTCGGGCGCATGCCTTGGACCTACAACCTGGGTGCAACCGTCACCTGGACACTGCCGGTTGAGGGCATTGACCTGAAGGCCAGCCTGTCGGTCTACAACCTGATCAATACCCAGGAAGTGATCAACGTGGCTGCCCGCTACGAAGGCCAGCCGGGTGTCATGCGTGACACCTTTGGTACCGGAACCCGTTGGCAGGCACCGCGTTATGCGCAGCTGATGGTCAACTGGAACTTCTGACGTAGTGTGTGAGAACGGCCCGCTTCGGCGGGCCGTTCGCTTTTGCGGAGAGTAAGGATGCGATTGAAACTGCTGTTGGCCATCGTTGCCGTGCTTGCGGCAAGCCCGGTGCTCGCCGCTGATGCCGACAACGCGCGGATGGACGCGTTGGTCGAGCAGGCGGTGCAGCGCTATCAGCTTCCCGGTAGCGGGCGAGGGCGCTGCAATCAACGACGACAGCCTGTTCAAGATCGCCTCCAACACCAAGGCGATGACCGCTGCGGTCCTTGCGCGCTTGGTGCAGGCCGGCAAGCTGCGCTGGGATGATCCGGTCACCAGGCACTTGCCGCAGTTCCGCATGCAAGACCCGTGGGTGACGCGCAACATGCAGGTGCGCGACCTGCTGATCCATAACAGCGGCCTCGGCCTGGGCGCTGGCGACCTGATGTTGTGGCCAGAACCGAACAACTTTGATCGCGAGGACATCATTGCCGGCTTGGCGCATCTGAAGCCGACTGGCAGCTTCCGTAGCGAGTACGCCTACGACAACCTCATGTATGTGGCGGCCGGTGAAGTCGCCGCTGCTGTGGGCGGAAAGCCATACGCACAGTTGGTGCGCGAGGAAATCTTCCAGCCGCTGGGCATGCAGCGCTGCCAGGTAGGCGCGTGGTCACCCGCGGCGCTCGGCAATATCGCGCAGCCGCATCATCGTGATGGCAAGCGCAACATCGCCGCCGAACGCGATCCTGCACAGGTCACCGATTTCCCATCGATGGCTGCCGGCGGTATCCGCTGCAGCCTCAACGACATGTTGCGCTGGATGCAGGTGCTGCTGGATCCGGCGCAGGCACCGGGGTGGTTGGATGCGACCCAGCGGCGTGCGCTATGGACCGCACATATGCCGATGCCGATCAGCCAACGCCTGCGCGACTGGGACAACACGCACTTCTACGCCTATGGCTATGGCTGGCGTCTGTCGGATATGGATGGGCAGTGGAAGGTCGCGCATACCGGCACCTTGTCCGGCATGTATTCCTCGCTGGCCTTGCTGCCGGATCGCAAGACCGGCGTGGTGATCCTGATCAACGGTGAGGGCGAAGACGCACGCACGGCGCTGATGCAGGCCATGCTCAAGCATTACACCGCACCGGCGGCGAACAATGACGTGCTGCATTACGCCAGGTTGATTGATGACGCTGCCGCGCAGCGCCGTTCGGCAGGACATGTGCGCCCTGCATTGCCGAAGGCACGTGCGGCCACGCCGGCCGAGTTCGGCAGCAAGGCTGGTGTCTGGCAGGACCCGTGGTTCGGGGAGGTGTCTTTGTGCCCGCGTGATGGCAAGCTGCAGTTCGCCTCGGCCAAGTCGCCGCGCATGAGTGGACAGGTGATGCGTGCCGGTGAACGCTGGTATGTGGCCTGGCAGGGATTGGGCGAAGATGCCGATGCCTGGCTGGAATTCTCCGGCGACGCCCAACATCCGCTGCTGCATCTACGAGCCATCGACCCGGATATCGACTTCAGCTATGACTACCCCGATCTGGAATTCCAACGCCGTGGCGATTGCCACTAAATCGTTGCCGTTGTTGCTGGCACTGTTGCCGTTCACCGTGCTTGCCCAGCAGGTGCAGGTATCGCCGGCAAAGACGCCGGCACAGGCAGGCATCGTCGATGTCACCACGCTGGCCCCGGACATCGCCCTGGATATCCGCTACGCCGGCACCGACAACTTCACCGGTCGCGTCGTCCCCGGCTATGAAGCACCGCGTTGCTATCTGCTGCAGCCGGCGGCGCAGGCCTTGGCGCGGGTGCAGCGCGGACTGCGCGCGCAGGGGTATCGACTGCAGGTGTTTGACTGCTACCGGCCGGTGCATTCGGTGACCTCGTTCGTCGCCTGGGTGCACGATGGCAAGGATCAGATCGCCAAGCAGCGCTATTACCCCAACATCGACAAGAGCCGCCTGCTCGACGGCTACATCGCCGAAACCTCTGGCCATAGCCGGGCGGCGACGGTGGATCTGGGCGTGCTGGATTGCCGCAGCATGCCGTGCACCGCCCTGGACATGGGCACCGGCTTCGACCGCTTCGATGTGCTGGCGCATACCGCCAATCCCGATATCAGCGCGACGCAGAAGCAGAACCGGCAGCTGCTGCTGGATGCGATGCAGGCGCAGGGCTTTGCCAACTATCCAATGGAATGGTGGCATTACACCTTCAAGCCCGAGCCCACGCCGACCACGGCCTACGACTTCCCGGTGCGTTGAGCGGGGCAGGGGCGGTTAGACTGCGATTCCCTGAATGGACCGCGCTGCGCCCATGAATCTGGTTCTGCATTACGGCCTGCTCGGCTCGCTGGAAGCTGGCTTGATCGCCCTGACGATCGGCTTTGTGGTGTTTGCGCTGTGGTGGCAGGTGTGCCGGCGTGCCGGGCTGCGGCACGGCCACGCCATCGCCTATTCCGCGCTGATAGCGGCGGCCATCGCTGCTGGCGTGGATGGCTGGAAGCTTTTTTCGCTGGGCATGGTCAATCTGCAGTCGCCGCTGTACGCCAGATTGGCGTTGGCTTCGATCCATGACCCGGACCAGCTGGGCACGCGCGTGCTGTTTGAGTTGATCGGCGTAGCCGTTGGCGTCGGCCTGGGTTGGTTGTTGTTCAGTTCGCGGCAACCGCTGGCTGACACCACGCATGATGCTTGAGGCGTCGGCATCGCATCGATAAGCACGATGCTTGGAACGCTCTAATCAGTGGCTTACTTTCACTTCATGCACGGCTAACAGGGGCGGTAACCGCTGATCCGGTGCAGGTGGTTAACAGGATGTTCGCTGCGGTTTCTTGGGGTGCAAGCGATTCAGGCGCGACTTGTCAGGGTTGGGGCGTGCGGAATTTCCGCGCTTTAGCCAATACACGAGGAAGACCTGATGACCGTACGTAATCGCACTCCGCTGTTCGCCCTGGTTGCCATCGTAGGTTCCGCGCTTGCACTGCCGGCAATGGCGCAGGATGCACAGGATCAGGCCGCCGCCGCGCAGGCACAGGCTGCGCAGGCACAGGATTCGGCAGAACAGGCGCAGAACGCTGCTGCCAGTGCATCAAGCAGCGCCGCCAAGGCCTCGGCTGCGGCTGGAGGCGGCCAGAGTTGGGCAGATGTGGATGCCGATGGTGATGGCGCCATCAGCAAGACCGAGTCGCAGGCCAATGCTGGCCTGGCCCAGGTGTTTGATGAGGCCGACAGCGACAAGGACGGCAAGCTGACGCCGGATGAGTACCGGGCTTATGCGGCTGCGCATAAGAATTGATTGGTAACCGGGTAGGGCTCGAAGAGCACCCCTCCCCAACCCTCCCCTGCGCTATGCGCAAGGGCGGGGGTAGAAGCGGCATTGCGCGATGAACCAGCAGTTTGCGCGGTCCGCTCCCTCCCTTGCGCACAGCGCAGGGGAGGGCTGGGGAGGGGGGCTCTTGCCGTTGCACTTTGCTCGAGCTGTCAAACCAGCCAGCAAAACCGCGCCTTCCAGACGCAATCCCCTATTCACCGCAGGGCAGATTGCTATCCTGTGCGGCATGAACACGCAGACTTCCCCCTCCGCCATCGGCCTGGTCGGCTTCGACGGCGATGACACGCTCTGGAAGAGCGAAGACTATTACCAGAAGGCCGAGCACGAATTTGGCCTGATCCTCAGCAACTACATCGACCTGCACGATGCCGGCACCGCCCAGCATCTGCTCAAGGTGCAGCGGCGCAACCTGGCCGTGTTCGGCTACGGCGCCAAGGGCATGACCCTGTCGATGCTGGAAGCCGCCATCGAGCTTACTGACGAGAAGATCTCCGCGCACGACCTGCGCCAGATCGTCGAGATCGGCCGCCGCACGCTTGAGCATCCGGTGGATGTCATCGATGGCGTCCGCGACGCCGTGGCGGCCATCGCTGCCGATTACCCGGTGGTGTTGATCACCAAGGGCGATCTGTTCCATCAGGAGCAGAAGATCGAGCGTTCCGGCCTGCTGGACCTGTTCCCGCGCATCGAGATCATCTCGGAGAAGGATCAGTCCACCTACGCCAAGGTATTGGCCGAGTTCAACATGCCGGCCGAGCGCTTCGTGATGGTCGGCAATTCGCTGCGCTCGGATATCGAGCCGGTGCTGGGTCTGGGTGGCTGGGGCATCCATACCCCGTACGCAATGACCTGGGCGCACGAGGCTGAGCATGGTGTCTCCGCGGAAGAACCGCGCCTGCACCACGCCGATACCGCCCACCAGTGGCCGGAAGCGGTGCGTGCCGTCGCCGCGCAGGCTGCAGCGGCGCAAGGCAACTGAGGTGAGCGCGGTAGGCTCCCGGCAATCTCCACGTCGCACAGGCTTGCTGCTGCGGCTTGGATTGCTGGCAGCTGCCGTGCTGCCCCTGCCGTTGCTGGCACAACAGCCGGCAGCGGCAGCGGTGGCCGAGGTCTACGCGCCGGCCACCGGTGACGCCTGGGTGGACAAGCAACTGGCCGATATCAACGCCTATGCCGCGCGCTACCCGGAAGCCTTCGTCGATGAGCTGGCGCGTTATGCCAGTGCCCGCCCGGGCTATGTGCAGGCCTTGCTGCAGGACCATGGCTGGAAGCCCGGCGATGTCTATCTGGCCTGCTTCTGGGGCAAGCTCAACGGCAGCAACTGCCGTACCGCGGTGAAGGCGCGCGCACAGCAGCCCGAGGCCAGCTGGAAAGAGGTGTTGGCTGGCCTGCAGCCGGCCCCGGACAACCTGCGCTGGCGGGCCCTGCGCCACGCCATCGTCGCCAGTTTCGACCACTGGGACCGGCCGATCACGCTGGACGCGCTGCTGCAGCGCCAGCTCGGCGACCGCGCCCAGCGCGAGGCGGCAGCGCGCAAGAGTGACGCGGAGTAAACCGCAGCGGTATTTGCTGCCCTGCAGATAGGCGCAAGGGGCGATTCCGGGCGAAAATGGCGTTCCTTCGATTTCGCGTCAAAGCGCTTTGTCATGACCGCCGACCGTTTCGTTTCGCCCGATCACATCCGCAGCCTGTTCTCGCAGGCGATGTCGCATATGTACCGCACCGAAGTGCCGTTGTACGGCACGCTGGTGGAACTGGTTGGCGCGATCAACGCCGACGTCCTCGCAGCGCAGCCGGAGCTGGCTGCGCAGATGCAGCGCAGTGGCGAACGCGAGCGCCTGGACGTGGAGCGCCATGGCGCGATCCGTGTCGGCACCGCGCAGGAGCTGGCTACGCTTGGCCGCCTGTTCGCGGTGATGGGCATGCAGCCGGTGGGCTATTACGATCTGTCGGTGGCCGGCGTACCGGTGCATTCCACTGCCTTCCGGCCGGTCGACGGCGAGTCCTTGAACCGCAACCCGTTCCGCGTGTTCACCTCGCTGCTGCGGCTGGAGTTGATCGAGGACGCCGCGCTGCGCGAGCAGGCCGCCGAGATCCTGGCCCGCCGCAACATCTTCACCGCTGGCGCGCTGCAGCTGATCGAGCAGTGCGAGCGTGATGGTGGCTTGAGCGAAGACGATGCCTGGCGCTTTGTCGTCGAGTCGCTGGAAACCTTCCGCTGGCACAACGAAGCAACCGTGTCGCTGGAGACCTATCACGCCCTGCACGGTGCGCATCGCCTGGTCGCCGACGTGGTCAGTTTCCGTGGCCCGCATATCAACCACCTCACCCCGCGCACGTTGGACATCGATGCCGCACAGGCGGCGATGCACGAGCGTGGTCTGGCGGCAAAGGCCGTGATCGAAGGCCCGCCGCGCCGCGACTGCGCCATCCTGCTGCGCCAGACCAGCTTCAAGGCGCTGGAGGAAATGGTGCATTTCCCGTCGGGAGCCGACAACGAGGCCGGCACCCACACCGCGCGCTTCGGTGAGATCGAACAGCGCGGTCTTGCGCTGACGCCGAAGGGTCGTGACCTGTACGACGCCCTGCTTGCGCAGGCACGTGGCGGCGAAGGCAGTGCCGGTGGCGACTACATGCAGCGCCTGCAGAG